>JAUVBB010000556.1 GCA_030591445.1 Deltaproteobacteria bacterium | reverse complement strand
GGCTCAGGCTCAGGCTCAGGCTCAGGCCTGCCCTCCGTAGCTTCCGCGGAGGAGGGCTCAGGTTCCGGCTCAGGCCTGCCCTCCGTAGCTTCAGCGAAGGAGGGTTCAGGCGCAGGTTCCTTCGCTGAAGCCACGGGGAGCGTCTCGGCAGTCACTTCCCCATCAACCTCGATAAGAGGCAAGCTGGTAATTTCGTCAGTGCCGATTTCCAACACCGGGGTGAGTTCATCGTCGAGGGTTTCGGCGGATAATTTCTCTGGTTTTCTTTCTTCGGTATCGGGTTCGAGCCCACTCCAGTCGATGACTACCGAGGGCGTCAGTGGCGGCGCCTTGGCAACCTGGGGCCCGGCGGCATTTTTCGTCTCTGGTACCGGTGGCGGTGCTTGGGGTTTGGCGCCGGGTACCGGAGGGGGCTTCCCACCGGCAGATTTGGCGCCGGATTTCGGTCCGTCTTTTTTCGAAGGACCGAAAGCTGCTTCCCATGCCGCCACCCGAGCCAAAGCATCATCCCCTGCCGGCTTGGCACCGACCGGCGAAGGCGTACTGGGTTTTTCCGGAATGGAGATCTCTGGCTTCTCGGCGGCCAGCAACACCAAATCGATGCTCGGCCCGGTCAGGGTCTGTTGCAAAGTCCCGCGCATCCCCACCACCACCGCTTCGTTGGGGAAAAGACCTTCAATAAATTCACCTACCTCCACCGCCCCCCGGTCCGGGCCCTTGATCAAAGAGCTACGCAGGCGCTGAAAGGCCGCTGCCAGCGAAATGGCCGTCTCGTGACGTCCTTGGGTAGAGGCGCCTAAGGCCTTTATAAAGATAGCGTCGCAGGAAAACGGCAGCGAACGATCGAGTTTGGAGGGCGGCTCTATCGCGGTGTTACGGATGGCCGCGCCCACGCCATTGCGATCGCTCGACGCCAGCGGGGATCGCCCGGTCAACAGCATATACGCCAAGGCCGCCGCCCAAAACACATCGGATTTCATGCTCGGATCACGACCTTGGGCCACTTCCGGAGCCAACCAGTCTGCGCGTCCGCGCCGCAACAAGGAACGCAGCTCCTTGAATCCCATCAAGGTGCTTTCGAAACCGACCCCGCAAAGACGAGAAACACCGTCGTAACCAAGCACAATATTTTCGGGCCCGAGCCCGGAATACACCATCTCTCGCCGATGCAATTCGGCCAGCCCGCGGGAAAAATCTAGCCCCACTTGCAAGGCACTTGCCGAACCCAGATGAACCTCGCGGGAAGACAATCGATTGAACACCGTAGCCAAGTCAAAGCCTTCGGTACGTTCATCGACCCAGTAATAATCTCCGTTGGTCTCACCAAAACCCAAATGGGGCGATACATTGTTGTGTTGAAGGGAGGCAGCCACCTTCGAGGCCTTAGCTAGCCGACGTACCACTTCGCCAACTTTGGCCACTTGGCGACGCAAACGCCGGGCCGTGACCAGCACCGCACCTTTTTCCGTGATGGCACGTCCGATGTGCACCTCGGCGGTGTCATTGTCACTTGTTTTGCTCAGTAGATCGATTTGCAGAGGAGCAGCTTCCATCGGGTTCGAACCCTTCGATTTTACTTTTTTCGTCGTTTGGGCGCCTCGGCCAAGCCCAACCACACCGAACACCAGGGGCAACGCTCCTGTTTTGGATCCGGCAATACCGAGCGACAAGCTGGGCAGCGAATCTCGGCCTTTTTCGCGGGCCGTTCTTTTTGCTGCTTGCGACTGTCGATGAATTGTTTGAACAGTCGTTGCTCAGCAGGCAAGACCCGGCCCCGCAGTGAAGCCCGAAGCAGCAATTCGACGAGACCCTCCAATTGCCCAATGCGCTCAGCCTGGGTCCCTGTCTTTCGCAGTCGAGCAGAACTTGTTTTGTTCTTGCTCGCACCGCGCTTGGTCGCTACCGCACGTTTAATGGCCACCAAGTAACGGTGCCACAGTTGGCGACACTTCGCAAGATTCTGTGGAAGAGTAAGTTCTGGAACAAATTTGATTCTATCCACCGCCTTAAGATAAGGTAAGGTTAAGACAAATTCCTCCAAACAAGGGGAGGAAGTAGCCATGACCCCGCGGATCACTGTATGTGCATTTTTTTTCCTGGCCTCGGCAACTGCCTTCGCCGCCGCACCCAAGATCCAGGTTTTTGACGACGTAGAAAAGGGATTTACCGTGGGTCTGATGGGCGGTGTCGCCTGGGACTTCGATCCACCGGTGGCCGAACCCGGGCTTGGGTTCCTGACCGGCCTGGAGTTGGGCTACGACTTGACCTGGGTGCTCCGGCTCAAGGCCGGCTACTTGAGCCAGGCTTTCTCCGCCACCGCCAAAGACGGTTCCACAACTTTGCCCATGGACTGGAAGGGGCGATTGGTCTGGGGCGGCGCATCTTTGGCCTTGTTGGCAACCGAGAGAGTGTACGCCTACATCCAGGCGGGGGCCGGCTATCTGGATGTCTCCCCCAAGCGGGTCGGTACCATCGAAGTTGCCGGCGACAGTGACGTGGCTATTTTGGCCGGCGGCGGGTTGGAGTACTATACCAACTTGCGCCACTTTTCCTTTGCGCTAGAAACCATGGTCAGCTATCTGCCCGGCCGCGGCGACATCTCGGTAGCGCTCTATCCCATGGTTCGTTATACCTTTGGGGGCGCCGACGCCAAAACCGTCAAACCGACCAAAGATCGCGATCACGATGGGGTACCGGATCGCGATGACAAATGCCCGGACACTTGGGGCCCCCAGAGCAATGAAGGCTGTCCCGAGGCTGACACCGACGGCGACGGCGTCATCGATCGGGAAGACCAATGCCCGCAGGAACCGGGCCCAGCCGCCAACATGGGCTGTCCACCGGATCCAGACACCGACGGCGACGGCGTCAAGGACAAGCTGGACCGCTGCCCGGAGAAAGCCGGCAAGCCCGAAATGGAAGGCTGCCCCGACCGTGATGACGACGGCATTCCCGATCACATCGACAAATGCCCGGACAAGCCCGGCAAGGCCGAAGCCGACGGCTGCCCGTCCAAAGCCCACATCAAGGTTCGAGTGAGCCAAAAGGCCATCGAGTTGCGCGAAAAGATTCACTTCGAGATCAACAAGGCCATCATCAAGAAAAAATCATACCCCATCCTTAATCAGGTAGTCGCGGTCCTCCAGCAACATCCAGAGATCAAGAAACTGCAAATCGAGGGCCATACCGACTCTCAGGGTCCAAACGCCTACAACAAATCCTTGAGCCAACGGCGGGCCGAATCGGTGGTACGCCATCTCATCGACAAAGGCGTGGCTGCGTCACGCTTGGTACCCAAGGGCGTCGGCGAAGAGCGACCGATTGCCACCAACAAGACCGTCAAGGGCCGTTCCATGAACCGCCGGGTCGAAATGATCATCATCGAGCGGGAATAAACCCAGCCGCCAAAAAGCAGGCACGGCCGAATCGACCTTGCCCTGTCACCAATCCTCATGCTATGGCATGATCCAAGCAATCAGTCCAAGAAACGCTGGCTGCGCATCCGCGCACAGCCCTAAATGGGAGGGTGTAGGCATGGCCGAAAAGAAGACTTTTTTATCCGAAGAGTTCTTACCCAAGCAGTGGTACAACCTGAACGCGGACTTCCCAGAGCCCATGCCCCCGCCTTTGCACCCGGGAACCGGAAAACCGGCGGCGCCGGAGGATTTTGCCCCTATCTTCCCCATGAACTTGGTCGAG
>JAUVBB010000307.1 GCA_030591445.1 Deltaproteobacteria bacterium | reverse complement strand
GCCGACCCTTTTCTGGTCAACGAACGCCTGTTCCATTTGGCCACCGAGATCCGGGCGCTCGATATTCGGCGGGTGGACGGACCCATCATCCTGGACGATAGCTACTTTGATCAACAACGCCAAGGACCCGGTTGGAGTCAAGACAACAGCGACCGGCCTTACCAGGCACCCATGGGAGCCCTCAGTCTCAACTTCAACACGGTCCGCATCCAGATATTTCCCGGCAAGGCGGCCGGCCGGCCCGCGCGGGTGGAATTGTCGCCCGACTCCGAGCATTTGCGCCTGGTCAACCGGGTAAAAACCAGCCGGCGGCGCAGCCGAATCCGCACCGATGTCGACACCCTGGGGCAACACACCCGCATCCTGGTCAACGGTCGGGTATCACTGCACAATCCCGGTCTACGTTACTACCGGCGCATCGCCCAACCGCTTTGGTACACGGGTCACAGCTTTCGCAAGGCACTCAACCAGGCGGGCATCCGCACCCGCCGCAGCGTCAAGAGCGCACCGGTGCCCGAAAGCGCGGAACTGATCTACACCCTGCGTTCGCCCGCACTGGGAGAACTGGTACGCAAGGTCAACAAGCTCAGCCAGAATTTCATGGCCGAGCAGTTATTTAAAACCTTGGGTGCCGAGCTAATCTCACAACCCGGTAGCTGGTACAAGGGCCAGCAGGTAATGAACGCCTTTCTGAAAGAGGAAGTGGGCATTGCCGATGCCAGCTACGTATTGCACAACGGTTCGGGCCTCAACGACGTCAATCGGGTCAGTGCCGGACAGGTGGTGGCCTTGCTTAGCTACATGTGGCAGCGCTTCGATGTGCGCCCCGACTTTCTGGGCAGCCTGGCGGTGGCCGGCTCCGACGGCACGGTGGTGGGTCGCTTCACCCATCCGACCGTGGCCCGCTCCATGCGCCTCAAAAGCGGCTCGCTTTACAACGTTCGAGCCCTGGCCGGCTATATCCACACCCGGGGCAACGACACCTACGCATTTGCCATGTTGATTTCCGACTTTGCCTGTCGATCGGCCGAGACCAATCGCCTGATCGACCGCTTCGCCGCCGCCATCGCCCGGGCCGATCGGGACCTGCAAGTCATGGACGAAGTGGAAGTCACGCCCATCCTCCCCCTTCCCGCCCAAGACAACACCATCGTCTCCGGCGGGGAAATCCCTTAGAGCTAACGCAGTTGAGCGGCGGCGGCTTTGAAGCCGGGCAACGAGGCTTCGATCTCCTGCCGGGTCACGCAGAAAGACAGACGAATGTAACCCTTGCGGCCAAAGCCGGATCCGGGTACGGCCAGGATATAACGTTCTTTCAGGACCTGGACAAACTCCAAATCGTCAGCGACCGGTGACTTGGGAAACAAGTAGAAGGCACCCTGGGGGCGGAGGTATTCGATTCCGGCGTCGTCGAGGCCGGCACAGAAAAGATCTCGTAAGTCCTGGTATGCTTCGATGGGCACCGAGGCTTGCTGGACTTCGGCCACGGCCTGCTGGAACAAGGCCGGCGCGTTGACAAAACCCAGGGTCCGGTTGGCAAAGGTCATGGCCGCGCGCAAAGCCACGCGGTCTTCGTGCTTGGGACCGATGGCGGCATAGCCGATGCGCTCACCGGCTAAGCCCAGGTCTTTGGAATGCGAGGTCAGCAAAATCGTGTGGGGATAGGCCGCAAACGGGGAAGGTACCTTAGCCCCATCGAAGACAATCTTGCGATAGGGATCATCACAAATGACGGTGATGGGATGGCCGGCCTCCGTGCTCTTTTTCAGCAGCAATTCGCCGGTCGCCTGTAAGCTTTCGGCAGAATACATCCGGCCGGTTGGATTGTTGGGCGAGTTCAAAATCAAGACCTTGGTGCGCGGTCCGATGGTTTTGTCTAGCTCCGCCAAGTCCAGAGAGAAGTCTTCGGCCGACTCGGCCACCTTAAGCACGCCCCCGTGGTTGTCGGCATAGAAGCGATACTCCGGGAAAAAGGGCGCCACCGCCACCACCTCGTCACCCGGATCCAACAAGGCCTTCAAGGCGACATTCATGGCCCCACCCGCCCCGCAGGTCATAATGATGTCGTCAGCCTCCAGAGCTGCGCCGGTATCGGCTTGCAAGTAAGCGGCCACCTTTTCCCGCACCCAGACATGGCCGGCATTACCCATGTAACGATGTACCCCAGCCGGCGGATCGTTAATCATCTTCTTCAGCACGGTTAAAAACGCCTCCGGCGGTTCCAAAATCGGATTGCCCAGGCTAAAGTCAAAAACCTTATCGGCGCCCACTTCCTGCTTCAAGCGGATGCCTTCTTCGAACATTTTGCGAATCCAGGACGCCTTGGTCATGTAGTCGTTGACTTTCTTTGCGATGGCCATGCATCACTCCTTAATGCCGACAAGCTGGTTGAGTTTGTGCTCCAGCGCGGATGCTATGATGGACTAGCCGCTTGAGTCAACCAATGCCGGACCTTGCCACCGCGGTCCGGATTCCCTTGCGGATCCGTGTCGTCCTGCGCATCATGGTTGGATGATTCGACTCGCCTCTTTTGCCCTTTTCTTCTCGGTGGTCCTGCTGATCCTGGCCGGCATCCACCTGTATTTCTACCGCCGTCTGCTGCGCAATACCGACCTGCCCTCGCGCTTTCGCCGGCGGGCCACATGGGCCTTGGTAGCACTGGGAGTCTGCATTCCAGTGGCCCTGCCCTTGGCGCGGGTTTTGCCCTCCTCCCTTTCGCCCTATGCCTTGTTTATCCCCTATGTCTGGATGGGGATGATGTTGTACCTGCTTTTTAGCCTGCTCTGTTCCGATCTGCTGCGGCTGATGGTGGCCGGGCTTAGCAAGCTGACTGGCCCCGCTTATTTGCCAGCCTGGTGGACGCAGCGGCACCGCCAGGCGCGGTTAATTGCGGTCGTGGTCTTGACCGCGACCGCAGCCATGACCGCGACGGCGCTCCATGGTGGGCTGGCGCCCCCGCAAGTGCGCAAAGTACGCGTCGAACTCGCGCGCCTACCCCAGGCCTTGGACGGAACCTCGATTGTCCAACTCACTGACTTGCACCTGGGCCCGACTCTACAAGAGGACTTCCTGGCTGATGTGGTAAAGCGAGTCAATGCCTTGGCTCCCGATCTGGTGGTCATCACCGGCGATCTGGTCGACGGCCCCAGCAGCCGGCTGCTGCCCATGGTAGCTGCCCTGGGGGATTTACGCGCCACCCACGGTGTCTTTTTCGTCACCGGCAATCACGAATTCTACGCGGGCGTCGATGATTGGCTGCCGGCACTGCGTAAGCTCGGCATCCGGGTGCTGGAAAACGAGCGGCTGGCCATCGAGCAACAAGGGGCAATCTTCGACCTGGCCGGGATTCACGACCTGCAAGCCGGGCGCCATCAAGAACAACTGGTCGCCGACCTGAGCAAAGTTTTGGCTGGCCGCGATCGCGAACGGCCACTGATTCTATTGTCCCATCAGTGCCGCATCATTGATGAAGCCGAACCGCTGGGCGTAGACTTGATCCTATCCGGGCACAATCACGGTGGGCAAATTTGGCCTTTCATGTATCTGGTTCGGCTGCGCCAGCCTTTTTTGGCCGGCCTGTACCGCCGGGGCGAAACCCAAGTCTATGTCAGCACCGGTACCGGTTTCTGGGGCCCGCCCATGCGCTTGGGCACCCGTTCGGAAATTACTTATTTGACCTTGCATGCCCCGGCCGGCAGGCCCGCGAGTTAAATCTACTCCACGTCGCCAAAGGCAACCCCGGGGATATAGTCCGAGTAATGCCGGGGAATGTCGGGTAAGTGGCTGAGTGGATCAACCGCTTTGCCGGCAACGTAAAAACCAAAATGTAGGTGATGGCCAGTAGAGCGACCGGTGTTGCCGAGCAGGCCGATGACCTCGCCCCGGGTGACCTCTTGATCGGTTCTGACCAGCACTCTGGACAGGTGGGCATAAAGAGACTCGGTAAAGTCCGGATGCCGAATACGAACCATGTTACCCAACAAACCGTTCTTGCCGGCTTGGATTACAATGCCCTGGGCCACGGCATGAATCGGCTCGTTGGGGGCCGCGGCCAGATCCACGCCGGAATGAAAGCGAATGCTGCTGCGATCGAAGGGATCATTACGCGGGCCGAAGCCGGAGGTAATCAAGCCGTAGGCCAAGGGCCAGCAATATTTGGTTTTGCCCACCGGCTGCGGATTGTACTCGCCCTGATGGCGCAAGCGGCGAATGGCTGAGACCTTGCGATCGATTCGGGTCAACAGCTCTTGCACTGTTTGACCCAGCTTGGGATCCGCCTCCTCCCCACCCCGCGATTCGATATCGAGCTCGAATTCGGCCGCCACCCGGGCACGTACCAAAGGGGTCAGCGCCACCGCTCGAGCCGGTTCCTCCAGGTAAGCAAACATCGCCTCGAAAAATGGCGCCCAGGCAGTATCCCGCGCCGGGCCCGTCCGGGAACGTTGCAACTGAAAAACCCGAATGGCCTGAGCTACTTGTTCGGTATTGGCACTCTGGTAAATAGACAGGACCGGCGAATCGTCCGCCGCGACCGGAGCGGGCCGCGGCTCCTCCGCCGCCTCCACCACTGGCTCCAAATCGCCCGCAAAGTGATGTCCCGCCCCTGATCGGTGTAATTTCGGCGTAGGACTCTCGTCCCACCGGAGGCTTTGGCGACATCCGGGCAGCACAAGCACAAGCAACAACAAGGCCGACAGCAGTTTCATGGTTCGGTTCTATTGTAAAGAAACGCAGACTTACAAGCAAGATTCCCGGTGATCAATGCTCACGGCCACTGGTGAGAAGGTAGCCGCTGGTGCGGGCGAGCAAGCGAGAGAACAGAGGCAGGACCTGGCCGTAAAAGGCCAGGTCGTTGAGGGGATGGACGGTCTCAACCGCTTTGGCTTTGCAGACGGCGGCAAAGATTCGTCGGCCGACTTTTTCGGGACGATCCGCGTAGTAAGGCAACAAGCGCATCGACATCTTGTCGGTCCAGGTCTTGGCTTCGATGCGGTCGTAAAAGGCGGTTTGCACCATGAAGGGATAGACGGTGGTCACCTGGATGCGGTGCTTTTTCAGCTCGAAGTGCAGCACTTCGCTCATGACCGCCAGCGCGGCCTTGATGGCGGCGTAGGCACCCCAGGTGGGCAAGCGAAAGAAGGCCTGCCCGGAAGAGATGTTGACGATCTGGCCGGAACGCCGGCGGATCATGGCCGGCAGAAAAGCATCGATATGATAGATTGGCCCCATCAGGTTGACCGCAATCAAGCGCCGCCAGACCTCCAGGCTGGTCTCGGCCAATTCGCCATGATGGCCGATGCCGGCGTTGTTGATCAGGACATCCAACCCGCCCAAGTCTTGCTCAACCCAGGCGGCCAGTTCGGCCACGGCCTCGGCCTGGGCCACGTCCACCACCCGGGCATGAATGCGAGCGCCGGTGAATTTGAGCTCGGCCGCGGCCTCGCGCAATTCGGCGGCATCCCGATCGCAAAGGATCAGTTCGGCGCCGGCTAGCGCGAAAAAGCGCGCGGTGGCCAAGCCAATGCCGCGGGCCGCGCCGGTGATCAGCACCCGTTTGTCAGTCCAATTGCTCATGATTTCTCCCCCTCTTGGCGGCAAAAGCCGAAAAAAGCAAAATCCACCAACTCAGTAATTGCCGCTTCTATCTGTTGGTCAGCCAAGCGCCCACTGAGCCAACGCTCAACCATGCGCAAGGCCATGCCCACCAGTGCCTGGGCCACCAGATCAGAGCGACAAGGCCGGGCAAAGCCCTGGGCAATGGCATGATCCAGATAGAATCGAGCCAGATCGGCAAAGCGATCCAGGCCCGCGGACATCTTTTCTTCGAAGGCGGCATCGACCGCCGGGCCCTGGCGCAGAAACAACAACACCAACTCGCGTTCAGCTTGCAGCACATCAGTCAGGCGCCGTACTACATCTAACGAAGCCTCGCGATAGGCGGCCTGATCTTCGGGCAAGTGATCGCTAAGCTGGGCAAAACCCCTTAGTAACTTTTCAAAGAAGCGATCGAACAAGGCATCGAGTGCTGCTCGCTTGGAAGCAAAGTGTCGATAGAAAGTACCCTGACCGACGCCGGCCTCGGCCACGATGTCTGCGATGCGCGGCGGATGATAACCCGAGCGAGCAAAGATTTTTGCCGCCGCATCAAGCAAGCACACGCGGGTCTGGGCTTTGCGCTTGAGGTCATTTTGTTTGCGCAGCGGGCTGGGCATGATTTCTCCTTTTCGATAAACTCATTCTAAACGAAACGGACGGACTAGTCAATCCCGAAAATTGATAAAATAATTGCCTTTATTAATCTGGAGCTTAGACATATTCTGCGCGGGTGAGACCGAAATCTGAAACCTCAAGACCGGCTGAGGCGTATATCCCGGGTATGGAAGCCAAGGCACAGGCAGTGGGCACAGACGCCCACCCGGTAGCCGCGGACGAGGGAGCAGAAATGTTGGCCCGTCACATGGCAGGTGAACCCCGCGCATTTGGGGAGCTGGTAGAACGATACGGCAGTTCGGTCTTTGGATACCTGCGCCGTAGCGGCCTTGCCAATCACGTGGCCGAAGACATGTTCCAGGAAACCTTCCTGCGCGTGCACCAACACGCGCGCCGTTACGATCCCAAGCGCCCTTTCAAAACCTGGCTGATGACCATCTCCCACAACCTGGTCCGCAGCCATTTTCGCAAAGCCAAAGTGCGCCGCATACTGGTCGGCTGGTTCGGCCAGCACTACGATCCGCCCGACCAAAAAGCCGACGTCCTGGCCAAAGTCGAGAGCCGTGATCGCGCCCATCATATGGAACAAGCCCTGGCCGAGCTACCCGACGGCTCCCGGCGGGCCTTGATACTGACCCAAGTAGAAGGACTGAGCCAACAAGAGGCCGCCGATATTCTCGGCGTGCCCGTGCCCACCATCAAAACCTGGATCCGCCGGGGACGCTTGCAGTTGGCCGAAGCATTCGCAGGGCAAGAAGAGGGAGCCTAAGTCATGAACTGCCGCGAAATCCAAGACCGATTGGCAGACAGCCCCGAGGCCGCCTCTGACCCTGCCATCCAAACCCATCTGCAATCCTGCCCCGCTTGCCTGCAACTCGCCCGCCGCCTTCGTCAAGTAGACCAAGCCCTGGGCCAACTAGCCAAAACCAATCCCCCCCCAGAACTCGTGCGACGCTGCCTCGACGCCGTAAACTCACAACCCCAAAAAGCGAACCGGCACCTGCGCCTATTATGGGTCGCGGCACCGGTCACCCTGTTCTTACTGGTAATCTCCTTGGTCCCTTTCATGTACCTGGGCACCAAACAAGAAGCACAAGCACCCCGTCAAAATCCCACTTTGCCAGAATCAATAACCAAACCGGCGAACCGCTTTGTCAATATCGAACGACCAAAAGCCAAACCCAACCCTACATATGAGTTCGAACGCAAACCAACAGGGGAACAATCCGGTGAGAACCAAGCCGCGCTCATTCTCGATGAAGAAAAGAAGCGAGAACTCCGCTTGGCTGCTGATGGTCAGGAAATTACCAAAAACAAACCGGACGCTTTTGACTACGGCGTTTTTCGCGATCACCGCGCCCAGAACGAACAGGGAGATTTCATCCGCGGGGAAATCGGCAGGGACTCAAGCACCCTGCTCCGCGACCGGGACGGCGAAAAAGATGCCGACAAGAACAATGTTGCGGACGATGAAAACAGAACCTTTGATTTTGGCCACCTCGATGACAGTGGCCAATCAGGTAAGAAGAACGGTTTGTATGATGTCCCCACGCGGAAGCTCGCCAATGGCAAGGGGGAAGGCGAGGAAGAGGACCATCGCTGGCATGAGACGAGCGGTAAGGACAATTGGAAAAATCTGGATGAGCTTACTTTCTTACCGGCCGTTGGCTATTTCGAAAACACATACCTGCCAGGTGATCCCGAACTCTTGTGGCTCAAGAACAAGCTGACCCACGGTTTACGGGTCAATGGTCGGGCGCTTACCCTGGAACAAGCCTCGGTGCCATACCGACAGCCTTTTGATGCGCCGGTCTCGGCTGGGCTTTCGCTTTTTCTTCATGGCGATGTCGCGTCGGTGGACGGGCCGCGACGACTTACTTTGCAAGTGGGCCTGAAGGGTTCCGAGCGCCACGCGGGCCGGCGGGCGGCGCTTAATGCGGCTCTGGTGGTGGATCTGCGCCAGTCGGTCTCGGAAACAGATCGTCGCATTCTTTGGACTTTGGCCGAGGCCATGGCGGGTGACTTGCAGCCGGGAGATCGTTTCCATCTGGTAGTGGCTGGCCTGGCCCAGCCGGTAGTGCTGCGGGCAGATAAATTCAAAGAAGGCGCGGTGCGCTTGGCGCTGGCCCAGGCCCTGCAACAGGTAGAAAAACAAGGAAGCGTGAAAACCCTTCTCGGCGCCATGAATGCTGCCTATGAGTTGGTACAAGGGAACGAGACCGACGATGCGCCGCTGGGCGCCAACCTGGTCTTGTTGGCCAGCCCAGCTGCTTTGGGCGCAGAGGACGAGGTTTTGCAGAGACTGGCTCACCGTCAGGCGGTGGCCGGTACCTCCCTGACCACGCTGGCTGTGGGCCTGCGGTCCGATGCAGCGAGACTGGGGCAATTGTCCCTGGCCGGTCAGGGTCGGCGGCGTTTGTTGGTCGATCGCAAATCGGCCGGCCGCACCATGGCCGAAGAGATGGCGGCTTCCGGCCGAGTGGTGGCGCGCGCGGTTCGATTGCGTATTCGTCTGGCCGAAGGCGTCCGCCTGATACAGGTCTTGGGTTCTCGTCCCTTGAGTCAAGTTCGCACCGAGCGGGTGCGCGAAGCCGAGCAGGCCGTGGACCAGCGGGTAGCGAAAAATCTGGGTATCGAGGCTGATCGGGGCGAAGACGAAGATGGCATCCAGATCGTGCTGCCGGCTTATTATGCCGGTGACGATCATGTAATCTTGCTGGACGTGATGGTCTCGGGCCCGGGCAAGCTGGCCGATGTGCAGGTGCGCTACAAGGATCTGGT
>JAUVBB010000594.1 GCA_030591445.1 Deltaproteobacteria bacterium | reverse complement strand
TGCGTCAAGTGTTATGGTCGCGATCTGGCCCGCGGCATGCTGGTCAATTTGGGCGAAGCGGTCGGCGTCATCGCCGCTCAGTCTATCGGCGAACCCGGCACGCAGCTTACCATGCGTACCTTCCACATCGGTGGTACCGCCACCCGGCGCGCCGAGCAAAGCTCGCTCGAGACCCGTACCGCCGGCCACGTCGCTTACCGCGATCTGGACGTAGTGAAGAAGAAAGACAGCACCCGGGAATTTTTCGTAGTCATGAACCGAAATGCGGAAATCGCTATCGTCGACGACAGCGGCCGCGAGCGGGAACGCTACGGATTGGTATACGGAGCCCGGCTCATGTATGCCGATGGAGCGCCGGTCGAAGCCAAAACAACTATTGCCGAATGGGATCCATTTGCCATGTCCATCCTGTCTGAAGTTACTGGTATCGTGCAGTTTGGCGATATCCTCCAGGGTGTGACCATGGAAGAGAAAACCGATCCCGTGACCGGTTTGTCTAGCCGCGTCATCACAGAATCCAAGGATCCCGATGCTCGTCCCCGGGTATCGCTTAAAGATCCCGAAGATCGAGGGCGTACCTTGAACCTACCCTCCGGCACCGGGCTGGCCCGCTACCTGATGCCAGTGGGCGCCAATATTTTGGTGACCGAAGGTGACGAAATCAAGGCCGGTGACATTTTGGCCAAGATCCCGCGCGAGACCACAAAAACCAAGGATATCACCGGTGGTCTGCCTCGAGTTGCCGAATTGTTCGAGGCTCGCAAGCCCAAGGACGTGGCCCAGATCTCCGAGATCGACGGCTTGGTTAGCTTCGGCAAGGATTTGAAGGGAAAACGCCGAGTGATCATTACCCCCGAATTTGGCGAACCCAAAGAATATTTGGTGGCCAAGGGCAAGCATATTTCCGTCCATGAGGCTGATTTCATTCGCGCGGGCGAGCCGCTGATGGATGGCGCGGCCAACCCCCATGACATCCTGAAAGTACTCGGCGAGAAAGAATTGGCCAAATACCTGGTCAACGAAATCCAGGAGGTTTACCGCTTGCAGGGCGTGCGTATCAATGACAAGCACGTCGAGGTCATTGTCCGGCAGATGCTGCGTCGGGTGCGGGTCAAGGAAGTCGGTGACACCAACTTCCTGGTCGACGAGCAAGTGGATCGCTTTGCCTTCGAAGAAGAGAATGACCGGATTTTGAATGACGGCTTACAGCCTGCCATTGGTGAGCCCATGCTCTTAGGTATCACCAAGGGTGCTTTGAGCTCGGATAGCTTCATCTCGGCTTCCTCGTTCCAGGAGACCACCAAGGTGCTGACCGAAGCGGCCATTCAGGGCAAGGTCGACAACTTGAATGGTTTGAAAGAAAACGTAATCATGGGTCGTCTTATTCCTGCTGGCACCGGAATGAGCAGCTACAAGAATGTGGGCTTGGAAGTAGAATTGCCTACAGACGACTTCGAAACCAGCACTGATCTGGATTCCGAAGAAAGCTCGGCCTCGAGTGTTGGCTAGAAAGAATGAGAAAAAACAAGAAAAGTCTTGACATAGTATAGAAACTGATCGTAAGTTCCCACTCCCGATTCTACCAGGCCTGACTTTGGGCCAGGGGAATGGGAGCGGAAAAAAGAGAGGAAGTTCGATGCCTTCGATTAACCAATTGGTACGCAAGCGCCGGTGGGTACAAAAGTCACGGACCAAAACGCCCGCGATGAAAAAGTGCCCTCAGGTGCGCGGTGTTTGCGTGCGGGTATATACCACGACTCCCAAAAAGCCCAACTCGGCCCTGCGGAAAGTGGCCCGTGTTCGTTTGACCAATGGCTTTGAAGTGACTAGCTACATCCCCGGCGTGGGGCACAACTTGCAGGAGCACTCGGTGGTCCTGATTCGGGGAGGCCGGGTCAAAGATCTCCCGGGTGTCCGTTACCATGTTATCCGCGGTACCCTTGATGCCCTTGGCGTAGATGGCCGGAAAAAGGGCCGCTCGAAGTACGGTACCAAGCGACCTAAGTAGGAGTTGAAAAGATGCCACGCCGTCGAGAAGTACCCAAGAGAAAAATCAACCCCGATCCGAAGTTTCATGATCGGACGGTGGCTAAGTTTATGAACAACCTGATGCACAAGGGCAAGAAATCTTTGGCTGAGCGCATCTTCTATGGTGCGATGGATATTGTAGAAACGCGCACCCGCGAAGATCCCTTAAAGTTGTTCAAGAAAGCAATGGAAAGTGTAAAGCCCGTTCTAGAGGTCAAGGCGCGTAGAGTTGGCGGGGCCACCTATCAGGTGCCCGTTGAGATTCGTGCAGCGCGTCGTAAAGCTCTGGCAATGCGGTGGCTCATTAACTATGCCCGCGCGCGGGGCGAAAAAACCATGGTGGAGCGTTTGGCTGCTGAGTTGATTGATGCGGCTAACAATCGTGGGAGTTCCATCAAGAAGCGCGAAGATACCCACAAAATGGCCGAGGCGAACAAGGCATTCGCACACTATCGCTGGTAAGCGAGAGTAGATGGCCAGCATGGTATTATCCATGTTCTTTGAAAACTAGAGCGGGCGAACAAAGCTGTCGAGAGCCGTGGTTGTTTGGTTTCTCGGAGTTCCATTCGGATCGAGCCACCGCAATAGCACGAAAGCTATAATCCTGTCTGGTCAAACCTGACCGGTACTCTCTTTCGTTTCAAGGTGTAGAGTGTGTGCATTGCAAGCAGGGATGACGCTGCGCGTCGTCCTGCGCGAGCAGTGTGTTCGTTTGCTTTGGTTTTATAGGTATTTGTGCCTTTAGTTCATCTGCAGATGCGCAAAAGGGAGTGTTTGATGGCCAAAGAAAAATTCAATCGAACGAAACCGCATGTGAACGTGGGAACAATCGGCCACGTGGATCATGGCAAGACGACCTTGACCTCGGCAATCACCAAGGTGCAGTCCGATGCCGGGCTGGCCGAGTTCCAGACCTATGATCACATTGCC
>JAUVBB010000320.1 GCA_030591445.1 Deltaproteobacteria bacterium | reverse complement strand
GAACACCAAAAAATCACAATGATTTCGTAGTACCCGTCTTCGAAAACATTGCTTTTGGGGACGGGTACAAGTTTGATAGGTGTTTTCATTCTGCCACAGAGTGCGCTACACTCACGGTGCAAAGGGGTTCATGAACGATGATTTCCGTGATATTGCCGACCTTCAACGAAGCCGAGAACCTCCCCATTATAGTGCCGGCCATCCTGGAGCAGCTTCAAAAGGCCAGCATTGAAGCCGAAGTGATTGTGGTTGATGACAATTCACCGGACCAAACCGCCGAAGTAGCCAAGAGTTTGGCCGACTACTATTCGGTAAGGGTTCTCTGTAGGCGGGACAAACGAGGGCTGGCCTCGGCCGTTCTCGACGGGTTTCGGCTATCAAAGGCGGAAGTCTGCCTGGTTATGGACGCTGATGGCAGCCATCCGGTAGAGCGTCTCCCTGACATGGTCCGGCCCATCCTCGAAAATCGGGCCGACATCACTGTCGGTAGCCGCGCCATCGCCGGCGGCAGTATCGAACAATGGACCTGGCTCCGACGCCTGGTCTCAAAAGGTGCGGGCATGATGGCCCGCGGCTTGACGCCCATGACCGACCCTACCAGCGGCTTCATGGCCATACGACGCGATTTTCTGGCCAATCTCAAGCTCGATCCCATCGGCTGGAAAATCGTGCTCGAAATCGTGGTCAAGGCATCACCTTGCCGTCTAATCGAAGTACCGATTGTTTTTCGTGATCGCAGACATGGCCAGAGCAAATTCAACTTCGGCCCGCAGAGAGACTATTTTCTACACCTCTTGCGTTTGTACGCTTTCAAACTCAGAAAACGCTAGAAATCGTAGTATTCACTGCCCAGGTGGGTAATGAGGTCTTCGCCCATGAGGTAACGCAGGGTGTTCTTGAGCTTGGCCTGCTGAATGAAGAGGTCATGCTCGGGATATAGGCCCTCGGCGTGAATGGGGCTCTTGAAGTAGAAAGAGAGCCATTCCTGAATGCCCTTGAGATTGGCCCGTTTGGCAAAATCGGAAAACAGGGCTACGTCCAGGACGATGGGCGCGGCCAGGATGCTATCGCGGCAGAGGAAATCGATTTTGATCTGCATGGGATAACCAAGCCAACCAAAAATGTCGATATTGTCCCAACCTTCTTTGGCATCGCCACGGGGAGGGTAATAATTGATGCGCACCTTGTGGTAGAAATCGCCATAAAGATCGGGGTACTTGTCCGGCTGTAAAATGTAATCCAAGACTCCGAGCTTGCTCACTTCCTTGGTCTTGAAGGATTCAGGATCATCCAGAACTTCACCGTCGCGGTTGCCCAAGATGTTGGTCGAGAACCAGCCGTTGAGGCCCAGCATTCGCGCCTTGAACCCAGGTGCAAGAATGGTCTTCATCAGGGTTTGTCCGGTCTTAAAATCTTTGCCGGTAATCGGAGTATTGGTTTTTTCGGCCAGTTCAAGCATGGCCGGAAACTCGTTGGTAAGGTTCGGGGCACCATTGCAGAACGGAACACCCTTTTTCAGCGCGGCGTAGGCATATACCATGCTGGGCGCGATGTGAGGATCGTTCTCTCGCAAGCCTTTTTCAAAAGAAGCCAAATCCTGATGAACCGGTTTTTGCTCCAGGTAGGCTTCGGTACTGCCGCACCAGACGACCACCAGGCGATCGGCTTTCTCCCGATCGGCAAAGTTGTCGAAATCGCGCATCAGCGCCTCGGCCTTGTCCATCAGGGTCTTGTCCGTCTTGACGTTGCTGGTGTCCCCTTTGAGCAATTTTACATATCTCGGATCAAAGACCGCGGACATGGGCTTGATGTTTTCCAGGAAGGGTCGGATTTCATCTAATTGATTTCGATCCAGGACCGCGGCGTTGGCGGCAGCCTTATAGCAGTCATCATGAAAAACGTCCCAGCCACCGAAACACAGGTTTTCCAGGCTGGCTAAATCCACGAAATCTTTTATCAATGGAACCCGATCTTCAGTTCTCTTTCCCAGTCTAATGGTTCCCATCTGGGTAAGCGATCCGATAGGTTTCGCGATTCCTTTGCGCACTGCCTCCACACCGGCGATAAATGTGGTGCTCACCGCGCCCAACCCGGGGGTCAACACACCCAGGCGTCCGCTGGAAGAGGCGATTTTTTTGTTTTTCTGGTCTGACATTGATGGCTCCTTTCTTTGGCTGCCGGATGATGCGCATATGGACCTTGCTTGTCAACCCCGTTGTTACCTAGTGTCTCAGGGCGAGATCAGCAGAACGAAAAAACAATGCTGATTAAAATCTTGCTCCCAGGAGAATGGTTTTATACAATTCTTAGACATGGCCAAAGAAGCAGCTTCCCATATTGACACGCTAAAGGCCTGTCCATTGTTCAAGGGTTTCTCCGAATCCGGGATGAACCTGGTCGCCAGGGTTATGCGCAAAAGGCTCATTCCGGCCGGCTCACCTATTTTTGTCCAAAGCATGGTCAGCGATGCCGCCTTCATCCTCTGTAAAGGAAAGGTGAGTCTGAGCATTAAACCCGCCCAGGGCAATGAGCGCATTATCTCCGAAATCAATCCTATTGAAGCGTTTGGGGAACTCAGTCTGATAATCGGCGGAACGCGTATGATGACCGCCACGGCTGGGACTGATTGCGAAATTTTGGAGATTCCGCGCCGTGACTTTGTCAAGTTGCAGAAACAGAAGCCACAGGCCTGTCTCAAACTTATGCTGAACATCATTAGACAGTTCGCAAGCAAAACGGTTGCTTGTCGCGATATATTGACACCGCTGTTGCTCAGTCAGTTACCAGGAGACAGCTAAACGGAGGATGACTCATGATCAAGCGTTCGGGATTCTTTGCCTTACTCATCTGTTCCTGTTTGGTTCCTCTTTCGGCCCAGGCGCAAGAAGCTGCCATTCAGCACGGTTTTCTTTTCATTGTTGGCGAAGATTACAGTGTGGACGAGAAGACATTTGGCATCTACGAGGATGGCAACACCTTTGCGGACCTCATCAAGGAAAACCAAGAAGCACTGGAGAAGTTTGAAAGTTACGGCACCTGGCATGTGACCGCCAACGTGATGACCGGCCTTTCGCTGGCGGCCTTCACCTTTGGGGCCGCAACTTATATGCCCGCCTTCGAAAAAGAACTACCGGAAAGCGCCGGTCTGATAAGTTTCCTCAGCGGCGGCGGCCTGCTGCTGGTAGGCATGGTTTGTGAGTTCATCGCCTGGGGTTCGATTAGCTCGGCTGCCGAGATTTATAATTCAGACCTCATGGACGAAGGCCCGGCCTATCAAATCAATGCCCTGCCCACACCCATGTTGGCGGTACTTCCCGATGGTGGTCATCTAAGCCTGGCCTGGAATTTTTAAAAAGGACTGGCCCCCTGGCGGCCAAAATTGCTGAGCCACCAGGGAACCAACCCCCCGCCCTCAGGAGGGAACCCCCTTTCCCGCCGCCGAGGGGAGGAAATCCGACGGAAAAGGGGGTGAGGGCATATATAGAAAATCCGAATTGCTCTCGGTTTTTGCGGACCATCAGAGCTGGTAAAACTCCTCTAGTCTCAATTATGAAAGTAATCCTTGTCCCGGGCTTGTCAAGACATAATGGACCGCATAAGTTACATTAGAGCTCATTTTGATATGAATGTAGAAAGGGAGTGAGTCATGAAAAATGTCCTGCCAAGCATGTACTGCCTGCTAACGATTGTCATGATGGCCGCCCCGCGGGCAGAAGCCAAGCGGGCCTTTGCCATACCCGATCAGTTTCGCATCGTGAAAGTCGCCGGCCCTGAGATGAGCCCCGACGGCCAATGGCTGGCCTACGTTAGCACCTATTTTGATCTGGAGAACAACAAACGTTGGTCACACATCTGGTTGGTCGACAAGAATGGGCACCATCGGCGGCAACTGACCCAAACCGAGGCCATGAACTCATCGCCTCGCTGGTCACCATCAGGAAAACAGATCGCCTATTTGTCTGGCAAGGATAAAAATCCTCCCCAGCTTTTTCTCATGTCGCTCGCCGGTGGCGAGCCGAAGAAACTAAGTAATTTTCCCAAAGGAGTCGCCAACCCGGTCTGGTCGCCCGATGGAACTGTGATAGCAATCACTGCCCAGGTATATCCAGAATGCGGTGCCGACACCGATTGTAACCAGAAAATATTCAAGTCTTGGACCAAAGGACCCCTGCAGGCCCATCTGGCCGATGCCCTGCTGTATCGGCATTGGGAAAGTTGGCGTGATGGCGCCTACCGGCATATCTTGCTGCTATCGTTAGCCGACAACCGTTTCAACGACCTTACGCCGGGCCACCATGATGCCCCGCCATTTTCCGTGTCAGGCGGCACTAAATACGCCTTTGCTCCGGACGGCAAGGAGTTGACCTTCACTTCCAATCACGATGAAAAGCAGGCGGAATCCACCAATTCGGACCTGTGGCAGATAGGTATCAAAGACGCAAAACCCGCGGGTCCAGCCCGGCGCCTGACCACCAATCCCGCCTGGGATTCTTCGCCCGCTTATTCTCCTGACGGAACGCTCATCGCCTATCGGCTGCAAAAAGAGCCCGGCTACGAATCCGACCGTTTCCGCCTGGCCCTCTACAACCGAAAAAGCAAATCTCACCAAGTGCTCAGTGAGAAGTTCGACAACTGGATTGAGGATTTTCGGTGGGCGCCGGACGGAAAGAGCATCATCTTCCTGGCCCTGGAAAACGGTCGCATGCCTTTGTTCCAATATTGGCTGCGTTCAAAAAAAATCACGCCCTTACTGAAGCACGGCTTCATCGTCAACTTTGTCATGGCACCGAATGGCAAAGATCTCTTCTTTGCCAGCCATGGCGTTGACCGGCCCACGGAGATCTATCGAAAAGAAGCAGATCAGGCTGAAGCCAAACAAATCAGCCACGAAAACGACGCTCTGCGTGACGAAGTCGATTTCCGACCCATGCAGGAGAAGTGGGTAAGCGGGGCCGGTTCACGAAAAATTCACACTTTCTTAGTCAAACCACCCGGCTTTGACCCGGCCAAACGCTACCCGGTTATTCTCAAGGTCCACGGTGGCCCACAGGGTATGTACGGAGATGCTTACAATCCCGATTATCAGGTGATGGCCGGTTTGGGCTATATCATCGCCTTTTCCAATCCCACCGGTTCGACCGGATACGGGCAGGCCTTTACCGACGCCATCGCCAAAGACTGGGGCGGCAAGGTATTTGAAGACTTGATGAACGTTGTCGACTACGTAGAAAAACTTGCCTATGTCGACAAATCGAGAATCGGTGCCATGGGCTGGTCTTATGGCGGCTACATGATGATGTGGTTTGCCGGTCATACCCAACGATTCCAGGCCCTGGCTGCCATGATGGGTGTCTATGACCTGCCCTCGAAATACGGCGCCACCGAAGAACTCTTTTTCCCCGAACACGATCTTGGCGGCAGCCCCTGGGACAGCGAAGAATACCGGAAATGGTCGCCCTCTCAATTTGTGACCCAGTTCAAAACGCCTTGTCTAGTGGTCACCGGAGAAAAAGATTATCGGGTTCCGTACACCCAATCATTGCAGTTTTTCACCGCCCTGCAAAAACGCGGCGTTCCCTCGCGCCTGGCCGTGCTCACCGAAGCCGGCCACGGCCCCGGCTGGTACGACATGGCCTTTTACTATCTCCTCCACGCCGACTGGTTTCACCGCCATCTGGGCGGGCAAGCGCCAGTCTGGCCAGTCGAGAAATTCCTGCGCAACCAGGTCTTTCCTATTAAGCCTGAAAAATGATGGACTCTCGATTTAGGCGATAACGTTTCGTTCTTCGGCCAACACCATTCGAACTTTGCGGGTGAGCAAGTTCAAGGTGAAGGGTTTCTGGACAAAGGCCACGCCTTCGCGGAGCACACCGTGCTGGGTAATCGCATCGTCGGTGTATCCGGACATGTACAACACCTTTGTCCTGGGGCTTTGAGCGACCACCTTCCGGGCCAATTCCGCACCGCTCATGCCGGTAAGCACCACGTCGGTAAGTAGTAGATCCACGTCGTTGGCATTTTCTTGCAGAAGCAGCAAAGCTTCCTCGGCGGTCCTCGCTTGCAGAACCGTGTAATTCTCCCGATGAAGAATTTCGACCGCTAAATTGAGCACCACATCTTCATCTTCAACCACCATGATGGTTTCTGATCTTCGGTGTATTTGCACTTGCTCTGGGCCCGGGAATGAGGGGACCGCCTCCGCCTGCTTTTTGGTCGCCGGCAGGTAGATCTTGAACGAGCTTCCACGACCAGGCTCACTATCTACAAAAATACTTCCGCCGCTCTGTTTGACGATGCCATAAACCATCGATAGCCCCAAGCCGGTACCTTTGCCCATTTCTTTGGTGGAAAAGAAAGGCTCGAAGATCTTTTGCATGGTCGCTTGATCCATTCCTTCGCCGGTGTCGCTAACCGTAAGCATGAGATAATGCCCAGCGGGTTCAACGCCGTCTTGCTGGTCTAGATCCACCGCCGTGGTCTCGAAGGTTAAGCGACCACCATTGGGCATGGCGTCGCGAGCGTTGACCGACAAATTCATCAAGATTTGCTCGAATTGACCCCGGTCCACTTTGACCAAACAAGGATCCGGATCGAGCGCCAGGACTATTTCGATATCCTCGCCGATCAAACGCCGTAACATCGACAAGATCTCACTGACGACGGAGTTCAAATCCAGAATCTCCGCTTTCAAGATCTGGCGTCGGCTAAAGGCCAGCAACTGATGGGTCAAATCCGCGGCGCGCCGGCCGGCCTGCATAATTTGCTGCACACCCTTCAATAGCGGATCGGCAGCATGCATATCCACCGCCATGAGATCGGCGGCCCCTAGAATGGCGGTAAGTAGATTGTTGAAATCGTGCGCCACCCCGCCGGCCAACCGGCCAACCGACTCCATCTTCTGTGCTTGTTGAAGTTGCTGTTCAAGTTGCTCGGGTCCAGAGATGTCCCAGGCGTGAGCCAACAAGGCAATCGGCTCTCCTTTTTTGTCTCTGACCACAGTGCTGACCGCCTCAACGGGAAAGCGGCTGCCGTCTTCTTTGAGCATGGTGAATTTGATCGGACCTCGGTCGGATCTATCTTTTTTGATGGTGGCTTCGATATTGGCATTGAGCAGCGGCAAGTCTTCCGGAGCAACAAACTCTGATACACTTCTGCCCACTTGCTTCTGGGGGCCTTCTCGAGTGGCATGCTGTTTGGTAAACTGCTGGTTGCAGGTAATAATGTTGCCAGCCATATCGGAAAAAACCACGGAGATGGGTGATTGTTCGAACAAGGTTCGGAATCGGTCCTCGCTCACGCGCAGCGCCTCTTCGGTTTGAGCACGGATGATACGATTGCCCATCTGGGAAGTAATCATCTCCAAGGCCCTCCGGATCGCCACCGGCACATCGGCAACAGAACGGGAAGCGACATTGAGACAAGCAATGACCGTTCCATCGAAGAGAATAGGAAACACGGACGTGGAGACCAGGCCTTCCTTCTTCATGCGCTCATCCAGGAGACCCTGCCCTTGGGGATAATTGAGATAAACCGGTTGACCCTTCATGACCATACGGGTGTTTGGTGAATCCACGGCCAGGGAGCCAGCCGTCTTTTGGGCCTCCAGCGACAGTCCTTTGGAGATTTGCAGATTCAGACCGCCAGTGATTTTGTCGACCAGGTACACCCCGCCAACATCCATGCCCGCAACACTCATCGCCGCATCGAGACACAAGCGAAGTGTCTCTTCCAAACCAGCCGCGACCGAAAGATGCATAGCCAAGTCATAATGCACACGCGCCAGCACCCGGGCTTCCATCTTTTCGCTAATGTCCAAAACCAGAGAGCGACTCTCAGTCACCTGGCCGGCATGGTCACGGACAGGGTTGACCGACAGGCTGATCCATATGACCGATCCGTCCACTTTCTTCATCTGCAGTTCTTCGCCGAAAATTGATTCGCCGGCCCGAAAGCGAGCCAGAATCTTTTCAGCAGCTTGCTTGCCCTGCGGCCCGTCGTTGTAGAGCTCCAGCACCGGTTTTCCCAACAAGTTCTGCGCCGGACACCCGATCAACTCGCCGGCACGTTGATTACATCGGCGAATGCGCCCCTCCAAGTCAACGGAGAAGCTAGCCACCGGCGAATGCTGGTAGAAATCCCTGAGTTGATCCAACTCCGCCAACAGCTGTTCCCTGGTTAATTCGGTAGCCGGCATGCAAACCTCGTTTCAGAGAGAGGGATAGCATAGCAACTTTTAGTCGTTCAGGGAACAGCAAGAATTAATCGGGGAGGGATGTGCTAACGCCGAATTTACTGAATCCGAATCGTCCAGCCGTCCAAGCTTCCGATGTCCAGACCGGCGTGATCGCTGACCCGCAGTTTCCAACTGCCTGCCTGGGACTGGCCGTTGCACTCGCTTACGGGGTAGGTCTGATGGATATCGTTGGCGCTGCCTCCGGACTTGTTGTGCAGCGTCACCAAGTTGCCATCGGGACATTCGAGTCTAACCAGCAAATCGCCGATATAAGTGTGGCTGATGTTGACCTCTACCGTCATGCTATTCACGCTGCCCGCTGCCGACACTGGTATCGAGCTGACGATACCGGTTGCGTTGTTGTCGGGAATACCGAGGGGGGTATCATCGGCGCTTTCGGTGGTGATCTCGGGAATGCTGCCGTTCAGAGTGGCTCTGAGGGTCCAGCTATTCAGGCTGCCGAG
>JAUVBB010000368.1 GCA_030591445.1 Deltaproteobacteria bacterium | reverse complement strand
TTGGCTTCCGGTTTGTTTCTGGAAATGAGCAACCGGGCCTGACCCAAGCCGATGCCCGTGATGCCGCTCGCGCCAGTTTCAGCCGGTGGCAATATATTGCCACCGCCGACATAGTTTTTACCGAACAACAAGATGCGCCATCGTCTTCGGAAGGATTTATTAACGACGGGTTCAATACGCTGACCTTTGACGACCCAACGGGAGAATTGCCCGTGGGCGCCCTGGCAGGCAGCTTGATCAGTGATAATTCGGAGACCATGCGTTGTAACGGACTCTCGTTTTTCCGTCTTGTGGATGTGGATATCGTGGTCAATGATGCCGACAGTTTTGTGCGCAACGGGGCCCCATGTTCCCAGGCATACGATCTTGACGGCGTGCTCACTCATGAAGTCGGACATTTGCTGGGCCTCGACCATAGCCCGGAACCGGGCGACACCATGTATTTTGCCATCGACCCTTGTGACATGAGCAAGCACTCGCTTGCGCCGTCAGAGATCAATGGGGCCAGCTTCGTTTATCCCGTAGAGTGACCGGCATAACGCGGAAGCTTTCTAGAGTCACAAGTGTGAAGAATCACAACACCTGCCTGCGTCAGGTTTGGCCCTGGAACACGCTTGCCGCTAGATTTTGCTTAGAGCCCATGAAGTCAACGATCAGTTTTCCCCCGTGGTTCCCGTGGATTGAGCCCCGACTAGCTTGCGTGCCTATGAACGCCCAATGCTTGGCATGGAAGCTGCAATGAGTGGAAAGCAAGGAAGACGGCGACACGAAGAGTGAAAGTATTTTTCGGTTTCGTATGTCACAAAACAAAGTTCGCCACTCTAACTTAAAAAGAGAGAAGGAATTGTCCTTCTCTCATGGGCGATAAGTAGCATTGACAATTATGAATGATGAAGGGGAGAAGACAATGAAATGCAAAACGAATGCAAAAGCCGGTAAGTATTTAAACATTAACAAGATACTGCTTGTGACCAGGAATCTGTTTCGCTAAACACAGCAATCGAACTTGTTGATGTTTGAAGAGGGGCGCCGTCGTTTTGGATGGCGTCTTTTTCTTTGCTGTCGGGGGAGCGAGTGGGTTAGTTTTACTCGCCACGCGATAATTGCAAACAGGGAGGATGGCATGATGCGAATGGGGATGATATTGCTGTTGTGTTCTTTTCTGGGTTTGGCGGCTTGTGTCAAGGCTCCGCCTGGGCCTTGTTTGCCCCAACAAAGCTGTATGGGAGTGGCCGAATCATCGACTGCCGGCTCGCTGATACCTCGGCAGGCCATGGTAGAGGCCTCGGTGCCCGACGGATTTCTCTTGTCGCCGGACGGTCGCTTTTTGGCCTACCGGGAGCGTTCGGATCAGGGAGAGGCCCTTTGGATTCGCCACCTGGATCGGCAAGACAAGATCAAGGTCAGTGCCGGCAGTGATCGTTCGCTTCGTGCTCTGACCTGGTCCATGGATGGGCGCCGTCTTTTCTATATCGATAGACGCAAGAATCGGCGTCAGCCGGAACTGCGTTGCTTCGATCGGGTCAGTACCAGGGACGACAAGATCGTCAACATTGGCTCTGGCTGAGGACCAGGCGACGTTCTGGGTCAGAACGTATCTAATTCCAATCGCAACGAATTATTGCTTCAGGTAACCCCCTGCTCGGTGGCCGATCGTGGCTCGAAGGCTATCTTGCGTATCAACGTAAACACGGGAAAGGTTCGGCGTGGTGAGAGACTGGCCAAACGGCGAGTGATCAGATGGCTGGCCGATCGGCAATTGCGCGTTCGCGCGGCCATGATTCGGGGTCGTAGCGGCCAGCGGGCGCTGTTGGTAAAGTCCAGCGATGGCTCCGATTGGCAGCCAGTCATGAGTTGGCCCAAAGGAGAGCAGGTACGGTTGTACCGCTTTTCTAGCGATGGGCGCCGGCTGCTGATCGCCGACAACAAGGCGGGCGATACGTTAAAGCTATACTGGTTTGACCCGCAAAGTCGTGAGCGCGTTGATATTTTCGAAGACCCCCAGGCCGAAATTGTTGAAATCCTGCTGTTGAATGACCAAGTAGCGGCGGTGGCCACCGAGAGAGAAAAGCGGGTCTGGAAGGTCCTCGATCCCAAGATTCAAAGCGATTTCGAAATCATTCGCGAGAAGCTGGGGGAGAATTTCAGCCTTCTTTCGCGCAGTGCCAACGACCGGCGCTGGGTGCTTGCCGGCAGCACGGATGTGCGGCCAGACAGGACCTTTCTCTTGGATCGGGAATCCGGCCAACTGAGTCTCATCCATGAACGCTGGCCGGGTATGGGCAAATATGACCTGGTCCCGAGCCGGCCAGTGGTTATCCCCACCCGGGACGGGCTCGAAATGATTTGCTACCTGACCTTGCCCAAAGCGGCCGAGCTTGCCAATGCCAGAGCAAAGCCTCTGTTGGTACTTGCCCACGGCGGGCCCGAGAAGCGCGCCCATTGGCGTTTCAACCCCACGAATCAGCTGCTGGCTTCCCGCGGCTATGCGATTCTGTCGGTAAACTTTCGCGGGTCCACCGGTCTGGGCAAGGCCTTCTTTTTAGCCGGGCGAGACAACCGGGTGGGCGGCAAAACCCCGCAGGACCTAGCCGATGCCGTGGCCTGGGCCATAAGCCACGCCGACATCGACCCGAAGCGGGTTGCGGTCATGGGCGCCTCTTACGGAGGCTACGCTGCCCTGGCCAGCCTGGCACTCAACCCAGAGCTCTATGCCTGTGGTGTTGATCTCATGGGCCCCAGTAACTTGATTCGACAGAATCGTTTCTACGTCCCCGCGCGGGTTTCTCTGGAGCATGCCCGCAAGGCAGTTTTCGACCCGCGGTGGCAGAAAGCCCGCGCCGGCTCGCCGGCTTTTGTTCCAGAGAAAATTCAGAGCCCCTTACTGGTTGCGCACGGCGCCGCTGACGCCACCGTGCGCCTGGAACAAAGCGACGATTTCGTAGACGACCTTCGCGACGCCGGCGGTTGTGCGGAATTTGTGGTCTATGCCGACGAGGCTCACGGTTTCAAACGCAGTGCTAACTATGTCGATTTCATGGGCCGACTAGAGACTTTCCTGGCCACCCACCTCTGTGGCCAAGCCGAACCCTTCGTACCATCCACGGAATCCAGCGCCGAACGGCGGTAATGCCCAGGGGAAGGTGGCAAGCATCTATCAATTTATTTCTTCCCATTGAATTTCAAAAGATATACATTCGGCAAGTATATCAACTTAATTGACTCTTTTTGTTGCGAGTGGTGAAGCCATTTGGACGGTGGTGGCCGGTGGGTTGGACTATGGCGAAACACACCTAATGTTACCCTTTAGGTGTCTGGCCCAAGCAGGGCACAGCTTGGTTTCTTCGTCACTTTCTAGGTGTCTACAGACGCCGTAACTGATTCCGAAAGGAAAAGAAATATGAATTTGAAAGCCTGTGCATTTGCCGTGGCAGTCCTGTTTGCAGTCTCGTTGCCCGCAGCGGCTGCGAGCCTGGAGGAAATTCTCAACCCGAAGACCGGCAAAGTAATCTACGTAATTGGCAAGGGCGGCAAAAATAAAAATGCCGGCACCAAAGACAAGCCCATGAAGAATATCGACAAGGCGATGGCCAAGGCGGAGGCCGGAGACACCATCGTTGTTGCCGAAGGTACTTTCAAGGGTACCTTCGGGGTCGGCTTCTGGGAGATGCCCAAGTCGATGAGCCTGTACGGAGGCTTCAATCGTGACTTCAGCGCCCGGAATCCCAAGAAGCATCTGACCATACTTCAGCCCGGCGCCGATCGGTTTTCGAAGGCTCCCAAAAAGCACATGCTTTTTACCAAGAACAACTTCGAGCCCACCCATCCCATGGTGGTTGATGGCTTTGTATTTGAGCAGGGCCAGATGAACCCCTACGAAGGCAACCTAGGCAAGCCCGAGGGAGTGGAGACCGGCATGATGAAGGTGGGCGCGGGTTCCATGAATCCCAATGCCACCTGCGTGACCATGTTCGGCTCGTATCTTACCGTGAGCAACAATTTGTTCGTCAATTGCGCCAACCTTGCCGTTCGCTTGAAACTCGGCGCTGGTGGCGTGACCGATCTCAAAGGCAGTGGGCGCGCTTTGGTGGCCAACAACGTCATTGTCGCCAGCCGCATGTCGGGCGTCGAAGTATACGGCACCCAGGACAACGCCGGCGAGGCCGAGATTCATCACAACACGATTGTGTTTACCTGGAGCCGAGTGAAAGATTTGGCGACCTTGGGTTACGGAGTTGAAATCCTGACCAAAGTGAAGTTCAACATTCATCACAACATCATTGCTTTGAACATCGGTCCCGGCGTCAACAACCAGCGTTTCAATGAGCACATCAAGATGGATCACAACCTGTTCTTTGGCAACAAGCAGAAAGATTTCTGGTTCAATCCATCGGGCAATGTCGATATCCGGATCAACGCCGACGAGTTTGAAGATTTGGAGCTGGACTCGGTCGAGGGCAACGAGAACAAGCAAATCAAACTGCCGCTAGACAAGGCCTATACCGCCGGCGTCCTTTCGGCCTCGTATTCAGAAAAGACCGATTACAACCCGGACTCCCAGGCCAACAAGCTCAGGGCGCTCATGGGTGTCAACAAGCAGGGCAAGATCAGCAGCAAGGTCAGCATGTTTGGCAATCGCTACCCCTGGAAAAAAGCGCTGGAGTTATGGGGCGCGGTTAAAGGCAAAGGCGCTCAGAATCCGTAGGGTTGGGGCGGCCAAAAGCATATCCGCTTCTGCGATCACGTTTGATTCTTACGATCACTTCTAGGGCTTACGATCACATCTAGGGCTTACGATCACATCTGATACCTACGATCACATCTGATACCTACGATCACATCTGATACCTACGATCACATTAATACAATTAATGCTTGAGGGGCGGTTTACTGGGTGCGCGCACCGGAGCTGACATCGGCGGCGCTTGGCTTTGCCAAGCACACGACGATGTATGCTCCGGTACTGCTAGTGGCTTAAATGGCAAGAGTGCTTCCGGTTCCGATCGAGAAGCACTCTTGCAGTATCGCGCCTGGCAGGATTCGAACCTGCGGCCCACGGCTTAGAAGGCCGTTGCTCTATCCAACTGAGCTACAGGCGCATGTTTTGGATATTTACCGGATGGGGGGGGCGAGTGTCAATGCAGTTCTATGCTTCTTCGTCTTCGGTGGCCTGGGCGGCGGCCTCTTCTTTTTGGAGGTTGTACCACTCTTCGGTCATCTCGGTGGCGAAGCTGACCAAAGAGGCGACTTCGGGAGGGGGGCCTTCGGATTCGGTGCCGAAGTGGAATTCGAAACCTAGGGGATCTTTGGGGCGGCGGAAGGCAAGGACTAGTTTGCAGGCGCGGCCTTTGGGATCGGGGTGGCGGTAGGCACCGGCGTTTTGGAGGAGCTCGTCGCTGACCCGGGCCATGAATTGTTTGAAAAATGGTTCTAGGGACTCGCCGACGAAAAGGGCTTTTTCGGCGTTGTCTATGGCGCCGGTGCCTAGACGGTTGACGGTGCCGTCTTGAGATAGCAGCAGAAATAGGCAGGGTAGGGTCTCGACTTCCAGGCTGATGATGACGGCGTCGAATTCTTCTTTGTTCATGACCGGGCTCTCCTGACAACGGTTTAGAGTGGGCAATGTAGCAAAGGGGGCGCGCGGGTGCAAGGGCTTGATTGGCTAGACGGGGCGTGACATGGTGCGTGGGCAAGTGGACACAAGCGGACTGGAGGCTTCCATGGTGGGCAGACGCGGGGATCGGCAAGTGCGGATCAATTCGCAATTTGCCGAGGACGTGGCGGATGCCAAGACCCAGATCTTGGCGGTGACGCAGATGCTGGGGGCGATGACGGGTTTGCTTGACGGTTTGATCGAGCGTCTGGTTGAAAAGAACGTGTTGGCCCAAGACGAGCTGATCTTGCGTCAATATCGGACGGCTTTGGTTGAGATCGAGCGTTTGGGGGTGCCGATGCAAGCACCAAAAGACCCGGAACAGGAGTTTTCGCGGGTAACTTGCCCGGAATGCGGCGCCGTTTTGCGCTTGGAGGAAGGTCAGCGGGCGGAACGCTGCGATTGGTGTGGCTACCAGTTTCGCTGGGAAGATTAGTAACGACTCGGAAATATTGAAAAAATCGGGATGGGCGGATTCGAACCGCCGGCTTCCTGCTCCCAAAGCAGGCGCGCTACCAGGCTGCGCCACACCCCGTTGGGATTTCCTATACTGCAAAACGGCTTTCGGCGCAAGGAGCTTGATTAGTCTTACCTTCCGTGGCATAAAGGGGGCCCTTTCCGCCTTGTGATGCGAGGGTGGCGGAACTGGTAGACGTGCAAGATTTAGGATCTTGTGGCCTAGCCATGGGGGTTCGAGTCCCCCCTCTCGCATCCTTTTTTGGTGATTTTGATTGACTCGAATTGGAGCGTGGCACCTGCAGGGGTGCCCTTTTTTTGAGGTGAGGGAATGAAAAACACAGTAGAAGCGACAGACGCGCTGCACAAAACCATTAAGGTCGAGTTGCCCTGGGACATGATCAACGAAGAGTTGGAGCGTTCCTACAAGGAACTATCCGGGCAAGTCAGCATCAAGGGATTTCGCAAGGGCAAGGTTCCCAAGACAGTGATTCGACAGCGTTTTGGTAAAAAAGTACAAGACGATGTGCTCGAACGGTTGATCGCCGATAGTTTCGAGGCGGCCCTGATCCAGAATCGCATCAAGGCCGTGGCCAAGCCCGAGCTAGAGCGTGGTGCCTTTGCCGAAGGCGAGGATTTCGAGTTTTCCGCCCGAGTGGAAGTGGCCCCGGACATCGAATTGGTGAAGACGCGCTTTGAGATTGAGCGGCCCAAGGTTGAAATCGCCGACCAGCTGATCGACGATGAGCTGCAAAAATTGCGTGAAAGCAAGGCGATATTGATTCCCATCGAAGGACGGGTCTCGGCGCGCAAGGGAGACACCGCCATCATCGACTATACGGCCAGTCGTGAGGGCAAGCCCCTTCAGGGCGGCGAATTGAAAAACCACCCCTTGTTGCTGGGCGCCGAAGGATCACTGCCCGGTTTCGACGAGAACGTAACGGATATGGAAATCGGGCAGGAGAAAGAGTTCGACCTGGAATTCCCCGAAGGCTGGGGGCCGCCTGAGTTGGCCGGCAAGCCGGTTCATTTTCATGTGCACCTGCAGGCCTTGAAAGATCGCGAGTTACCCGAGTTGAGCGACGAATTCGCCAAAGATTTTGGTCGCCAGGGTGCAGAAACTTTAGAAGCGCTTAAAAACTCAATCAAGAACGACCTTTCTGAGCTAGAAAAGACCAAAAACGACCGGGAAACCAAGGAAAAACTGATTGATCAGCTGATCGAGGGCAACCCCTTTCCGGTGCCGCCGACCATGGTAGCACAGCACCAAGAGACCTTGGCCAAGGAAATGGAGCTTTACCTTTCCCAACAAGGTATTAAGTTCGAACAAACGGGCCTGAGCCGCAAAAAAGTGGCCGAGGACATGAAAGAGCGTGC
>JAUVBB010000194.1 GCA_030591445.1 Deltaproteobacteria bacterium | reverse complement strand
GGCCGCGATGATTATCTCCACGCTTATCAGCTCACCGGCAACGTGTCCGAGGCCACCATTGTTATTCTGAAGCGCTCCTTTAGCGAAGCGGGCTTGGAGAAAATGCAAGCCCATCTGGACCGGATTCGGCAAGAAGTGCTGGCGATCGAACCCCGGGTGAAGATCGAGATGGAGATCAAGGAGTCTTATCGCAACATGAAGGTAATCCTCGATCAGCATCCGCTGGTAGTGGCGCATGCCAATGAGGCCGTACGCCGGGCCGGCATAGAGCCAAAATCCATGGCCATCCGTGGCGGTACCGATGGGGCTCGCCTTTCCTTTGAGGGACTGCCCACGCCCAACCTTTCCGCTGGCGGCTACAATTTCCACTCCAAGAAAGAATGGGTTCCGGTCGATGGTTTGGTCAAGGCCGTGGAAGTCCTGCGCGAACTAATGATCGTCTACGTGGAAAAAGGTCTGTAGATCCTGATAGTGTCCGGCTCAATCCTGCTTTCTTTGACGGACACGGAGCAAAAAATGTCAAATATTCCAGTGCCCGCATTGAGCAAAGAGATCTTCTGAGACGGGTGCTCTGAAAAAACTGGCAGATTGGGTGACCATGAATGGCTTGGCTCGCCGGATAAGCAACCGGAACTTCGCCTGGGCGGTCGTGGCTTGCGTGGCTCTATTGGCCGGGCTGGCCGCCTTGGGCTTGCCCCGTCTGGAGCAAGACGACAACATTCTGGCATTCCTGCCTCAGGATAGCCCTGAAGTACAGGCCTTTGCCGAGATCAACCAACGCTTTGGCAGCATGGACATGGCCTTGGTGGGCATCGAGACCAAAGACGTTTTCCGCCCGGACTTTCTGACCCAGCTGCGCAAAGTGACCCGGGACCTGAAAGAAATCCGGGGGATGAACCATGTTTTGACCTTGGCCAACGTGGTCGATTTCAGTCCCGATCTGGAAAACGGGGGCATGGTGACCTCCACCCTGATTCCCGAGGGCAGGCTTATGCCGGCCGAGCTTACGGCCTTGCGGGCCAAAGTCCTGGCCAAAGATCATCTGGTGGGTCATCTGATCTCGGCCGACGGGCGCGCGCTTCTGTTGTATTGCTTTTTGGCCCACGGAGTAGACCCGCGGGCCATGGCCGGGCATATCCGAAGCACGGTAAAACAGCGTTTTCCCGACCAGCAACTGTTTTGGGGCGGCGGTCCCTTTGTCTCCACCTATATTTACGACGCTACCCGCAGCGATATCCGTCGGCTGACGCCCTGGGCGGTGCTGGCGGTGGTATTGGTGATGTTGTTGGCTTTTCGCGACCTGATCGGCGTGGGCTTGGTCCTGTTTTCGACCGGCTTGGGCGTCTTGCTTACCCTGGGGGCCATGGCCTGGTTCGGGGTCCGCTTCAATATTGTGCTGGGCTCCATGCCGGTGGTGCTTTTTGCCATCGGCAGCGCCTACGGCATTCATGTACTGACCCGTTATCAGACCCTGGCCCGCGAGACCGATCGCCGCACGGCTCTGTATCAAACCCTGGTTGCGGTGGCCCCGGTGGTGATCGCCGCCGGGCTTACCACCGCCGCCGGCCTGCTGTCCTTCGTGGCCATGGACATCCAGCCCTTGCGTGTGTTCGGCCTGTTTACCGCCCTGGGCATCCTGACCATTTTGGCGCTTTCGGTCACCTTCTTGCCGGCGGTGATTTCCTTGACCGGGCTTACCCGCGCGCGGCCCAAAACCGGGCTGGGCAAATGGACCGCGCGGCTGGCAGTTTTTGCCAGCCGCCGGCGCCTGATGGTGGGTCTTTGCCTGGCGGTGGTTTCGGTGGCCGGCGGCTTGGCTGCCAGTCGGGTCGATGCGCGCATGGACAACGCCTCGTTTTTCTCCAAAGGCAGTCCGCCGGATCAGGCCGAACACTTTTTGGCTCGCTACTTCGGCGGCGGGCAATTTGTCCAAGTGCAAGTCAAAGGCGATCTGGCCGATCCGCACGTCTTGCGTGAGCTCGAGCGCCTCAGCGGCCGGCTGGCCGAACTTGCCGGCGTGGCCGAGGTGCTCCATCTGGGGCAGGCCGTCTCCCTGGCCAACCGCGCCTTCGTGGACCAGGAGCGCATTCCCGATACCAGCGAGCAGGTCCGTCTTTTGCAATCGCTGCTGGCCGGCGATCCTTCCGTGGCCCAGTTGGTCACCGCCGATCACAGTGAAGCCTTGTTGCATATCAAGCTGATTCCTACCCGCGCCGAGGCCATCGAAGTGGTGCTGCAATCGATCGAAGCCTTGGTGAAAGACGACTTGACCGATCGCTATCGGGTGGTCGATGGCGCCCATGCCGGCGTGCGTAAGCAAGAGTTCGAGAGCCGCCGGCGGCAATTGGTGTTGGCCAAGATCCGCGCCTTGGTTCGTCGCTTCGCGCTGCCGCTGGGGCCAGAGGCGCTGGCCCGGGCCGACCAGCGTATGAGCGGTCCGCCGCCTTCGGTCTCGGCCCAAAGTGTGGCCCTGCGTTTGGCGGGTTTTCTGCGCTCGGACGAGTGCGCCGTCGATCTCGCCGGCCTGGGCGCCGAATTGCCCAGCCGCTTGGCCACGGCCCTGGCCGCCTTGGGTCCGGCGGCTGCTGAAAGCGACTTGACCGCCGGTATCGCAGGCCAGCTGGCTTCATCGACCAAAGCCATCGATCCTTTGCTGGTAGAAGATTTGACCTTTTCTCTGGCCGCGCCGCTTTCCGCTTTTTGGCGCGAGCAACAAGCCATCGAGTGGGCCCGGGCCGTGGCCGCCGTTTGGCCGCCGGCCTCGCCCCAGCAGAACCCGCGCTTTGCGACCGCGTTGTCGACGGCCATGTTGGATTTGTCCAATCCCACCGTGATGCTACCGGCCCGGCCGGGCGAGGAGGCCCAGAGCCTGGCTTGCCAAGTGACCGGTTTGCCGGTGATGCACCGGGGTTTGTCGGCCTCGACCGCCTCCAATCAGCTCAAGAGCTTGGCTTTGGCTTTGAGCCTGATCATCATTATCATGGCCCTGTTTTTTCGCTCCCTGGCCAGTGGCTTGTTGGTGGCCGCGCCTACCGTGCTGACCTTGCTGGTGGTTTACGGCGGTATGGGCCTGATGGGCGTGCACCTGGATATCGGTACCTCCATGCTGGCCAGTTTGATCTTGGGCGCTGGCGTGGACTACGCCGTCCATCTGGCCTCGGCCTGGCAGAGCGAGCCGGGCGAAGCCCTGCACCAGGCGGCGGCCCGGGCCGCGGCGGCGGCCGGCCCGGCTATCTGGATCAATGCCATTATGGTGGCGGTGGGATTTTTCGTCCTGACCCTGGGCGAGGCCCGGCCTCTGAAGAACGTGGGCGGCTTGACCGCCACCGCCATGCTGGTCGCTGCCCTGGCTACTTTTCTAGCCATTCCGGTTTTGGCCCGCAAGCGTCGCTACCGGCAGAAAGACTATGATTCGGGTGCGGCCGTCGAGCCGCTGGGCGAGCCGCTTCTCGATCGTGGTTCCAAATGAAGATTCTTGCCGACAAGGAGACATCATGAAGGGTAATATTTTCCGTGGTTTTGGCCTGGTCCTGTTGTGCACCTCGGCCCTGGTATGGCTAGCTCCGGCCGAAGCCCAGGCCGATGAAGCCGGTGCTGCCATTATGGCCGAGCTTGATAGCTATTTGACCGAGGCCAAGGATCAATATTTCGTTTTCGACATGATCACCAAAGAGCCGGGCAAGACCGAGCGGGTGATGAAATTCAGAGTCACCATCAAGGGCACCCGTTTTCGCCGGGTCGAGTTTTTCGCGCCCGCCGATGTCCGGGGCATGCGTTTTTTGGTGCGCTCGCTGACCCAGATGTATGTCTATCTGCCGGCCTATCGCCGGGTGCGCCGGATTGCCAGCCATGTGCGCGCCCAGGGTTTCATGGGTTCGACCTATTCCTTCGACGAGATGTCCATTGTGACCTACGGCGACGTCTTTGCCTGCGATCTGGCCAGCCAGACCGATAGCCTCTGGACGCTCAAGTGTCAGCGACGGCCGGGCCAAGACTTCAATTATTCCCAAATGGAAATAGACATCCGCAAAGACATCCACCGGCCGGCCGAACTGCGCTTTCTCAGCGACAAGGGTGCCTTGCTCAAGACCGAGACCCGCACCGATTATAGCTGCCAAGAAGGCAAGCACGTCTGCAATCCCAAAACCATGAAAATCGTCGATCATGCCCGCGCCGGCGTCAGCACCGCCTTGGTGTGTAAGGAATGGAAATTGAACCAGGGAATCAATGACCGCTACTTCACCGTACGCGCTTTGCAACGGGGCAAATAAGGAAACCAACTGATGATGAAATCGATATTTTTGGCAGTTATCATAGGAATGGTGGCTGCTTGGGTACCGAGCACTGCCGCCGAGGAGCTCGAATTGACCTTGGGCGGCCGGGTACAGAGCGATTTGCATTTTCGGCTACAAGAAAAAATGGTGGGCGATTATTATGCCGAGCAGCGCCTGACCGAGGGCGTGGTCCGCAACGAAAATTATCTCAAGATCAGCCTCGATGCCAACTTCGGTCGTTTTCGCGCCGTGGCCGATGTCGACCTGGTTTGGACCGGCATGGCCGATTCGGTGCTGGAATTGGGCGCTTTGTCCCAGCGGGCGGCGATTGATCCTTATTACCTCCAGACCCATGCCCTTTATCTGGAAGTGGTCGATTTTTTGATCGAGGGTTTGGATCTGCGCGTGGGTCAGCAACTGGTGCTGTGGGGCAAGGCCGACCAGTTCAATCCCACCAACAATCTCAATGCCGCCGATGTGGAAGATGTGCTCCTGTTCGGCGAGCAGATAGCCAACTTTATGATCCGGGCCGATTGGGTTCTGGGGACCGATTGGACCCTGTCGGGCGTGTTGGTGCCGGTGTTCAAGCCGGCCCAGTTGCCGCGCTCGGGTGCCCTGGCGCTGGCGGCGGTCGATCGCATTCCCTTCGCCGAGGAGTCTTTGCGCTATCGGGTGCATTTCGAAAACACCATGACTGGTGCTGCCCTCTATCCCACCGCGGTCGATCAAGTGCGGGCGCATCTGCCGGCGCGTACGGTCGAGAACATGCCTTTTTCTTTCCGCTTGGCCGGCACCATTTTGACCCAGGATGTGGCCTTTTCTTATTACCGGGGCCGTCATGATTTCCCGCAGCCGATTAGCAACCATGCCCGCCAAGAAGTATTCGCCGAGCCCTTGTGCCGCCCGGGTGATCCGGCCGACTGTATCGACGGCTTGCTCTTGACCGATGTCACTTTGGCCTATCCGCGCATGCAAGTTTTGGGTTTCAACATGGCCGGGGAGATTCCCTTGGATTGGTTGGCGAAATCCATGCACGGCTTGGGTTATCGGCTCGAGGTCGGCGTCTATCTACCCGAACGGGTCGAACTCAGCGTTCATCAAGAGGAGATCATCATTGCCGGATTGCCGCAGCCGGCCGGCGAGTACGATTACCGCTTAGGCAGTGATGCCCAGGGCAATCCCATCCGGCCGACCATTATCTCTGACAGTCCTTTTGCCAAATGGACCTTGGGTTTGGATTACACCCTGGGCACGCACTGGATGATCAACCTGATGTGGGTCCACGGCCTGAGCGATGAGTTCGGCGCCGGCGATTTTCTCAACGAGGGTTTTGTGGTCCGCTCCGGGCAGGTGCCCCTCGAGGGCAGTCCTTTTGACTGTTTCTTTGCCGACTTTGACATGAGCGATCCGGCCAATAGCGCCATCAACGCGGCCAGCTCCTGCGGGCGGCAAAACGCCGTCGAAATCCTGCGGCCGAGTCTGGGTGATTACCTGGTGTTGGGCATCGACTTTCACTTTGCCGATGACAAGGCTTTGCTGCGCCTGTTTTCCATCTTCGACATCAGCGGCACCTATCGGACCTACTTCGATGCCGAGGCCGGTACCCGGGTACGCAAGTACCTCTCGCTTTTCGGCGATGGCTTTTCCATGATTGTCTATCCCGAGCTGGTCTACAATTTCGGCAACGGTCTGGAACTGAGTGCGGGCGCGCTCTTGCAGTTTGGCAAAAACTACAGCAAGTTCGGCGATCCGGCGGCTGGCGGGTCCTTGTTCTGGACCCGGGCGCGGTTCTACTTCTGAGGGCCCGGCGCGGGGGCCAGGACAATCTCGGCGTCGTTGGCCAACTCTAGGATTTCTAGATCCCAGTCCTTGCGCACCGGGTCCCAGTTTTGGTGGGCCAGGCTGACCCGGGTCAGGTTCAGTTGCGCTTCTACCTGGTCGAGGGCGTCTTCTTCTTCTACCTCCCACAAAGCCCGGGCGTAAAAAAGATGGTTCTGCGGATGGTCAGGATGCTGCTTTACCGCGCTGGCCAATAACTCTATGGCCCGGTCGCCGTCGCCAATGCCCTGGGGCCAGGGCGGCGCCATCAGATAGAGCAGACCCAAGACCCGCAAAGGGCCGCCTTGTTCCAGGCTGGGAGTCAGGGCGACCGAAATCTTCAGGGCCTTGGCGATGCGGCCGAGATTCTTGACCGCCAAACCGACGTGATTGACCACCGCCAGACCCAGGTTTACCGCCAAATAGTAGTGCACCGCGCCGGTGTCTTGGGTGCCCTCGGCCAGCGCGATTTCGGCCCAACGCACTCCTTCGGCGGCCAGACGCTCGCGCCGATCCTGATTATTGGATTCGCGGTTGGCCAACATGAAACAGACCCGGGTTACGGTGGCACTTTGATGCACCGGCGCCGGCGTGGCTGCGCGCAAAACCGCCAAGGCGCATTCCAGGGTGGCGGTTTCGGTGGCCAGGCCAAAAGTTTGCGCCTCTTGGCTAACCCGATCTACGTCCCAATCGGGGCAAGTCGACAAGTTCACCATTTCCCGCGGCAGGGAGAGAGTAAAAGGACAACCGCTAAGCAAAAGCGCGGCCAGCAGCCAAGCGAAGACAGCCACCAGCGCCGGGACGCTTACTTTTTTTGTACTTGCTTCCATCGCTGAATGACGGCCTCGTAGACTTTCTCGTTCACCGGGACAAAGGTCTCGATACTAAACAGTTCGCAGAGTTTCTTGCCCTGCTCGTGGGTGCACATGGCGCTGATGGCCTGAAGCAGCCGGCGCCGATCTTCGGGTGAGGTTCGCTGCTGGTTGGCCACCACGCCGATTTGGGGCAGGGCTTGGGAGGTAAAGGCCACCGAGAGCTTGGCGGCAAAGGGCAGCAAAGCCAGGCCGTCGTACTGCATTTGATTGACTAAGACGGCGTCGAGTTTGCCTTGGGCCAGCTTGCGCAGGGCGCGCAAGGCCCGGCGAGAAGGTTTGAGCTGAAAGTAACTGGCCGGATCAATTTGGCCGTCGAAGACCATTCGGGCCAGGAACTCGGGCTCGCTCAACCAGGGTCCACCCAGGCTCTTGCCCTTTAGCTGGGCCAGGTTCTCGGCGGTATCCTTGCGGGTAAGCACCCGAAAAGTGTCGGTGGTACTGCCCTCGATGCGGGGCTGGACCAGGGGCATGAGTTGGAGGGCCTCGCGGTTTTGCAGGAACAGGCCCAGGGATAAAATGGCGAAATGAGGTTTTTTGTTTAGCTGCTGTTGGCATTGCTTGGTGCGGGCGGTAAATTGGGTGCGGATGGTGCCCTGGGGCCAACCGCCGATGCTTTCCAATACGGAAATCATCGAATCCAGCGCGGGTTTGGCGTCTTGGGCACGCACCGAGCCGCCCGGGTAGCAAATCAGAATGTCCAATCCCTTGGCGCCGACCGGGGCCGCCAGGCAAAGGCAGAGCAAGCCTAAGAAAAACAGCAGCCTGCGATTCTCCGTTTTCATGGTTTATCCCTCCTAATCAATAAGGCGCTTGCCGCCGGTGATATCAGCAAAGCCGCCACCACGCAACAGACCAGACCCACCGTGACCGAAATGCCCATGGTGGCCACCCCTTGGTATTGGGCCATGGTAACCGCACCCAGACCGGCCAAGGTGGTGCCGGCCGCCAGCAAAATGGCCCGGCCGGCCACCCGGGCCACCTGCCAGGAGGAAGCTGGGTGAAGCTCGCGCCGCCGATGGGCGTACCAGACGCCGTAGTCGACCGCCAGGCCCATGACCAAGGGCAGGGCAACGATGTTGGCAAATGACAGCTTCAGACCGATCAACCACAAGACGCCCAGCATCCAACCGCCGCCCACCAGCAGGGGCAACAGGGCAATCAGGACCAGGCGAGGGCGACGCAGCAGCAAGCCAATCCAGAGTATGGCGGCCAGCAGCGCCGACAAACTGCCCTGGCGAAAACTGTCGACCGCCATGCGGGCAAAAACCAGATGGGTGGTGGGAAAGCCGGTAGCCTGGTCCGATACCGCGTAGACATCCCGTAACAATTCTTGCAGAAAATCTAAATCGTAGACCGAATGGGCGGGAAAACCGTAGAGGGCAAAGCTACCGTCTTTGCCAATGAAGCGATCACGCAGCATGGCCGGCAAGGTGGCGGCGGTCAGAGGACGGGCCTGTTTCCAGGCCGATAGTACCCCGTGGGTATGGCGCACAGCGCCAAGCAAGGCCCGGCAGAAGTCTTCGGTGCCCTTACGCAGGCGCGCGGGTGATTTTTCCAGGATCGCCTGCAAAGACTCCAGCTGCGTGAGGATGGTTTCAAAACGAGCCACCAGTCCCGCGTGGCCGGCGGAAAAGGCCAGTTCCTGGGCATCGGCCATCAGCTCGTCCATGGCACTGAGCGTAGTCTCGATGTGCGGGAGGGCCGCGGCCGGGATGCTTAGATCGGGCAAGCTCATGAACTTTTTTACCCAGGCCGAGCGGTCTAACATGGCGGCGAGCTTGCGGGCCCAGTCGGCTCGCCGCTGGGCGTCTTCGGGAAAAAATTCGGTGACTGATTGCACCCGGGACAAACTGGGCAAGGCCGCGGCTTGTTGGGTAATGCGGCGTGCCTCGGCCATGGTTTTGGCGGTGAAGATAATCACCTCGCCCTGGTAGTCGCTTTCTTTCAGCATGCGCCGCTGCAGGCGGGCCGATTCCGAGTCCTTGGGGAGCAAGGACAACACATCGTAATCAAAGGGGATACTGATTCCAGCCATGACACCCATCCCAGCCAGCGCGATGCCCGCGCTTACCAGAAAGACGTGGACCGGGCCCGATCTCTTCATTTGGCCGGAGGCGGCCGGCAAAGGCTTAGGCTTGGATTTTGACTTAGCCAGCCGGGAAAGCCGGGGTGGCAGCAAGATGAAAAGGGCCGGCTGGAGCAGAAAGGTGCTGACCAGTACCAGCACCACGCCGCCGGCGGCCACCTTGCCCATGGAGGCAAAGCCGGAGAAAGGAACGAAAATCAGGGCGGCAAAGATCAGCACGGTCGCACCGCCGGCGGTCAGCAAGGCGCGAGCCGAGGCCGAAACCCCGGTGACAATGGCCAGGGATAGATCCTTTCCCTGCGTGCGCTCTTCCATCACCCGGGTGCTCATGAAAATACCGTAATCAATGCCCAGGCCAAACAGAATGGCGGTGAAGGCGGCCGTGATCATGGTCAGGTGACCCACCAGCAGGTAGGTCAGCCCCACATTCCAGAGCACGCCCAGGCCCATGGGTACAAAGACCACCAGGGCCCAGCCCAGCGAGCGCAACCAGACCAGAATGAGCAGGGCAATCAAGATCAGCGCGCTTACCACGGTCAGGACAATGTCATGGCCGATGGCCGTGAATTCTTCGTAAGTGATAGCCGGCAGCCCGGTCAGGCCGAATTCCGGCACCGGCCGGCCCTGGCTGCGCAAGTCGTTCTGCAGCGCAGCGCCCACCCGGCGTACGGTGTGGATGAAGGGTGCGATAACATTATACTCTTCCGAGGGATCGGCGGCGCGCACGAAAACAAAGAGCATGCCCCCATCGTGGGAAGCGAAATAGCCCCGGTCGGCCATGATACTGCCGCCGCCCAGATCGGCCGCCAGGCGATGAAAGCCGAGCCCGGTCGGCGGGGAATCGGCCTGAATGTAGCGTAGCCATTCGCCCAAGAAAAAGGCCACCGAGCTCAGGCTGGCCTCGGCGGTGCGCAGATCCATGTCTACCCCGGAAAGCGGTGGCGGCTCATCCAGTTGCGCTGCCATCCCGCCCAGGATTTGGTCCCAACCAGCCTTTTCCGGCGGCGCCGGCCGGCGATTAAGCTCGCTGACCGCCGCCTCGATTCGCAAAAGCTCTGCCTCGGGCAGCAGCAAATACAAGTGCTCCAGAAAAAAGCCCAAGTCTAGTCGGCAAACCGCCTGACTGATGGATTCTTCACCCAGCAAGCGGGCGCTTAGCTGGTCGGCAAACTGCTCCCGTTGTTGCCGATTGGCGCCTTCAACCACCACCATCAAGTCCGAGGCGGCGCCGAAGCGAGTCAGGTAAGATTCCAAGCGCTGAGATACATCGACATCCTGGGGCAGCAAAGCCTTGCGCGAAGTATGCAGCGGAATCTCCAGCGCGCTCCACAAGGACAAGCCGGTCGGTACCAGCGCCAAGATCAAGACCAAGTACGGAGCCCGCACGATAGCCGCGGTCAATTTTTCGAACCAATTACGCGATGCTTTCAACCCGACTCCAGAGTTGGGGGATCAATACCAGGTAGGCCATGGTCCATTCTCGGCACTCAACCGGAGTCTGTCAAGAAGAGCGTAGTTGGCGGTAGGCTTGGACGCGTGCAGCGAAGATCGTAGGATATTGACCCACATGGATTGGGCCAACTGAATCACGTTTCCGTAGGGGCGCGTCGCGCGCGCCCGTTCGGCATTGGCCAACCCCCACCCAGATGTACCGGATACCCATAACAACCCCGGCCAATTGATTCACGTTTCTGTAACGGGCGCGGGGATCCAATGGGGGATGGTTGGCATTGGCCGCACGGGCGCGCGCGACGCGCCCCTACGGAATTGTGACCCGGGACATTCGTGTTTGTGTGAAAATGTCGCATGACCTTCGCTGCACGGGCCCCCTAGGTTTTCTCTCGTTGAACAATAAAAGGGGCTCTGTTACGGTGCTGGGGGCAACTATCTACTGACAAGGCAGGGTGCGGCTATGGAAGAGCAAACATCTTTGCGCTGGTGGGGCAAGTTGCATTGGCAAATTTTTATCGCGATGGGGCTGGCGATTCCTTTTGGGTTTTGGACCGGGGTGCCCGGGGCCGAGGCGGTGGGTTGGATGGGTGAGCTGTTCTTGCGCTTGCTCAAGATGGTGGTGGTGCCCCTGATTCTGTTTTCGATTATCTCTGGTGTTTGCGGGGTGGGTTCGGTCTCGGGCGTGGGCCGGCTGGGGCTCAAAACGGTCTTGTATTATGTGCTGACCTCCTCGGCGGCCATCATGGTGGGTCTGTTGCTGGCCAACCTGATTCATCCCGGCGATCCTTCCTTGCAGGTGCTGGCCGGGGGCAGTCAGCCGGAGGTGGCCACCCAGGCACCTTCCTTAAGTGAGTTGCTCTTTCGCATGGTGCCGGAAAACCCGGTGGAAGACATGGTCTACTCGGGGGACGATCCTACCCGGGGGCCGAACATTTTGGGGTTGATTTTCTTCGCGGTTTTCTTCGGCATGGGAATCTTGGCGCTGCCCAAAGAAAGGCGGGATCGGGCCCGGGACATGTTCGAGACTATGTTCGCGGTGATGATGAAGATCACCGGCTGGGTGATTCGGTTGGCGCCCTTGGGGGTCTTTGCCCTGCTGGCCGATGTGGTGGGTCATACCGGCTTCGATGCTTTCGTCGCCCTGGGGGCCTACATGCTCACCGTGCTGGCGGCCTTGTTGATCCATGCCTTGGTCACCCTGCCCCTGATTTGTCTGTTGGTGGCCCGGCGTAATCCTTGGAAATATGCCCAGGCGCTGTCGCCAGCGCTGGCCACCGCCTTCTCCTCGGCATCTTCCAATGCCGCCTTGCCTCTGACCATGGAATCGGTGGAAAAGCGTGGCGGGGTGCCCAGCCGGATCTCTTCTTTTGTCTTGCCCCTGGGGGCCACGGTCAATATGGATGGCACGGCGCTGTACGAATGCGTGGCGGTCATCTTCATCGCTCAATGCTACGGCGTGGATCTGTCATTTTCTCAGCAATTGGTGGTGATGTTGACGGCGCTTCTGGCCAGCATCGGCGCGGCCGGTATTCCTCACGCCGGCCTGGTCATGATGGGCATCGTCCTGACCGCGGTGGGTTTGCCCCTTACCGGCATCGGCCTGATTCTGGCGGTGGATCGCATCCTGGACATGTGCCGCACCACGGTCAACGTTTTCTCCGACTCCATTGGGGCCGCATCGGTGGCACGGCTGGAAAGCCCGCCGGGAGGATGAGGCGATGAAAATCTTTGGCGCTTTTTTGCCGGCAGCCATCCTGAGCATGTTGGCTGGAGCATGTGCCCCGCCGCCCGCGGGGATTCCGTGTTCCGACACCGAGGAAGGCTCGGGTTGTCATCCGGGCTTCTCCTGTGTGGATCACCACTGCGTTTGTGTGCTTTCTTGCCCGGCCGGCACCCACTGCGAGTACAATCCGGTCCTCGATCTGGCTGAATGCGTGGAAAATGAAGATAGTCCCACGCCGCGCGCCGACTCCGACGATGACGGCATCCCGGACGATGGGGACGAAAGTGGCCAAAGCGGTGATTTTCCCTGC
>JAUVBB010000327.1 GCA_030591445.1 Deltaproteobacteria bacterium | reverse complement strand
TCCCAAGACAGCCCCCTCGGGGGACCCTACCCGCCCTTCCTCAATCATGGATACGGGAGATGGGGAAGCCTCGACTGGGGGGATGGCAGCCACTGGGATGACAAGCGGGCCCAGGTGGATCTTTCCCTGTCCAGGAAAACCGAACACCTGGAGTTGTCGGTCCGGGCATACCTCATAGAACAAAAGAGAGAGGAATATTTCTATGCGATCGACGATCCACGCCAACTGCTGCTTCAGCGTGAACTCAGACCCGAAAAGGACAATGGGGGATGGCGGGCCGATCTAAAACACGTTTTCGACGTACTGGGAACACATATCCTGGAAGCCGGCGCCGAAGGCAACTACCTGGGATACGGAGGCATCGACGTTCAGCAGGCGGACGAGACGTATTTCCCGCCTTCCTACCAGCAAATCGTTCCCGAACCCGAATCAAAGATCTCCATGCTCCACGGTCTCTACCTTCAGGATCTGTGGCGTGTCAATCGCTGGTTCGATCTGGGTTTGGGACTCCGTTTCGACAATTTCAGAGCCAACGCGCCCGAAGACAAGGCTCCAAATATGAACGATTCCACCTGGAGTCCCCGGGCCGAGGCAACCGTTCATCCCTGGGAGGGAAGTCATCTCACCGCGCGCTACCGTTGGTCGCATAGATTTCCCAACCTGCCCGAGTATTTCTGGTGGTATTCCGGATACCAGCCGGACGATCGCAAGTCCTTGCGCCCGGAGAATGCCCACATGTTCGAACTGGAAGCGGGACACAAAATTAGCGACAGTTTCTTCGTTACGATCAGGGGCTATCACTACATCGTCAACGATTATATCCGCTGGATATTCGGTTACCGCCCCAGTCGCGTGATTTACAACATCGACAGCGTAAGTTTCTCTGGATTCGAGATGGAGGGCTCTTATCGACTTCCGTATCATCTGGAGGTCTGGGCTAACTACACTTGGCAAATCGCTAAAAAATCAGGCGACATTCTCGACCACAGCAGCGCCCTGACGGATGAACTCAGCGAATTGCCGAGAAACAAGCTGAACATTGGCCTTGCCTACAATGACAAAAACGGTCTCCAGGCGCGCTTCAGCGCGCGCTATGTCGATCTCAGAAAAGCCGTGGTCGGAGATCTGACGACCCCGAATTCGAGCCGTCTGGAAAACCTGAAACCATTCGTCGATCTTGATCTCTACGCGAGTTATCCGATATTGCTGCGTGAAAATGGCCGGGAGGTGCAAATCGAGTTATCGGTTCAAAACCTTTTAAACAGACACTATGTGGAAGAGTATGGTTTTCCCATGCCCGGTATTGTATTCATGGCGGGAATGCGAACAAGCATATGAACGATACGCAACATGAATGCCATGAGCGATGCAGGATTCTTATCTCCCCGATAAAATCATGCCGTCTTCATCGAAAACCATGCTGACCGCGGCCGACCAGAATCTGCTCGGCCGCTATAAGGCTGATTTACGCAAAAATATCCGGCTGTTTTTTGTCTTGTTCTTCTTCCTGGTGCTTCTTGTTTTGTTCTCCATTTCTTTTGGATCCTATCGGCTTGGTTTTTGGCAAATCATTCGATCGCTCGCCGGGCTCGAAGACGGTCCGGCCAAGATAGTCGTTTGGGATATCCGCATGCCGCGCATCGTCACCGCCGTCGTGACCGGTTGCGGCCTGGGCGTCTCCGGCATGGCTATACAAAGCCTGCTGCGCAATCCGCTCGGATCGCCGTTTACTCTCGGTATCAGCCAGGGGGCGGCCTTCGGCGCCTCTTTTTCAATCGTTGTACTCGGCGCCGGGACAGTCGTGCCGGCTGCGGGGGAGGCACTCTCGGGCATTTCCGGGTTCTACACCACGACGATCTTCGCCTTCTTGGGCGCCATCTGCGCGACGGTCATCATTCTCATGCTCGCCCGCCTCAGAAGAATGACCCCCGAGGCGATCATCCTGGCCGGCGTGGCCCTCTCCGCGCTGTTCACCTCGGGAACGATTCTGGTGCAGTATTTTGCAACGGAAGATCAAATAGCGCGGGCGATCTTCTGGACCTTCGGAGACGTCACCCGTTCCGGCTGGACCGAGATCGCCATTCTCGGCGCAGTCACCGCGATTGTGGTGTTCTACTATATGTTCTCCAGATGGAACTTCAACGCCCTGGAGGCGGGAGAAGAAGTTTCACGCTCCCTCGGCGTGCATGTGGAAAGAATGCGTCTTGTGGGCATGTTCTCGGCGGCGCTGGTGGCCGCACTAGCCACTGCCTTCAACGGAGTTATTGCATTTCTAGGCCTGCTGGCTCCCCACATCGGCCGGCGCTTAGTCGGCAGCGACTACCGCTTGCTGGTTCCATTCTCCTGCCTGATAGGAGCGTTGCTCTTGCTGGCCGCGGATACCGGCGGACGCCTGCTGCTAGGCTCGGGAACGCTTCCGGTGGGTGTGTTGACCTCGTTCATGGGAGCGCCGCTGTTTCTCTACCTGCTCATAAAAGGTATGACGAAATGATTCTTTCCGTGGATGGCGTTCATTTCAGATACAATGCCTGTCCGGTCCTTACGGATATCCGCTTCGAACTGCCCAGGGGCAAGATACTTGCCCTGCTGGGCGTGAACGGAGCCGGCAAATCGACCCTGCTGCGTTGCCTGGCTGGAATTCTCAGGGTCAAGCAGGGTTCGGTCATCATTGACGGCAAGGACGCCCTTGCGATGAACGGCAACGAACTGGCCAGGCATTTCGCCTATGTCCCCCAGTACCATAGCGATGCTCCCTTGAAGGTATTCGACATGGTGCTGCTGGGAAGAAAACCCCACATGACATGGGGACCGAGTCAAGACGATCTCAGGCGTGTTGAGCAAATTCTGGATGTGATGGGTCTCAGAGCCCTGGCCATGAGAAGAAGCAATCGACTCAGCGGGGGAGAGATGCAGAAAGTGATCATGGCGCGCGCGCTGGTCCAGGAGCCGCAGGTGCTGTTACTGGACGAACCCACCAGTAACCTGGATTTGCGCAACCAGCTACAGGTGATGGATCTGATGAAGCAAGCGGTTGGCATGCAGGGTCTTTCGGCGGTGGTCTCGGTCCATGACATTAACCTGGCATTCAGATATGCCGACAATTTTCTGATGCTTAAAGACAAAACTGTTCACACCCTGGCCTCGAAACAGGATATCACCCCGGAAATGATCAAGGACGTCTACGGCGTCGATGTGATCCTGGAAAGGGTGCGGGATTACAAGATCGTCATCCCGGTTGAGGCCGCGACACAATAGGAGTCCTCTCGTGACTACTCATTATTCCAGAATGATAATGGTTGTATTTGCACTGATTTTCTCGGCAACGGCGCGGGGCAAGCCATACCACGAGTCGCGGTTCAAAGACTTGTCGGGGCGGCAAGTGACAATCGCTCGCATTCCCGGAAGAATCGTGTGCCTCGGTCCGGGTTCACTCAGGCTGATCGTCTATCTGCAAGCCACCGACAAGGTCGTGGGCGTCGAGAACATCGAAAAGAGATTTCCCACCACCAGGCCCTACTGGATGGCCCATCCCGAGATGCACAAGCTTCCGTCGGCCGGCCCGGGCGGCGCCGCCGCCATCAACGAGATGCCGGCTCTCGAAGCCATCCTGGCGCTCCATCCCGAAATCATCTTTATCAGCTACATGGAAAAGAAGAAGGCGGATCTCCTGCAATATAAGCTGGGCATACCGGTCGTCGTACTGACCTACGGCGCCCTGGGTACTTTCGACGAAACGGTTTATGAATCGCTGAGAATCGCCGGAGCGATCCTGGACAAATCCAAACGAGCCGAGGCGGTCATCTCAAATATAGAAAAGGTCAAAAGCGATCTACTCGATCGCACCGGCAAGATTCCCGAGGACCAGAGACCGCGGGTATATGCCGGTTGCATCGGCTACAAGGGAACTCACGGCATGGAAAGCACCCAGAGCGATTATACACCCTTCGTCTGGACCGCCGCGAAAAACGTGGCTCATCGAAAGGGGCCGGAAAATCACATTATTGTCGGGAAAGAAGAGATTCTGAAATGGGATCCTGATTTTATTTTCATCGATGTGGCCGGATTCGACTTGTTCAGGCAAGACTATATGAAAATGGCCTCCTTCTATCATGAGTTGCGGGCGTTTCGAAAACGGCGGGTATATACGCTCTATCCATTCAACTGGTATTCGACAAACATCGGCACGGTCATCTGTGACTCATATGCAGTCGGCAAGATTCTCTATCCGGCCGAGTTCTCCGACGTAAATCTCGCGGAAAAGGCAAATGATGTTTATCGATTCCTGCTGGGTCGTTCCGTTTACAAAGAAATGGAAAGCAACTACGGACCACTGAGCGCAGCACCCACAATTTTACGGTAACAGGGGTTTTGAGATGGACACGAGTTAGATATTGCGTCCCATCACGATGCCCTCGACAAAAGCCTGTTCGATGGTGGCGGGATATTTTGCATCACCTATCAAATGAATTTCAAAAGATGAACCATGCAAAGCATCAGCAAGAGATTCGTCCGGCATAGCCAATGGTCCGGGCCAGAATCAAACTTTGGTCGTAGCCGCCCATGGCCCCATGCAAGGCAACCACAACTGGGTCCTCGCCCACTTCAACATATTCACAGGGCCCAGCGCGGTTTCCACCATTTGCGGTGCGAGTTTGTTCGATAATTGCGGATCCTGCATGGCGGGTGTCACTGGAATTACTCCTTTTTTTCTGGCCCTGCCCCAAGCCAACAAGAAGTCAGCGACGAATCTGATAGGAAACGGTCATTCTTGTCAAGGTGGGTTTGCAGACTGGATACTGCTCAGGGAGATTTGCTCATTATCATATTGATTTCAGCTTCGGCTTCTACCCAGTTCCGCAAAGAATCGTGGTGGGCGCCACGGCGTTTGGAAATGTAGAATGCCGCCTCGGACACCATTCTATGTCGCTGTTCCGCAGTAACCGCGAAGACTGATTTTGTTTTCGCGGTCGCTTTGGCTGCTGTTTTTTTCACCGGTGTCTTCTTGCCTGTCTTTCGGGCATTCGTTTTTTTCTTCGCACCAGAAGCGATTTTGTCACGTTGTCTCATGATTTTCTCCCCGTTCAGTGGTCTCTAAGCAAGAGAATAAATAATGCGATCTAAATACAAACAGTCAGATTAAATTAGGCAAGAAAAATAAGCAGAATAGGTGGATATTCAAGGGGGGGGGGCAGTTTGTGGGGCAAAGATGGCGGAATCTATTGGATTGAAGCGCGCTTTTCGATTCCGAAGGACCAGGGGCTTCGGCAATTGCCTCGGTTGCAGCCAAAGGATTCACCGCTGTAGTCGCCGGAGGTGTAGGAAAAGCGCAGGGTGAAGCCGGCGGTGATGGCGATATTGGCCAGTTGGATGAAGCGTTTGGCGAAAATCGGGTTGTTCATGGGCACGGCAAAGTAGGTGATGGTGTGATGGGTGTCGATGGGGTAGCCACCGCGAAATTTAGAGGGTGCGGCGCAGAGAACTTGGGCCAAGTTGGTATTTTCCTGCACCTCTAGCGGAACGCAACTGAATGACTTGGCCTCGGCCCGGTTGCCGGCCAGCAGGGCCAGGGTGACGAGCATGGTCAGGATAACGGATTTGATGGAGTTCATTTTCGGCTTCCTTTCAGCTTACAGCGAAAAGGCGGTAAGGGCGGGCAAAGCCTTGAGCCATTTGCCTTCCCTGCTGATACCAAAGAGATCCTGGGCGCCTTCGATGTCGCCCGCGGAGAGACTGTTGCGATCTACAGGAGCGCAGTAGTTCATGATCGATACGTCGTCGTAATAGGAAGTGGTGTAAAGGCCGTCGTTGTTCACGATGCGGGTATCGCTACAAAAGTCTTGGCCGTCGCCATACTCGGCATCGGGTCGATCCTGCTCATGCAAAAATCCCAAAGCATGACCAAACTCGTGTATCACCACGCTTCGGGCGCGGGCCTCATCTCCTTCGATATAGAAGCTGATGCTGGTTCCGGCCACGGCATTGTAGCCGACGCCCGCGCAACCAGCCCCACCTACGTCTCGCCGGATCAGGTCCACATATACTTTGCCCGCCAGATCGGCCCCGCAAGTATTGAAGTCTACAAAACGAATATAGGTCCATCGTTGCCAGGAGTTCTCTAGCGCATCCTGCACCAATGCCCGCATACGCATCCACTCATCGTGAGGGTAATCGGTGGAGTAAGGCAAGTGCTCACAATCTATCCCGGTAGAGCCAAAGGGCCGGAAGCAGACCGGAACCCGGTAGAAGCCAAAGAAGTTGGGCCATCCGCTATCGGCTGCCTGGAATAACTCGTCTTCGTTTGCCCCTTGCCAGTCATCGTCCCACTGAATTTCGCCGGCCGAGCCCCCGCAAGCGCTCATTACCGTAACCAGCAACAGACTCAGCAGGCTAGATTTCGTGAATATCTTGAAAATTTTCATCGTTCTCTCGTTTTGCCAATAGGTGAGAATTTATCAGTTCCGGGCATTGTCATTTGATGCCAAAATAGTTTGGCACGCGGCAATTAAGATAAGCACAACCAATCGAAGTGCCCGATGTGTTGTTACCAGTAAAATTGATCGATAATTTCCGTCCCGATACCAAAGCCGTGGTGCCAGTAGAGAGAAATCGATTGGCATAGTCCGCATTGAGCGTGGAGACCGCAAAGTACCAAATTCTAGACGTCCCGCTGCTCATACTTATCGCCGGCACCGAGCAGCGTACATGAATACGCTTCGGATAAACCATCACCTCAGTTGGGGTACAGGTATGGGTATCCGCCAAGGCCGTCTGGGCAGTACCAAGCAAGGACAAGGCAACAATAATCGCGAAGCTTGTTTTGAGCATATTCATTTCATTTCTCCTATTGCATAAAGTGACCCAAAGGCCGGCCAATTCCGACGCTCGGTTCAATCCCTTGGAACCCCAAGCGGGAAGATCTGTAAACCCAATGCCAAAGAAAAATCGAAAAATCCTCAACGACGACTGACTCTGCGAGATGAGGGCGCTTGCCGATTGGGCTTGATGTGGGGTATGAGGTCTCTCATGAAAAGAATAGACAAGAAGAAATTTCGCATGTCGATCCTCGCGGCATTGGTTTTTGCGGTTCTGCAGGCAGGCTGCGAGGAGGATTCGAGGATTCCCGGGGTGTTGTACGTGGATGGTACGGCTCGGGCGGGTGGGGACGGTGCACCGGATCGGCCGTTTGAGACTTTGGCTGAGGCTCTTTTGGCGAGTTCGGACGATATTGAGATTCGAGTATGGCCTGGTAACTACCCGGAAGCGGTGACCCTAGGCTTGAACGTGGTTATTGTTGGTTTGACTGAAAACCCGACTTTGGGAGTGGAGGGGAGCGAGCCGGCCATAACGGTTGCAGCGAACCAGGAGGTGTATCTGCAGGATGTAAACATCGTGGGTTTGAAATCTGCCGAGGGGCGGGTTCAGTTGCAAGATGTTGTGCTTTCTTCGTCCCATGGCGCGGCCTTTTCCGCAAACAACACCGATGTGGTGGCGAGGAGTATCTCTGTCTCTTCGGGCGATGTTGCCGGCTTTCACCTGAAAGGTGGCAGCCTCTTATTGTCCGAAAGCAATTTTAGAAATATTGTTGGTTCGGCGGTGATTTTGGAACGATCGACCGCTGAGATTACCCGGGTGAAATTCAGTGAAATCACGAGTGTCTTGGATGGGCCCGAAGATGGTCATGGGCTGGCTGCTTTCGGTTCCACGGTTGCAATTGATGCATCTGAGTTTCGTCAAATTGACAACCGCGGCATCCTGTTCGAAGCCAGCCAGGGAGATGTCATCTACTGTGATTTCGAAGCGATCGGTCTGTCCGATATCGCCTATATGTCCAATGAGGATGGGCTGGGCTCGTCCGGAATCGTCGATTCGTCACGGTTTGTAAACACTCGGCTTGCCAACTACATAAGCGGCTCAGACGTGGAGATCAGCTACTGTAGTTATAGCGCTGTGGCTGGGATGGGAGTACTTGCTTCTTCCGGTTCGACCGTGCAGATTCACGACAATGAGTTTGAAAACATCGGCCAAAGTGCCATTTCCGGTTTGCAAATAGGCGAAAGCACCATCCGCGACAATACGGCCGTCGAGACCGAGGAAGCCGGTATCGTAGTGTTGAACACAGAGGCTCCCATCCTGATAGAGAACAACACTTTGACATCGTGCCGATCGGCCGGCGTGAGTGTGGTGAATTCCACTTCGATTTCGGTAAAGAACAATACCATTAGCAAAACCCGGGCAGACAATATGATAGGTGAGTTAGGCGAAGGCATAGTGGTGACCCATGGCAATGTCCTCATCGAGGGCAACCAGATCAGCGAAACCTTCGGCAGTGGCATTCAGGTCCTGGATATGACCGGCGTCATCTCCAACAACGAATTGCTGAAATGCAAAAAAGGCGGGATGCTAATCAGTGATATCGTAACTGAGCCACTTGAGATTGTC
>JAUVBB010000130.1 GCA_030591445.1 Deltaproteobacteria bacterium | reverse complement strand
GCAATGAACCGGCGAGGGCCAATGCATCACCACCGAACGAAGCGCCGCCACGGCCTGGTTTTCCTTATCGAAACCTTCGCCGTGAATTTGCACGAAGGGTGGATAGCTCTTCATCTTGATCTCTTGCACCCGCAAACCGCCCAGGTTGCGGATCTCCGGCACCGGAAAGGAGGCATTGTCCCGATCCATGACCAGGGCCTTGCCCATTTCCACTCCGTAGGCGGCCAGCAGGCCATCGAGACCGGTATTGACCTTCTTGACCGCCAATTGCCCACCCATGCCCGGCTCGAAAGCCCAGTCACCGCCGGCGATGATGGCCGCGCCGCCACGCATCAGGAATTGATCGATGGCGAAGAGTTCACGCTCGTTCAAATCACGCGGGTTGAGTACCGCCAAGACATCGATTTGGCCCGGCACCTGGCCCGACTTTAGATCGACCTGGGTCACTTCGTAGGTATCGCTCAGTTGTTTCTGCAAGAACTTATAGGACGGCGGCGGCGGTGGCTTAGGCATACCGGGATACTGGGGCCGCGGCGGCGGTTTGACTTCGGAGACGGCCACCCCAATGGTCTTGAGGAAACCGGGCGCATGGCGTTGCAGCACCGCTTCGAGCTCCTTGCGGATATCGGCCTCGGCCAGGCTGGAGCGGGTGGCGACCACCTCTCGCTGTTCGCCGATGTCCATGACCTGATGCAGATAGAAAGTGTGGTTATCAAACAGGGTGCGGGTCAAGGGCTTGATGCCAAACTGCTGGTAGAGATCCCGCGGCGACATCGCGCTGCCTTCCTGGTCGGGATCGATGCGCTGATAGTCGAACTTGTCGCCGCAACGCTTTTTCAGCTCCGCGGCCACCTTTTCTATCCGGCCCGGGATCTCGGCAAACTCTTCGGGCAGGTTCTTGGAGGAAGCAAAGATGCGCAGCAAGGCCTTGCCTTTGAGCTGGTTGCAGATGGCCTCGATGCTCTTGAAACCGTAGACCACTTTCTGCACCGACTTGGCCACGTCGTACTCGAGATTGCGCAGACGCACCAGCGGCGAGGTGCCCTGCATCTCCACATCGATGAGGTCCGAGAAACTCAAGACTTCGAAACTGTCGCCGTAACGAATCAGGATGTGGAAGTAGGCATTGACCACCGAATCTTCGTGCCGATCGGTAAAGCGGAAGGGCAGCGAACGAATAGAGTACTTGCCCTGGGCCTCGATCAGCACATCGTCGTCGGTGGTGGGATCGACAAACTCGGTAGTTACTTTGCCACCGCCTACTGTCCCCAGTTCGGTCAGAAAGTCCCGAATGCGGGGAACCAGGGGATCAAGCAGCGGATGGGTTTTCTCCGAGAAATAGCCGCGTACCAGCAAGGGTTCGGAGAGCCCCCCCAGCATCTGGCGGGTGACCGGCGAGATGGAGTACTCACCCCATTCGGTCAGATCGGCGCGCAGCTTGCCCGCCGGGGCCAGGCCGATATTGAGCACCAGCAGATTGGCCGCCAACAAGACCACGCCCATGACGATGTTGCGCCGCCGGGCCTGTCCTTTGGGGTTCTTGCCCCAGCGACGGCGTTCCAGCACCAAACCGTTGGCCACCAGAAAAAACGCCGCCAGGCTCAGATAATAAATCAGATCGCGCAAGTCCAACACGCCGCGCAGCATGCTCTCAAAGCGGCTGCCGGTTCCCAGGGCACGCAAGAACTGATCGGCGGCAAAGCCCATGGGTATCAGTTTGGGTAAATAGCCCAGCAAGACCAACAGTCCGCAAATAACCATGCTCATGAGCAAGGCAACCAGTTGGTTGCTGGTCAGGGAAGAGATGAACATGCCGATGGCCAGATAAGCGCTGGCCAGAAGCAGCAAACCCAAGTATCCGCCAATGACCGGACCCCAATCAAGATCACCTAGGAAAGAAATGGTCAAGGGCACGGGCAAGGTCAGGATCAAGGCCACCGCCACCAAACCCACGCCGGCCAGGAACTTACCCAACACTACCTCGCGAATTTTTAGCGGCAAGGTCAGCAAGACCTCGAGGGTCCCCGAACGCGCCTCTTCACTCCACAGGCGCATGGTAAAGGCAGAAGCAAGCAGCACCAGCAACAAAGGCATGGCCGCAAAGAAGGGCCGCGCATCGGCGATGTTGCGCGCGAAGAAGCCTTGGACAAAAAAGAAAACAAACAAAGAAGCCAAGAGAAAGATACCCAGAAAGATATCTGCCACTGGAGACAGAAAGGCGGCCTTCCACTCTTTGCGGGCAATGGACATGATGTGACTCATAGCTGCACCTCCTTGCCCGCTGAGAGGGTTCTGAAAACCGACTCCAGGGTGCGGGTATTGCGATGCAATTCACGCAAGGGCCAGTCGTTGGCCTTGGCCTGCTCGAAGAGCACTTGACCAAGATCGACATCGGCGTCACCCTCGACCGATAAGGTAGTGGGGCCGTCGTTATCAGTCTCGATAGCCACCGCACGCACGCCCGGGGCATCGGCCAGGGCCGCGCGCAACATGTCTGGCTGCGGGCCGTCGGCAAAGACCACCCGATAACGGTTGGTAGCCATCAGATCGGCCAGCTTGGCATCGGCGCGCAGCCGCCCACCCATGAGCACCAGCACCCGTTCGCAGGTCTGCTCAACCTCGGACAAAATGTGGGTGGAGAGAATGACGGTCGAGTGGGTGGCCAACTGCTGGATCAGTTTGCGAACTTCCACGATCTGGTCCGGATCGAGCCCACTGGTCGGTTCATCGAGAATCAGGATGGAGGGCTCGGCCAAGATGGCCTGGGCCAGGCCTACCCGCTGGCGGTAGCCTTTGGATAACTTGCCAATGGGTCGGGTCAGCACCTCTACCAGACCGGCCGAGCGAATGGCCCGTTCCAACAAGCGATCCCGTACAGAGCCGTCTAGCTCACGTAGTTCGGCGGTCATCAGCAGGCTCTCTTGCACCAGCATTTCCGGGTAGAGGGGCGCATTCTCTGGCAAATAGCCAATTTGCCGGCGCACCGAGACTGGATCCTCGGTGACATCGAGCCCCCCGATACGAACCAGGCCTTCGCTGGGCTCGAAATAACCGGTCAATACTTTAAGCAAAGTGGTTTTGCCAGCGCCATTGGGGCCCAACAGACCGACGATCTCGCCCCGTTTCACCTGGAACGACACGTCCGTCAACGCCCGCACTCTGCCGTAATCCTTACTTACTTTTTCGACCTCGATCATGTTTATTCACTCCCTCACCGTGTTAGGCACTTTCCTGCTTGGGACAACCATTTTAGTAAGACAGTTATTCCAGCTACTCTGTTTTTTCCGCCGACTCCAGCGGTTTGAGTATTTTGCTGCCATCGGCCTCAATCTGGACCTGAAAACCGAATAAGCCCAGTCGGTCTTCAAAGCTGCGGCCAAAGAAAAAGTCGAGGCTCCCGGCGGGCAGGCTAAGTTTGTCGGCGATAAAGTTACGGAAGTGATCTTCGAAGGCCAGCAGTTCCAGCACCTGATCGATGCTCTGGCCCTGGCTTTGCTTGAGTTGCTCAAAGGCCGCGCGCAGTTTTTCAAAGGAACAGCGCCGGTCATGCTCGCGCAACACTTCAATCAAGGGCGCGGCGCCGGCCAAAACATCGGCCCGGCTCAGCGGCGCTTGCTCGGCCAGGGCCTGAGCCAGCGCGGGATCCCAGCAAGACTGGGCCCGGCACTGCCACGGACGGTGTTGATACAGTTTACAGGCTTGGCTCTGGGCATCGAGGTACACACACTCGTGGCTACCCGGTTTTTCCTTCATCTTTATGCGTTCGCGTTTGAGGAAACGCACTTTGTTTTCGATGGGCGAGAAAATCGGCTCGCCCACGCGCAGGGTGACAAAGCGGTCCAGCGGGATTTTTTCAGCGCGCAGCAGGGCCAAATCCTGCACATGCAGGCTGGGGCTGGAACGACGGCAGCATTCTCCGCAGCGCAGACACTTGCTGACTTGTTGACGCACCGCGGCCCCAGAAACGTTCAATATCGGCCCTTTTTCCTCAAGCTGAGTTTTGCCGTCCTCGTTCATGACGGCGGCATGTTAGAGAAGCAGGGCCGCGAATGAAAGAAAAAACGACGTTTAAGCGGCAATTGAGGCAAAAAAACGGGCCTAGCTCTTGACAGCGCGCTTTTTGGTGCTTACCAGATAGCACGTTCATGATAAACCCCTTCTTTGAGAGAGGATGCAAAATGAAAATCGTACCATTGCATGACAGACTGGTAGTCAAACGGGCCGGTGAAGAAGAAGTATCCAAAGGTGGAATCATCATCCCTGAATCCGCTAAGGAAAAACCCGTGGAAGCCGAGATCGTAGCCGTGGGCCCGGGCAAGCGCCTGGATTCCGGCCAACGGATTGAGCCGAGCGTAAAAGTTGGCGATACGGTTATGTTCGCCAAGTGGTCGGGTAGTGAAATCAAAATCGATGGCGAAGAACACCTAATCCTGCGCGAGGACGAAGTCCTGGCCGTAATCGAAAGATAGGCGGAGAATAATAATGGCAGCCAAAATCCTGCAATATCGTGAAGATGCTCGTGCATCCCTGCTACAAGGGGTAAACAAACTGGCCGAAGCGGTCAAAGCCACTCTGGGACCCAAGGGTCGCAACGTACTAATCGAAAAATCCTGGGGCTCACCCACGGTCACCAAAGACGGCGTGACCGTTGCCAAGGAAATCGAGCTGGAAGACAAACTCGAGAATATGGGTGCCCAGATGCTGAAGGAAGTCGCCTCCAAGACTTCCGACATCGCCGGCGACGGCACCACCACTGCCACCGTGGTGGGCCATGCTCTTTTCCGTGAAGGCTGCCGGCTGATCGCCGCCGGTCATGACCCGATGGAGCTCAAGCGCGGCATCGACCAGGGCGTCAAGGTTATCGTTGAGTCCCTGAAAAAATCCTCTAAGCCGGTAAGAAGTCAAAAAGAAATCGCCCAAGTCGGCACCATTTCGGCCAACGGCGACGAGACCATCGGTGATATCATCGCTGAAGCCATGGACAAAGTAGGCAAAGAAGGCGTGATCACCGTCGAAGAGGCCAAGGGCCTCGACACCACCCTGGACCTGGTCGAGGGTATGCAATTCGACCGTGGCTTCCTTTCTCCCTATTTCGTGACCAATGCCGAGAAAATGACCGCCGAGTTGGCCGATCCTTATATCCTGATCCACGAGAAGAAAATCAGCAATATGAAGGACATGCTGCCCTTGTTGGAGCAGGTAGCCAAATCGGGTAAGCCACTTATGATCCTGGCCGAGGATGTCGACGGCGAGGCTCTGGCCACCTTGGTAGTGAACAAAATCCGTGGCACTTTCACTTGCTGCGCGGTTAAGGCCCCCGGCTTCGGCGATCGCCGCAAAGCCATGATGGAAGATATCGCTATTCTCACCGGCGGCCGCTTGATCGCCGAGGAGTTGGGCGTCAAACTCGAAGCCGTTACCCTGGCCGATCTGGGCACTTGCTCCAGCATTGCCATTGACAAAGACGACACCGTCATCGTTGGCGGCGGCGGCAAGCCCTCCGAACTTACCGCCCGTATCAAACAACTTCGTGCCCAAATCGAAGAAACCACCAGCGACTATGACCGGGAAAAACTGCAAGAGCGCCTGGCCAAATTGGCCGGCGGTGTTGCCGTCATCCGCGTCGGCGCGGCATCCGAAGCCGAGATGAAAGAGAAGAAGGCCCGGGTAGAAGACGCCCTGAACGCAACCCGCGCAGCCGTCGAAGAAGGCGTGGTCGTCGGTGGTGGCGTGGCCCTGATTCGGGCACAGAAAAAAGTGCACAAAATGGAGCTCGAAGGCAGCCGCAAGGCCGGCGCTGATGTCTTGGCCCGCGCCATCGAAGAACCGCTGCGGCAGATTGCCACCAACGCCGGCGTCGACGGTGCGGTGGTCTTGGAAAAAGTAAGAGAAGGCAAGGCCGATTTCGGCTTCAACGCCGCCAAGGAAAAGTATGAAGATCTGCTCAAAGCCGGCGTAATTGACCCCACCAAGGTTGTGCGCACCGCCTTGCAGAACGCCGCCTCGGTCTCCGGTATGTTGATCACCACCGAGGTGATGATCTCTGACAAACCAGAAGATAAGGAAGAGGGCGCGGCTCCGGGTGGAATGCCCGGCGGCATGGGCTACTAAGAACAGCAATTGAGATCAATCAAGGGAAGGGCCTCGGCCCTTCCCTTTTTTCGTTTCCGAGGACGAGAAAATGACAAGATTCCCAGAATGTGGGATTCTAGTACTTCATTTTGCGTATATTGATGCCTGAGGAGGATCCGCCTTGTCTGGCGACGAGACCGTAACCGACCACGGGAATGACACCCAAGTCAGCGGAGATGGCCAAGCCCAAGAACCGCAGTTGCTTGCGCGGGGCACTTGCCTGGGCCGCTACCTGATTGCTGATATGCTCGGTCGCGGGGGCATGGGCACGGTCTATCGCGCTTTCGATCCCGACCTGAACCGCCCGGTGGCGCTCAAGCTCATGTCCATCAAGGCCGACCGAGAGGACAACTCTCGCGACCTGTCCTTGGGTCGCGCTCGCCTGCTACGCGAAGCCCAGGCCCTGGCCCAATTGTCTCACCCCAATGTGGTCACTGTTCACGACGTGGGCGTATACCAAGACTCCGTTTTTGTCGCCATGGAACTGATCGAGGGACAGACCCTCAAAGATTGGCTCAAAGACAAGACCCATTCGCGCGCGGAAATTATTTCGGTGCTCAGCGATGCCGGTCGCGGGCTATCTGCCGCCCACAAAGCCGGCATCATCCACCGGGACTTCAAAACCGCCAACGTCATCCTGGGCAACGATGGCCGGGTGCGGGTTCTGGATTTTGGCCTGGCCCGGGCCAGCCAAGCCAGCGATGAGGATGAAGACTCCCGACCACCGAATACCAAAGACGAAAAAACCACCGGCTCGACCGCCGCCAGCCTGAAATTTCGCGCCCGCATGGAGTCTTCCTCCGCCATCTCCGGGCCCATCGTTTCCGGAGACTCCACCAGCGGCAATGCCAGCGGCAATCTATTGATCTCTTCACTGACCCACGACGGTTCCATTGTGGGCACGCCCAACTACATGTCACCCGAGCAGCACCTGGGCGACGAGGTGACGGAGTGGTCCGATCAGTACAGTTTCAGTGTAGTGGCCTTCGAAGCCCTGTACGGAAAACGACCCTTCAGCGGCAAGACTCTCACCGACATGATTCTGAAGATGACCCAGGGTCGCATTGCAAAACCCAAAGACCACACGGTGCCCGAGTGGCTGGCGAAGGTCATCCGCCGCGGCCTCCATATTGATCCAGAGGCCCGCTACCCCTCCATGGACGCCTTGCTCGCGGCCCTCGCCGACGACCCGGCCATCGCCCGCGCAAAAGCGCGCGCCACCCGCATCCGCTGGCTTTCAGCCTTAACGGTTCTGGCCTCGATTTTCTTGGCCGCCTTCGGCCTTTGGTACGGTTCCAACCGGGACGAAAAACTTTGCTTGGGTGCCGAAGCCGAATTGGTCGATGTTTGGGATCCAAGCACCAAACAAACCGTGCAAAAAGCATTTGCCGCTACCGTCAAACCCTTCTCCGATCAAGCCTGGAGTCGCGTCGACCGGATATTGGATGCCTACGCCCAAGACTGGACCCAGGCCCACCAAGAGGCTTGCCGGGCCACCCGGGTACAAGGCACCCAATCGGAAGACCTGCTCGATCTGCGCATGGTGTGCCTATCGCGACGATTGAAGGAAATGCGCGCGCTGGTACAAGTCTTTGCCCAGGCCGACGATGAGGTGGTACGAAAAGCGGTACAAGCCACCCACGCCCTTACCCCCTTGGCGCGCTGCGCCGACATCGAAAGTTTGACCGCGCAAGTAGAACCCCCCAAGGACGAAGCCACGCGCGCCCAAGTCGAAGCCATTCGGCTAAATCTGACCAAAGCGCGGGCCCACTACGAAACCGGCAAGTACCGGCAAGGATTGCAAGAGGCTAGCGAATCCCTCTCGGCCGCGCAGAAAACCGCTTACCGTCCGCTGGAAGCCGAATGCCGGTATCTGTTGGGTCAATTGCATGACCAAGCCGGCCAATACCCTTCCGCGGTGCAACAATTGACCGAAGCCTGGTGGATGGCGGAATCGGTCGGCGACGACCCGCTCAAGGCCCGGGCGTCCACCGAGTTGGTCGCGGTGGTTGGCTACCGGCAAGCGCACTTCGAAGAAGGCTTGCGCTGGAGCCGCCATACCCAAGCGGCTATTGCCCGCTGCGGCCAAGACAACACCATGCTGGCCGCCTGGCACCAGGAACTGGGCACGCTCCTGGCCGTCAAGGGTGAGTTCAAAGATGCATTGGAGAACTACCAGCGTACTTTTTCGATTCTCCAGCAGCTTTATCCACCCGATCATCCCAAAATGGGCGCCGCTTACAAATATCTGGGCGATGTCCAAGACGACCTGGGCAATTTCGAACTAGCCCTGAAGAATTACCGACAAGCCTTGGCTATCAACGAGAAAGCCTTTGGACCCGATCATCCCAAGGTGGGCGGCGTTCTTAACAACCTGGGAGTCACCTATCGCAAAAAGGGAGATTACGATCGAGCCCGCGAACATTATCAGCGCACCTTATTGATCTGGGAGACCGCCTTGGGCTCAAACCATCCTCGCGTGGGCGGTGTCCTGAACAACTTGGGTGTCGTCTACAACCGGACCGGCCGTTATCACCAGGCAAAAGCAAGTTACGAGCGTGCGCTTGCCATCTGGGGAAAAACGCTCGGCCCCGACCACCCGGACTTGTCTGAAACCTATGCCAACCTGGGCACGGTCATGTTTTCCTTGGGAGAAGAAAGCGAAGCCCGCAATCTCTTTGCCCGCTCACTTTCCATCTGCCAAGCCAGAACTTGCGAACCCGTGGTCACTGCCGGCGCTCAGTTGGGCATGGCCAAGGTGCTGTGGAACAGTCGTTGCCGACCGCCGCTGGCAAACAGCCCGCGACAAGCCTGCCGCTTACAAATCCAAGACCTCGCCAAAAAAGCGCGGGCCGCCTACCAAGCGCAGAAACTGACCCAAGAGCTGGCCGATGTAGATGCCTTGCTCAAGATCGTCTCAGCAGCCAGAAATTGAACGGGGATTGGAAAACGTACTTGTTGTTGTGGTCCGTGCTGAGCACGGCTTGCGCCGGCAAACTTCCGGCCACCGCAGAAAAACCTCCACCAGCAGCGCAAAGCCAAGCGCTCGCCCGTTTTGAAAAATGGGCCAAAGAGATAGATTCGCTGAGCCGCCAGGGCGCCTACCAGCAAGCCCTGTCATTGGCGCACAAAAGCCTGCAACAGGCAGAGCAGATCCTGGGCCCCGAACACGCCGATCTAGCGGTCATGATGGCCAACACTGCCCTGGTCTATAGCGGAATGGGCCAGGGCGACAAAGCCCAGAACCTGATCCAACGAGCCATCGAGATCTCTCGCAAAGGTTTGGGCCCGCAAGACCTGCAGGTCGGCCATTGCTTAGAACTTGAAGGGCATTTGTATGCCCAGCTAGGTCAATATGATCGGGCCGGGACCAGCTACGATCAGGCGATGGAGATTCTGTCAGCCCAGCTCGGTCCCAAACATCTGGACCTGGCCGGCTTGATGCATAACATGGGCCGACTAAAGCAACGCCGCGGCCAACTAGCCGCAGCCCAAAAACTATTGCAAGACTCTTTGGAAATTCGTAAGCAGGCCCTGGGTCCCGAACACCCCCTGGTGGCCGAAAGCCTCAATAGCCTATCAGGACTCAAGAGCGACCAAGGCGACTTTTCCGGTGCCCGCGCCCTGCTTGAACAGTCACTGACCATACAAGAGCATACCCTCGGCCCCGCCCACATCGACCTGGCCATTGGCCTCAACAACTTGGCCTTCTTGCTACTCGACGAAGGCCGCTACGCCGAAGCCCGCCCCTATTTCGAGCGCAGTCTCGCCATCAAGGAAAAACTATTATCCCCAGGCCATTCGCGGATCGGAACCAGCGTGCACAACCTGGCCCACTTGGCCGAACTGATTGGCGACTACCAAGAAGCCGAGACGCTATTCCAGCGGGCCCTGCGCATCAAAGAGTCAGCCCTCGGACCCGAGCATTTGGACGTAGCTCGTATTCTCAACAACCTGGGTCTGCTGCGCAACAAACTCGGCGACCGTAGCGCCGCCCGATCTTTGCTGGCTCGTTCCCATGCCATTCGGGTGAAACAGCTCGGTCCCCATCATCCCCTGGTGGCGGTAAGTTTCAACAACCTGGCCCAATGCGAGGACGATCCGATCCGGCTCCAAGAGCTGTATGAACAAGCCCTGAAAATCTGGCAAGAGAAACTCGGCCCCGAACACCCCAACGTGGCCACTGCCTTGGGCAACCTGGCCCTGGTCGCACAAATGCAGGGGCAGCCCGCCCGGGCGCAACTCCTCTTTGCCCGCTCACTGGCAATTCGGGAGAAAAAGCTCGGTCCCAGCCACCCCAGAGTGGCCGATAGCATCTCCCGCTTGGCCATGCACCATTGGGGGCAAGGAGATCTGGCGCAAGCCCGAAGTTTGATGACCAAAGAGCTGGCCCTGGTGGAAAAGCACATTGATCCCTTGCTTGATGCCACCAGCGAACGAGAGCGCATCGCCCTGATTCGTTCCCGCCGCGACTCACTGCATCGTTTTCTCTCCCTCTTTTCTAGATCGCAAGACCACCACGACAGCTATCGTGCCCTCATGCGCTGGAAAGGCGTAGTCGCCAATTCTCTGGCCGCCCAGCGCGCCGCTATCTTGGAGCTGGCTGAACCTCAAAACCGAGCAGCCTTTCAGCAGCTGCGCAATATCCGGCGAAAGCTGGCCGCCCTGGCCTTCACCAAACCGAAAGAATCTGCCCGCCAGTCTCGCCACGACCGCATCTTGGCTCTGACCGCCAAAAAAGAAGGCATCGAACGCGAATTGGCCATTGCCAGCCGGAGCTTTCACCGTCAGCGTTCCCTGGCGGCGGCCGGACTCGATGATCTGTGCACCCAATTAAAACCGGGTCAGGCCTTGGTAGATTATTTGCGTTACCAGCGATCAGATCCGCTGAGTTCCCCTGCCGTCCATTATCTGGCCTACGTCCTGACTGCCCGCGATTGCCTGCATCCACTTCGCATCGACTTGGGTAAGGCAGAACCCATCGAGCGAGCCCTGGCCCGTTACCGCGAACTCATAGCCGCGGGGGCTTCAGCCGAGCGTTTGCGCCGGCAGTCGGTGCGCATTCGCCAACAAATTTGGGATCCGCTGGCAATCGATCAGCGCTGGGTCTGGGTGATTCCCGATGGCGCGCTGGGTGCTTTTCCTTTTGGCGCCCTGGCCAAGAAAACACGCTTCCTGCTTGAATCCACCACCTTCAGCTACCTGTCATCTAGCCGGGAACTCATTCGACTGGCCCAATTGGAACCAAGCACCAGCCGCGCTGCTTTGGTGGTAGGCGGCATTGACTATGGTCAGATTGCTACCAAGACCACGGACCGATCCAGCGACCTCGGTGCTGGTCTGCCCCCCTTCGGCCCGCTTCCAGCCAGCCTGACCGAAGCAAGCTCGATCGTCGAAATATTAAAATCATCATCGGCCGCCGAGGTCACCCTGCTTTCGGGTCCCGCCGCCCACGAAAAAGTAGTTAAAGCCACCATTGAGGCCAAAGCTCTGGTGCACATTGCCTCCCACGCCTTCTTCTCCGACGACCAGCCTGCGACCGCCGCCGAGTTCAATCCCATGCTACTCAGCGGCGTGGTACTCGCCGGCGCCAACCAAGAGCAGCGCCTATCCGGGGCCGAGGATGGAATCCTGACCGGCGCGGAGATTGCCAGCCTGGATCTAAGGCAAGCCGAGTTGGTCACTTTGTCCGGCTGCAATACCGGCCGGGGCAAGGTGATGGCCGGCGAGGGAATATTGGGCCTGCGCCGCGCCTTTGCCGCTGCCGGCGCCCGCGCGCTTACCCTTAGTCTTTGGCGAGTAGCCGACGATGACACCATGCGCTTGATGAAAGATTTCTACCAGCAGATGAAGCAATTTCCATCCATGGACAAAGCCCAAGCCCTGCGCCAAGCCCAACTCAAGATGCTACAAAAAAAACGCCAAATCCTGGGTCAAGCCGACCCTCGATCATGGGCCTCGTTTGTGGTATCAGGACGCTGAAATAAGGGGAGGATTCCTGGATGCGGCGGTTCTCGTTGTGCTTGCTTTTGACCCTACAGTTTGCGGCCTGCGGGAGCGGTAAATTCGCCGGAACAGTGGACGGAGGCCAGGACGGAGGCGCCGACGCTGGCACCGATGCGGGTAGCGACGTGGGGCTGCCGGAGCCGGTCCTGGTCTTGCGTGGAGCCACAGTGTTTCCGGCCAGCGGGGAAGGGGTATTGACCGGACAGGTGGTAACCGTGCGCGGAGAACGGATCGACTCCGTGCTACCGGACACCGGTCAGGTGCCCGCAAACGCTACCGTGATCGATCTGGACGGCCTGTTTCTTATGCCCGGACTGATCGACAACCACGTTCACATCGCCACCTACGACCTCGAAACCGTTCCCGACACCATGGAGACATTCCTGGACTGGGGGGTCACCTCGGTCAAAGACGTGTGCTCCCGTCTCGATGAAATACTGGATCTGCGCGATCAAATCGCGCGGGGAGAGACATTCGGGCCGCGCATCGTCGCGGTGGGACCGGCTTTCACTGCCCCGGACGGCCACCCGGCTGCCACCATGTGGCCGGGCCAAGACGACTTGATCGCCAACGCGCTGCGCCTGGTGCAAGACCCGGACCTCGCCCGGCAAGAAGTCGGGGCGCTGGCCGCGGCGGGGGTGGACCAGATCAAGTGCGTGATGACCGATTGCTTCGGCAATTGCGCAAGAATGGATCCGGCGGTGCTCGACGCCATCGTGGACGAGGCCCATGCGCTCGGGTTCCGGGTCATGGTGCACACCGACGACCCGGCCGATGTAACCGCGGTACTGGACGCAAACGCGGACGGTGTCGAACACGGATTCGTGGCCGGCCCACCCCAGGCCGATCAGCTGCAGCGCTTGGTGCAACAAGGGGTATTCGTAGTGCCGACCCTCTCGGTGGTCAAACAGTACGCCCCGGTAGGACTGGATGGTTTGATCAACCACCTGGAGATGCTCCGGCTGGCCGGGGTGATGGTGGCCCTGGGTACCGATGCGGACAACGGCGGAGTTCCCTACGGAGAGTCAGTACACCAGGAGTTGGGCTACTTCGAACAGACCGGTTATAGTCCGACCGAGGCGCATGGCCGCAACCCAACTGGGAGCAGCCCACCTGGACCTGTCCGCACAACTAGGAACAGTGGAACCCGGAAAATTTGCCGACCTGATCGCAGTGGAGGGCAATCCCCTCACCGATCTCACAGCCACCCGGAACCTCAGGATGGTGATTGCCAAAGGCCGCGTGTTGCGTCCCTCCCTGGATGCCACCGCCCCGGCCGAATACGATCGCAGGTAGTCAAATGAGACTTTCACTGGCAATATTTTTGCTATCTTCCTTGCTGGTCATTGCTTGCGAAACGAGCGTCGATCTATGCGAAAACGATCCAACCAAAACCAAACCCGGTATTTGTGGCTGCGGAAATAGTAGTTGCAAGTATCCTGGTGCCTGTCTGATCTTAGTAGATGAAGGGATCGATGGAGTCGTGGACCGGCGCTATCATTACACCTATGACGCAAACGGAAACCGGCTTCAGAAATTACTGGATTTCATGATAAATAAATAAGTAGGTCTCAGCAGCAAATTGGCCCAAAGGATCTGACGATAGTATTGGTTTATTTGCGGTGTATGAAAATCTATTTGCCATCAAAGGATACGACGAAAGAATGTTCCAGGAATCATTTGAAAAATATGCTTCATGCCTCAAAACTTCCGGCGAGGTCATATTATTTCTGAAATTTAGCGGATCCTCTCGATTCCAACTCCCAGCCCCGATCAGATAGTACCTAGCCCGGTTGTACTGCAGTCCCGAGGCAGCATCGAGACATGGTAACTAGCTTTTAGTGCTTTTAGAGCCCTGTCTATAATTACGAAAAAATGTAGCCTTGAAGTCTTTATTCTGTAAGCCCCTATAAAAACAAAATAAAAGTTGGTTTGATGTGTTTTTCCCATGAAAATTGATTCCTATACGCAACACTTCGAATTTCCGCCATTTTATAACTATCTGTTATTCAAACGAAAAAAAAGTTCAATTTGGCATTATTATTGCTACAAAAATACTTGAGTGTATTTTTTCTAATTTTTAATTAGGGAGATAATCATGAAAGTTCAGACAAAGGTTCGTGCAGGCCAAGATTGGAAGGATTGAGAGACACCGATCACAGACTTGCCGCCACCCCCGTATGGTTCGTGGGAGGGAGTGTTGTAGTAGGTGGGTTGCAGGAGGGGGGACGTTCTTAACTTGATGCGGGTTTCGGGTGTCGCGCGTAAGCGCGCATACCCGAAATGCGCTTGTTGAGCGAACCCGGTCGAACAGGTATGGGGATTTCAAGAGATTACGGGCGTTTTGGGAATTGATTTTCTGGAATCGAGCGGACTGGATTCAGTAAGACTTCTGAGGGTAGATCGAAAAATCCTAAGAGAAGTCAGTGAGCAAGATGGTCGAAGAAGGCTCAGGGCGCAACTCTCCTCTGTGGGCACAGAGCCCGGAAAAAAATGATTCAAAACAAGATAACAAGTCATCATGCTGCCTTTTGTGGCGGAGCCCGGGCGTAACTTTCGAGTCGTCCACCGCAATGGGGACATTTCATCAGATGCGGGTAAGGCGGGTCGCGGTAGAGACACCCCTTAAGGGCACCCCCCGCACAGATCCCGGCGAGCGCTGCTAACGCACCGGGCTCCTGCCTCGGGTCAAACGCGCAAGCGTTGTTCCGGATAAGGATGCATCACGCGCGCATTGGGTATCCAGCGTCTTACCAGTCGCTTCATCCGCTCCCAGTTCACCCGCGTCTTTTGGCTCCGGCGTCTCAACGTTCGGAACCATAGCTTGATGACCTCTAGGCGGAACAAACCAACTGCTGTTTGGTTGCGGGGAACAGAAAAGTACTGCATATGTCCCCTTACCACCGACTTCAGCCAGGCACCCACTTCAGGGACGGGGTCGTGCATGCGTTGCCTCAGCTCCTGCTTGATTTCCTTTAGCTTGGCACGCATCCTCTTTCTCTTCGTTTGCCGCAGCACCGCGAACTTCCCATTTCTCTTCCTTCCGCAACAGTGCGTAAATCCAAGAAAGTCGAAGGTCTCGGGTTTGCCCTGACCTCTCCGCTTGCGATTTTCAGCAGCGAAACGGCCAAACTCTATCAACCGCGTTTTGTCAGGGTGTAGTTCCAGATTGAACTTGCGGAATCGCTCCACCAGGTCTCTCAGGAACCGCTCGGCATCCGATTTGGTTTGGAACCCGGCGCATACGTCGTCGGCATACCGCACGATGATAACATCACCGTTGGTCTGCTTTTTACGCCACCATTGGGCCCAGAGGTCAAACACGTAGTGGAGATAGATATTTGCCAACAGCGGGCTGATGCTACCGCCCTGCGGCGTCCCCGTCTCCGTGCGCGTTCGCTTCCCATCCTCCAACACGCCGGCTTTCAACCACTTCTTGATGTGCCGCACGACGCGTTGGTCCGCGATTCGGTGCTCGACGAACTTCGTTAGCCATTCGTGGTCGACGGCATCGAAAAACCCACGAATGTCTGCATCGAGCACCCAGCTCACCTTCTTTCGCACGATACCGACCGTGAGCGCATCCAACGCATTGTGTTGGCTTCGACCCGGTCTGAACCCGTACGAAAATCCGAGAAAGTCAGTCTCATAGAT
>JAUVBB010000081.1 GCA_030591445.1 Deltaproteobacteria bacterium | reverse complement strand
TTGCCGCGGCTCAAAGCCATGCTCATGTATCGTCCCTCCTGGTTTGCCAACCATCTTTACCTGACCGCGGGCGGCGATGATTTCTTGAACCAGGAAGTATTCGACTATTTCGTTGGTCTCGGGCTTTATTTCAACGACGAAGATCTCAAGGCCATCATTACCACTACCGGCACGCCGTCTTTTTAGGATTCTTCGGTCTCGGTTCGGTCGGAGCGGCGGGACATGACCACCGCGATCCAAAGGATGAGACAGGCGGCGTTGATGGGGCCGGCATAGCGGACCGGTACGTCCAGGGCGATGGCGATACGGAACAAACCCAGGCTGCCCAGACCCAGGTTGCCCAGGGCGGCCCAGGCATAATCAGACATTGTCGGCGCATAGGTTTTGGGTGAACGCCGTGGCCAGGGCAGCCAACGCCCGACCCGGCGGCAATAGCTTCTAAATTCGTCACCATATTGCCCGGCCAGAATGGTCTCTTCATGACGGACCATGGCATCCAGGGCGAAAAAGAACAACAGGGAAAGGCCCAGCCAAAGCAAAGCCGGTGTCCACAAGGCCACGGCCCCAGAGAAAAAACTCCAGGTGCCCAGATAGAGAGGATTGCGCAACCAGGCGAATGGACCATCGGTGATGAGGCCGGCGGTTTCACCTTGTCCGTAAACCACCTCACGCAAACGGGCCTCGGCAACGGTGCGCAGTCCGAAAGCAAACAAGCAAAGCAAGCCTGATCCGATCAAGACCGCCGATGTTGCCCAGGACACATCGGCCCACAATGCCAAGGGGCGGGTCCAGATCCATTCGCTATCGGCCCAAAGGTTTTGGGTCATAGCCGCGGCCAGGGCCACGGCGAAAGCGCCTAAAATAACCGACAAGCGATTTCTAAATATCCATTCACGCATCAACTATAGTTAGAACATCGCCTGTGCCCGCAGTCAAGGCGACTAATTGCCTTTGTTCCCTTGAATGGTGAACGCGGCTATGTTAGACCGGGCCAGGAGGAGACGGAATTGGGTGGAGAAAAAACTAAGATTGCCGTGGTGGGCGCTGGATATTTCGGCAGTTTTCATTGTGCCAAGTTGGCCGCGATGGACCAGGTTGAGTTGGTGGCCGTGGTGGATATTGACGGTGAGCGGGCCCGACAGGCCGGGGAACGATTTCATACCCGTGGCTTGACTTCGCACCTGGAACTAGCTGGTGAGGTCGATGCCGCGGTGGTGGCCGTGCCCAGCTCGCGACACTTCCAGGTAGCGGCCGATCTGCTCTCGGCCGGTATTCATTTGTTGGTGGAGAAGCCCTTGGCTACTACGGTGGCCGATGCCGAACAGCTATGCCGTTTGGCCAAAGAAAAGGACTTACACCTTCAAGTGGGACACTTGGAACGTTTCAACCCCATCTTCAATGAGGCGATGGCCCGGGTGCGCAAACCCCGCACAATTCGCATGTGCCGCTGCGGGCCCTTTCCGGGCCGGGGTGGCGATGTGGGCGTGGTGCTCGAATTGATGAGCCATGATTTGGACATCCTCTCGCAGATGACCCAGGCACCGGTGGTGTCGGTGTCGGCCTCTGGCAGTTGCGTTTTTACCTCTCACTTGGATAGAGCCCGGGCCCGGATTGAGTTTCAAGACGGCCTGATCGCTGAGTTGGACGCTTCCCGCACCGGGGCGGAGAGGATGCGTGAATTTACGGTGGAAGATGAAGATGGCTTGCTGGAAGTCAACCTGGCCCAGCGCAGCCTGACCCGGCATTTTTCCAACCATAGTTCGCGCCCCAGTGAATTTGTAGAGCATGAAGCCGGTGATCCACTGCAAGAACAAGATCAAGCCTTTGTCGCAGTTCTTAGCAACGGGCATGGACCCTTGGTTGGCGGACAAGAAGGCAAGGCGGCCGTTTCCTTGGCGGCGCAGATTCTCCGTGCCATTCGCAACGGGGAGGGGTGTTGAGCCCGGAGGCGGTGTCGACGGTTCTAGTGGTGGCAGGGGAGGCCTCGGCCGATGCCCACGGAGCCAAGGTATTGGCGCAACTGCGCGCCCGGATGCCCCAGGTTCATTTCTACGGTTTGGGTGGCGAAAAAATGTTGGCGGCCGGTTTGGAGCCGGTGGCTGACGCCCGGGTCTTGGGCGTGGTGGGCATCACGGAAGCGCTGCGCGGCCTGGTGCGTATTCGCCGAATCTACCAATCCTTGCTGGCCGAAACCCAGCGGCGGCAGCCGGCCGTGGCCTTGCTGATGGATTTGCCCGATTTTAATTTACGCTTGGCGGGAAAACTCAAAGGCCTGGGAGTGCCGGTTGTGTACTACTTAGCCCCCCAAGTATGGGCTTGGCGCAAGGGTCGCATTCGCCCCCTGCGCAGAAGGGTGGCCCGTCTTTGCGTGGTGTTTCCTTTCGAGCAAGATTTTTTTCGGCAACAAGGATTACCGGTTGAATTTGTGGGTCATCCGCTAACCGAAGACAAGTCTATTTCCGCGGAACCGGATTCGAACCGGATCGTATTGTTGCCGGGGAGTCGTCCCCGGGAAATCCAAAGATTGTTGCCGGCCATGATCGGGGCTGCCCGAATCATGTTGCGGGAAAGGCCCGCGCTGAAGTTCGATTTGCCCTTGGCCCCGGGACTGGAAGCGGATGAGGTTGAGGAAGCCATTCTTTCCTCCGGGGTGGATGTCCAAATTCTCCGGCAACCCGTGGCCCAGGTCTTGGCGGGGGCCCGCTTGGCCTTGTCTGCATCCGGGACCGTGACCCTCGAGGCGGCCCTGGCCGACGTACCTCAGGTTGTTATCTATCGTATCTCAAAGTTGTCCTATGCCTTGGCAAAACTCTTGGTGCGGATCTCGCGCGTTTGCATTGTCAATATCCTGGCCGGGCGTGACTTGGTACCCGAATTGCTGCAGCGCCGGGTACGGGCCGAGCTCATTGCCCAGGAGGCGCAAACTTTGTTGGCGGATGGCCCAGCGCGTGAGCGGGTTTTGGCCGGCTACCAAGAGCTAAAGACTCTCCTGGGAAACCAGCGACCTTCGACACGCGTGGCCAGTATTCTCGAGACTTATTTGGGGCATAGCATGGCGAGGTCCCAATCATGAAAACCAAAGCCACGGCAACGCAAGTCTATCCCTTGGCGCTGGCCGCGTGGTTGGTCTTGACTACCTTATTTCGTGCATGGTACGCGGCCGTAATCGAACTGAGCCCCGACGAGGCTTACTATTGGACCTGGTCTCTCTCGCTGGCAGCCGGATACTATGATCACGGACCGGCAGTGGCCTGGTTAATCCGAGCCGGCACCGCAATCTTTGGTGACTGTGAACTGGGAGTACGGGCTGGGGCTTTGGTCTGTAGCGTTGTCACCACGACGATGGTGTACCTGATCACTTATGATTTGGTTGCCAAGCGCAAGCATGCCTTTTGGGCCGCAATTTTGGCCAGCCTTTGTCCCTTGTTCTCTGTGGGTGCGGTGGTTCATACCCCGGATGCCGTTCTGGTCGCGGCTTGGTCGATTGCTTCTTGGGCGGGCATGCGCGCGCTACGCACGGATGGCATCACATACTGGTTAGGCACCGGGGCGGCAGCGGGTGTGGCGGTTTTGGCCAAAATGACCGGTTTATTGTTTCCTTTTGGTTTCGGGATTTTCCTCTTGAGCAGTAAGATGGGTCGTACTTTCCTGAGCCGTAGTGGTCCGGTATGGGCCTTACTGGCCGGGGCAGTGCTGGCAGCCCCCAACCTTTTGTGGAATGTCGCCCAGAGCGGTGGCTCCTTTCTCTTTCAGTTTCATCACGTCACCGGCGGCATGGCGTTTGCTCCCCATCGAGCGCTGGAATTTCTGGGTGGGCAGGCCGGCGTGGTCAGTCCGATTCTGTGGTTCGGTTTGATCCTGTTCATGGCCTCGGCCTGGCGGCGAGAGATTCGCTATGGTCGCTGGGATGCATTCTACCTTTGGTGCTTGTCCGGTCCCTTGTTTCTGTTGGTCTTGCTGATAGCCAGCGTACATAAGGTTGAGGCCAATTGGCCGGCGGTAGCATACCTGACCGCCTTGCCCGGGGCCGCCTGGGCCTGGCGGGGTGGCCTCTGGTATCCACATCGGCTACGGGCCTGGGCCATCACTGCCGGTGCCGTGGCCTCGATTTTTGCCGTGCTGATTCATTTGCAGGTCATAGTCCCGTTTCTTCCGCTTGATCGGGCTAAGGATCCGACCGATCGCTTACGCGGATGGCGAGAATTGAGTCGGGTGGCGGTGGCCCAAGCCGATGCCCTGGGGGCAACGCTGGCCTCGGAAGGCTACGGCCCGGTCAGTGAACTCAAGTTTTACACCCAGCGCCCAGTGCGCTATGAGAAGACGGCCCGTCGATTGTCTCAGTTCGACTTCTGGGACGCGCTACCCGTGGAGGGCACGATCCTCTTCCTGCAGCCGAAAACGACTCACGAAATTCCAAAGATGTGCCAAGCGGCCGATGATAGATGGCAGTTGCTGGAAAACTCGGATGAACACGCTCCGCTTCGGCGGGCGGATTTTCGCTGGTGGGTATGCACAAGGAACACAAACAATGAATGAGTCCTTACCGCCAGAGTATGAAGATGTGCCGAATCGTCTTTCCCGAGCCGGCTATTTGGGTGCCGCCTCTGGCTTGTTGCTGGGCGTGATGCTGGTGGAGCTCTTGGCTGCTCTGTTTCACATGTGGAACCCCGCTAGTCGAATGGCGGAGATAGTTTGGGAAGTAGGTTCGCCATTGATGGCTATCCTGGGAGCTGTGGTCGGCAGTTTCGCATTCCATGGTTTCCTTCGTGATCGGCCCTGGTTGGCGATAGGGGTCTTCTTGCTGGTACTGCTGATTGTGGTGACGGTGGCCGTCCAGGTGGTTGGTTTTCCTTGGCGCATTTCGCCTCAATAGAAGGTACCGAGCCGGGATTGACACCCTGGGTTGCTGCTGTTATGTTGTGGGTGTTTGTAGTCAATAGTAGACGTTCAACGAATGGAGTAGGTAAATGAAGGAAAAGATAGAAAAAATTATCGAAGAGAAGATAAGGCCTTTCTTAGAGGCAGACGGTGGCGGCATCGAATTTGTGGAATTTGATCAGGACTCGGGTCAAGTCAAGGTACGTCTTAAGGGTGCTTGTGCCGGTTGCCCCGGCGCCCAAATGACCATGTCGATGGGTGTCGAAGCCGTCTTGAAGGAAGAAATTCCGGAAGTAAAGCAAGTCGTAGCAGTGTAGCTTTTTAGTTCCCGTACTTGTCTTTCTTGACTGCCTGGTCACGTAACGAATCCAGACTCTGCGAATTGAGCCGGTCTCGTTCGGCCTGCGCTTGCGCCGCGGTAGATTCTCTCCATTTCATGAAGCCAAAGACGCCGCCGGCGATGACTAGCAACAACAACAGTGCCATGCCCATGATTTTAAACTCGCGCGCATAGGAACGGCCGATCACGGGTGTTGGTTCATAGCGTCGGTTCTTGCCGGATCTCTCCGCGCGGATGCTTTCGTTGGGGATCTCTTCGCAGGCGACGGGGGCTGGCGCATCTGGAACCGGTTTGGGCTTTGGTTTCTTTGGTTTGGCTACTTGATCCTGGGGAACTTTGTTCAAGGCGAGTTTGGTTAGCGGCGTGGTGGCCGATGAAAGAGGCTCGCCGAAATCTTCGGCATTGCTTTCAGGAGCGGGCGCAGGCGTTGGCTTGGGGCTGGCATCTAGCGCAAAAGGATCTTCTGGTGGAGTGGCCGCAACCGGCTTTTCCGTCTCTAGATTGTCTCCGCTGCCGCTTGCGCCCAAATCAACCATGCCAAAATCTGGCTCGTTGACATCGTTTTCTGAAACCATTTGATCCCCATTGGGACATTGGTGGAGACATAAGTATACTATATTAAAGCAGGTATTCAAGCATGACAGGGGCGGGTTTTTCGAAAAACAAAACTTTGGTCAGTTTCTTGACAGAGGTGGGATACTGTAATACCTTTTACTACAGAATCACACCCAAAGGGAGGTTGCGATGTCCAGCACCGTCGTGGATCGGAGACTTGGCGAACTCAGGAATCGAACCGGAGTACGGCGTAGCTATCCCCGAATTCGGGCCAGTTTATCTGGATTTTACGCCAGTTCGGAACGGATGCTCATGATCAAGGAAGGGGATCTTAATCTCCGAGGAACCTTCATCAAGACCAGCGCTCCTGATGTGGTTGGGACCGAGGCAACCGTACGCTTGCTGCTCACCGAAGATGCACCCATGCTTCGTATTCCCGCCCGAGTGGTCTGGTCAAACCAGGATCCGAACCGGGGTCCCGTCGGGATGGGTCTTCGGTTCCAATCGCTGGAAAACTGGCAGCGCAAGCGAGTGGCGGCCGTACTGATAAGATCAGGCGGAATCGCGTCTTTTCCTGCTTTGGCGAAGAGCATGGGCAAGAAGGGGGTTTGAACATGTGGCAACGACTACTCAGCCGGGTCAAACCACCCTACGTTCCGACGGTCGATGATTTTCAACGGCATCTCGATTTCTATCGGGACAGCGACAAACTAGTTCAAAAACACTTCGACGACGCCCTCGATGAGTGTCTTCCCTTTGACCTTTTTCAGTCGGCTAGCTCCTCGGAAAAGTGGTTTTGGTAGCGCGCCGCCTAAGGCAAATCACAAAAATCCTTCCGCAACTGCTTCCACTATGATAGCCTCATGCACACGATTGAGTGCGTGAAAACTGTTTTTTCGGCGCCGAATCAACGCTAAAGACATCGGGTAGAAAATCGGGCGTCGCCAGGGTGGTGGCAAGGTGCAAGACAAGCAGCAGGGAACTCTCCAAGGCGATCAGGCTTATCCTCCTCCCGGAGATTGGCTGTTTAAGTTTCAGGAAGAGATTCTGGGGCCGGTGCCGGCCAAGGAAATTATCGAACGGATGTTTGCCGGCGAGGTGGATGAGTCTACCCAAATATCCTTAGAAGACGGGGAATGGACGACTGTTCAGACTTTGCAAGAGTTTAGGCCGTTTCTCTATCAGGCCAAGGCCCATCTCCGGGCGCAGCGAGCCCGGGCAGAGGCAATCCAAGCTGCCCAAAAACGGCGAACCAGAAACACAATTCGCGTGGCGGTGGCCGGCGTTTTCGTGGTGATTATCAGTTTTTTCGCAACTTTTTTCCTGGTTATTCATCGACCTTGGAGTGGGCAAGATGCACTCCAGCTTTGGGCCGACAAGCACGTGCCCTTGTTGATGATTTCCATGGCAAACGCCCACGAGCCAGACGCGGATTCGGCAGAGGATCTTGCCGGCATCAATATCGATCAAATTCTTATCGATGATGCGCCGGCGCTGGTTGCCATCCAGGACATCCCGTCTGGAAAAAACGGGGCAAAAGCGGCGGAACCCAAAAAGACCATCGGCAAAAAAGCAAGCACTAGCGCCAGCAAGAAGAAAGGATCCTCGACGGCGGGCACAAAAACCGCCTCGGTTGGCCGTTTGCGCAATGAAGAGATTACGGCGGTGGTCTATGCGCCCAGCAACCTGCGGCGCTTATATTCCTGTATCCGTAGGGAAATCAAAAGAAACGACGATTTACCAGAAACCATTGTTTTAGATTTTTCCATTGCCAACGACGGCAAAGTTGGCCAGGTGAGAATGGATGCCATCAAACTTGATGGTGGCCCCCTGCATGCTTGCTTCAAGCAGAAACTTGCCTCCCTGAAATTCCGCCCCTTCTCGGGTCAAGTTCGTAATGTGACCTTGCCTTTCAATATCGGGCAGTAAAACAAAATGTAGTTTGGGCTAGATAGTATCCCATCCCAAAACCAAAAGTTCTCTCTTCTGGTCGATTCCTTAAAAAGAGGCCGTCATCTCCGAAAAGTTTCGAGACTGTCGATAAATGGAAAACAAGAGAAAAAAATCAGTCATCCCCGAAAAGTTTCTGTCGGGGATCTCTTGAATAACCCGCGAATACAGTATGTTAGAGAAACATGGGTCCCCGTACCAAATGGCACGGCACCTATATTGTACGGTGCCCTTGAGGGTGCCGACAAAAACGCCTCGGGGATGACTTTTTTAGTTTGGATATCTAAAAATCGACAGTCTCGAAACATCTCGGGAATAATGACTTCTTTGATTCTGTAATCAAAAATTCAGACTGTGCACTGTGCAAAAATAAAAATTGGGGGTTTTGGGACGGGATCTCGGTTAGTTTAAACAAGAAAGGACGAGTGCGCGCTCGTCCTTTCTCTTTCTTCCGGGAGCGGCTCACTACAAACAGGAGGGAGTTCGTAGTGCTCCGACTTATGCCCACATTGTACTACATGTAGGACATGTGTCAAGAAAATGGCGAGATTTTTTTTGGTGAGTTTCAGACGGGGTGAGAACTAGCGACGGCGCCGCTTCTTTTTGCTTTTCTTCTTGGCCTTCTGGGCTGCTTTTTCCTGCTCGGCTGCTTCTTTTTCGACCTCTTCCAAGGTCTTGCCCTCTCTCAGCCCTTTGGCTTTGGCCAGATATATATTTGACTGACGCTCACCCTCGGGGCCACCCATGTATTTGAAGACTTCTGCCACGTCCAAATATACGCCGGCAATCTTGGCGCTGGGTTCGCGGGATTTTTGCATCATGACCGCCGCCTTGGCCAACTTGTCGAGGGCGTTGGTGGGGTCTTCCGAGTCGAGGTAGATACGCCCCATGGCGTGATATACTTCTCCACGTTCGCCGCCCGGGAGCATGACCGAATCTTCGTACCATTGCCGGGCATCGTTATAAAGTGCCCGTTTTTGTTCGGCCAATTTCTTGTCGTCGCCCAGCTTATTACCCATGGCCTGATAGCAACGCGCGACCTGGTAGCGGGCTTCCGGGCTGAGTTCGTCCACCTTGACCGCTTTTTGGAACTCGTTCATGGCCGATTCCATGTCGTCGGTGCGCAAGTACAAATTTCCCGCCTCGACGTGATAGGCCACTGTGGGTTTCAGAGCCCGCTCGAATTCACGTAGTTTCTCGATGGCTCCGGTAGAGTCACCAAGCAAATGGAGGCTTTCTGAGCGATCGAAGTATATTTTGGGATACTTTGAATCCAGTTGCAAAGCGCGACCGAACTCGGCGGTGGCCTTGGTGGCATCCTTGTTCATGCTTGCCAAACGCCCCGCCAGGTTGTGGGCCAGGGCTGAACTGTCGTCGGTTTCCAGTGATTTGCGTAGCCAGGTATTGGCATCGGGAATGGCATCGGTTACCAGAGCGTATTCAGCTCGGACCAGGTAGAGCAAGCCTTTTTCCGGTGGTGAGAATTCATTGGCCGGATGACGCTCTTCGTCCAGGAATTCATCCAGAACCTTCTTGGCTTTCTCCAAATCTTTTCCCTGCAGGATGCGGGCATAAGCAGCGTTTAGATTGGAGCTGGCGTGGGCCGGGCTGATACGTAGGGCGTCTCCGTAATACTTAATCGTCCGGGGCAGGTTGCCTTCTCTGAAATAGACACTGGCAAATGCTGCCTGATAATGCGGAGTATCACCGGAGAAGCGGGCGGCCCGGCTGAAATCTTCTCGTGCCTCTTTAAGCTGGCCCAGCGACAGGCGCGCAAGCGCCCGGGCGCCAAAGATGTCTGCATTAAGGAAGATGTCTTTTTTCTCGATAGCGCGCTTGATAATCCCACTCAAGAAAGTGTCGGCTTCCTGCGCCTTGCCTTCCTCTTTGAGCAACAGTGCCTTGATAGTAAAACGCTCTGGGTTGGGCAGATCTTCTTTTTCCATGAAGGCTAGATATTCGGTAATCTTTGCTTTTCTGTCGACCTGGTTATGGTTCTGCCAGAGGTTGGCGCTGACCGAGGCCAGGCGGGTGATGGTTTTGACATCGCCATCGTCCAGGGCATAGGCCATTTTTAGAGATTTTTCAGCGGCCAGCAAGTCATCGAAGTTATCCCTGGCAACCACCGCGGCTGCTTCCTTGAGATGCTCTCGAATCTCTGTCCGGACCTCCATATTCATTTTGTACCAAACCACCAAGCCGGCCATAATCACGACCACGACCATGACCTGGGCTATGCCATGCCACATGGGCTTGGGAATGGGCCCGGGTACGGAGGTTTTTCGCGGTAGCCAGGTCTCTTGGGGTTGGCCATTGTTTCCGGCCATGGGTGGCGGTTTTTCTTCCATGGCCACCAACAAAGACCGGGTGTGTTGGTCTCTGGAATCCAACTCGACCGAACGCGTAAGTTCGCTTAGCGCTTTGGGCTCTTGGCCCCGGTCAAGGAAGATTTCTCCCAGGGTGCGATGGGCCACCGCCGAGTCGGGCGAGGCTTGCAGCACCTTTTTCATAACCATCTCGGCATTTTGGTCGTCGTAGGTCTGGTAGTAAGCCATACCCAATGCCAGCATGCCCTGGGGTGCATTCGGGTTGTTCGACAAGCCTTTCTTGCAAACATGCAGGGCCTGCCGGGGCAAATTTCTATCCAGGTAGGCCCTGGCCAGCGGTACGAAATTTCCCGCATCCGCCTGAAAGTCTGCCTCTAGTTTGTCGATGTCCAATTCAGACTCGGTTCTCATCCCAGCTTCAGCCATCGCAACCTCCGCGCGGGGCGTTAGAAAAGCCCCACTTTATTACACTTTTCCCACCGACACCTGCATAGCAGAGCCTCGCGCTGATTGTCAAGCGCTCGATGCCCAAGAGGGTGAAAGTGAGATCGTGTTGTTGACAGGCTGCAGGCCATGTCCTAACCTGCTAGCAAGACTGAATATTCGTGGCTGTTTTGCGAGAGGGGCCAATCTCGTGTTGAAGAGGATCTTTAGGTTCTCCTGTTTCCGGCTGGGCCTGTTAATCACCCTTGTTTTCTGCAGTCTCAAGCTGCCGGTTTGTGGAATCTCGGAGAGCCATGCCTTACGATTTCTGCAAAACGTGGAAAATACCTGGCTGGATACAAAATTCCGCCTGCGCGGTGGGCCCGAAACCGAAGCCGAACGCAAAGAATTTCAAAAGAATGCCCACGTAGTCATCGCCGCCATCGACGAAAAATCGTTTCGCCGCGAGGACCTGGGCATGTGGCCTTGGCCGCGCAGCAAGATAGCGACCCTGATCGAGCAACTAAATCGCTGCGACGCCAAGGTCATCGGCTTTGATGTTGTTTTCTCTGAGCCCGATAGCACCCGCACCGGGCCCTTGGTTGCCAAAATCAAAGAGCGCTATAGCCATGCAAAGAAAAAAGACGAGCAATTCGAAGTTGCGTTAGATGAGATAATGGCCGCTGCCGACGGCGACCAGGTCTTCGCCAAGGTGCTTGAAGACACCGAGAACGTGGTTTTGGGCTACTTCTTCTTCAACTCCGAGGAAGAGGTCAAAGCAGTTGATCCCGCTGACCTCATGGCGGGCAAGGAAAGCATTGGTTTTGGTACCATCTCCTATACTTTGGGCTACAAAGGGGCCGATCGAAACGACCTGTCAAAGGCCTTTCCCGTTGCTTTGGGTGTTCGTGCCAACTTGCCCCTTCTCTCCGAGGCGGCTGAAATCTATGGTTACTTCAACCAGATGCCAGACGAAGACCGCATTTATCGACAGGTTCCCATGGTTTGGTCCTTCGATAATCAATCCTATCCATCATTAACCCTACAGGTTCTCTCTACTTACTATGATCAGCCGGTCGAGTTGCTCATCCAGACCTTCACTGGCGAAGAACACATTAAAGAGTACATAGGCTTGTTCATTGGTCCGTTGGAGAGACCGGGAGAAAATCACCTGGAGATACCGCTCAACCGCGGGGGCCGGTTTCAAGTCAACTTCTATGGCAAGCAGCGCAGTTTCCTGCATGTATCGGCCGGTGACATCATACACGGAGAGTCCGAGGCTTGTGCCGCGGTCAAAGACAAAGTGGTGCTGGTGGGCGCTACCTCGATCGGGGTATATGATCTTCGGCCCATGCCTTTCGAATCCGATTTCCCCGGGGTGGAAATTCACGCCAGCGTCATTGAAAATGTAATCAACAAGGACTTTCTTGTCCGCCCGCCCATGTACTTGGCCTATGAGGCCCTGGTCATGTTGCTATTGGGCTTGATTTTGACTTGGTTCCTTTCGCGTTTTCGGTTGACCGTGGGTCTGGTGGTGAGTTTGTTGGCTTTGCTGGGGGTGGTGGCCACCGATTTCTTTTTCATGTTTGGCAATGGCTTGATGGCCTACGTGGTGGTTCCGGTTTTGCATTTGGTGGTCTTGTTTGCGGGAATTGCGGTGTATCGTTATGCCACCGAAGAGCGAGAGAAAGCTAAGATTCGGCATGCTTTTCAGTTTTATTTGTCCAAGGACGTGATCAACGATGTGCTCGAAGACACCACCCGGCTGAAGCTTGGGGGCGAGCGGCGCGTATTGACGGTGTTGTTTTCTGATATTCGTGGTTTTACGACTATTTCCGAGAAACTGGACCCCGAGGATTTGAGCAATTTGCTCAACGAGTACTTGACTCCCATGACCGAGATTGTCTTCAAGCACGCCGGCACTTTGGATAAGTACATTGGTGATGCGGTCATGGCTTTGTATGGTGCGCCGGTGCCCTTTGATGATCATCCGCATGCGGCCTGCCGAACGGCGCTGGAGATGATGGAAGAACTGGGGCGCTTGCGCAAGGGATGGGCCGAGCGCGGTTTGCCGGATATGGACATTGGTATCGGTCTCAACACCGGGTTGATGTCGGTGGGCAACATGGGTTCGGCTACCCGCTTCGACTATACGGTCATGGGTGATCAGGTCAACCTGGGGGCGCGCCTGGAGGGCCTGAATAAGAATTACGGTACCCACATCATCATCTCTGAGTTTACCCGGGCGGCCGTGGGCGACCACTTTACTTGCCGGGAACTCGACGCCGTCCAAGTCAAAGGCAAGAACGAACCGGTGACCATTTTCGAGCTATTGCACAAAGGTCCTCCCAACCCAGAGCAGGATGCCTGGATTAAAGAATTTCATCAGGCTTTTCGCCTGTACAAAGATCAACAATGGGATCAAGCCATGGCTGCCTTTAGCGGCATGCAAGACGACTCGGTGGCCAAGATGTATCTCAAACGCTGCCAAGAAATGAAGCAGAACCCTCCCGGCGAAGGCTGGGATGGGGTTTTCAAGATGACCACCAAGTAATTGGCAGGGGGCTTAGGTGAGGGAAACGATGAAGGATGGCGGGCGACGATTCGAGTTGCAAGCAGAAATGCTGCGTTCATTTGGGAACTTGACGCGACCCACGGTTCCTACCGAAAAGCTGCTGGCGCGCTTTTTGACCTTTGCCCAGCGTTTGGCACGAACCCAACTCGGATCGCTCTTCATTATGGACGAAAGCAGCGGAGAATTGGTTTTGCGCCTGGTCAAGGGCAAAGAACGAAAAAGTAAGGTGGGATTGCGCTTGGTTGTGGGCAAGGGCATTGCCGGAGCGGTGGCCAAGGTAGGCAAAGCGCGTTTGATTGGGAACATTGGCCAGAAGTCTCGCTTTCGCAAGAGTCTAGCCAAAGAGGTGGGCGGACCTAGCAAGGATTTGCTGGCCGTGCCGCTACACGGCCCAGACGGCGCGGTCATGGCCGTGGTGGTTCTGCTCAACAATGAGGCTCATCAAGGTTTCGACGCCCACGATCGAGAAAGCCTGATGGCTTTGGCTTCGGCGGCGGAGGGGGCGATTGCCAACGCCATCTTATGGTCCGAGACCCGGCGGCGCAATCAGCAATACACCATACTCAATCGAGTCAGCCACCTGGTCAACTCTACTCTGGACCCGCGGGAGGTGCGCACCCGCACCATTGATGCCGCGGTGAAACTTGCGGGCGCATCGGCTGGTTCCTTGCTGTTGCTCGATCCGGCAACCGGCGAGCTTTTTTTTGAGGTGGCCTTGGGTGAGATGGGCGGGGAGGTCAAGAGCATTCGCCTGAAAAAAGGCGAAGGTATTGCCGGCTGGGTGGTCACCAATGCCAAGCCGGTGATGATTCAGGATTGCCACAATGATCCCCGTTGGAGTGGCAAGGGCGACAGCAAATCCAGTTTCGTTACCCATGACATGATCTGCGTGCCGGTCAAGGCTCGGGGCAAGGTCATCGGGGCCATCCAGACCATCAACAAGAAGAAAGGCCGACCCGACGATCAGGATTTGGAGATGCTGGTGTTTCTGGCCGCCCAGGTGGCGGTGGCCCTGGAAAATGCTCGCTTGTTCGAACAACTGCAAGAGACTTTCTTCGAAACCTCCGAGGCGCTGGCCGAAGCTATCGAACTCAGAGACGCCTATACCGGTGGTCACACCCGTCGGGTTACTGAATACTCCATGGCTATCGGCAAGTTCATGGGTCTGAATGCGCAAAAGTTGGATGAGTTGCGCCTGGCGGCTATTTTGCATGATATCGGCAAGTTGGGTGTCGACGATGCGGTCTTGCGCAAGCCGGGCATGTTGAACGACGAGGAATTCGAGATGATGAAAGCCCACCCGGCCGTGGGTGCCGAGCGCCTCAAACGTATCCAATACCTGGTTGACGTGGTGCCTGGTATTCGCTCGCACCATGAACGAGCCGATGGTCGCGGCTATCCCGACGGGTTAAAGGGCAAGCAGGTGCCGCTGATAGCTCGGATCATCGCGGTGGCCGATACCTTCGACGCGATGACCACCGATCGTCCTTATCGTAAGGGTTTGGCAACGCAGGTGGCGGTTCGAGAAATCATGGACTGTACCGGGACCCAGTTCGATCTGGAAGCCGTGGCGGCATTTATCGCTGCTTTCAGGGCTGGTGATATTACCGGCAAGGAGGAGAAGTTGCCCGGGAAAAGGTCTGGACTCTCTTCTTGATGGAGGGTACAAATGTTTTTAATGCCTTGTCTTACTGGTTCTGAAGTGGCGAAGAAACCGCGCAAGCAGGGGTGTGTGGCATGAGTGAAGAAGGAGCGAGACTTTTCGAGCGATTTGGCCGCGAGTTTCCGGTGGGGTCGGTGGTTTTTTCCGAGGGCGAAATCGGCAACGAAATGTACGTCATCCAGAGTGGCAAGGTGCAGGTGTCGAAGAAGGTGCGCGGGGTCGAGAAAGAGCTGGTGGTCTTGGGCCCGGGCGCTTTTTTTGGAGAGATGGCCATCATTAACGAGAAGCCCCGCTCGGCCACGGTAAAGATCGTCGATCCGGCCCGCCTGCTGGTTATTGGTCCCAAGACCTTCGAGACCATGATTCGGGGCAATGCCGAGATCGCCTTGCGCATGATTAAAATTTTGGCACAGCGATTGGCTGAAGCCGACGCACAAATCGAAAACCTGATGCTAAGGGATCACAACAGCCGGGTGGTGCAGTATCTCACTCATCTGGCCAGCCGCGGCAAACAGATGCCGGGCGGCACCCTGGTGGCGGTCGACCCTGAAGGCCTGGCCCAGAAAATTGGTTTGCAAGTGGCGCAGGTGCGAGAAGTGTTAGACAAGTTGTTCAAGGCAAAATTGATTCGCGAGCATGATGATGGCTTGCTGATTCACGATGTCGGTCGTTTGCGCGAGTTTTTGGAATTTCTCGAGATGAAAGAGAAGTTCGGCGATATTTGACTCGAATCAGGAAGCAAAGCGAGGCGTTTAGATGAGCCGGAATGACAAGCCCCAGCCAACACCCATGCAAATCGAAGTGCTTGGTTGTCACGGCGGTGAGATGGCCGGCTTTTTTACCCCCAGCTTACTTATTGATCAGAAGGTCTTGCTCGACGCCGGTTCGTTCGGCTCGGTCCTCTCCTTGGATGCCCAACTCGCCATTGACCATGTACTGGTCAGCCACGCCCACTGCGATCATATCAAGGATTTGGCTTGCTTCGCCGATTTGATCATCGGTCGTAGAAACAAGCCGGTAAAAATCCATGCCACCGCCGCTTGTCTGGAAGTGCTGCGCAATGATTTTTTCAACAACCGGATTTGGCCCGACTTCTTCTCTTTGCCCAACTCTGAAGACCCGGTGCTCAAGGAAGTCGTGTTTTCTCCCAATAAGGCATTTAAGGTAGGCAGAATTACGGTGCGGGCTATTCCGGTCAGTCACCCGGTTGAATCCATGGCCTTTATCTTGCGCGGACCAACCGGCAGTTTTGTCTACACCGGCGACACCGGTCCTACCGAGGCTTTGTGGAAATCGGTCAATCGACTCAAAGACCTCAGGTTGCTGATGGTCGAGACCAAGTTTCCCAATGACCTTCAATTTGTAGCCGATGCGGCCGGTCATCTAACGCCCAACACCCTGGCGATCGAGCTCGGTAAGCTGCAGGCCGACTCTGTTCCCATCATGCTCTACCATCTCAAGCCCGATCGCATGGAAGATTTGCAGACGGAAATCAATGCCCTGGGAGACTCTCGTCTTCGGATTATGCAGATTGGAGATCGCTTTCGGGTATAGACTCCATGCAGATCGATCACGCCACCGCTTTTCTCTATGCCCTCAAGCCCCGCGGCATCCGCTTCGGTTTGGAAAACACCCGACTGGTGCTCGACCGCCTGGGGCGTCCTCAGGATAGCTTCCAGGTCATCCACATCGCCGGTTCCAATGGCAAAGGATCGACGGCATCGTTTCTCGATGCCATGTTACGCAAGGCCGGCCATCGCGTGGGTTTGTATACTTCTCCTCATCTAACCCACTACCGGGAGCGCTTTCAGGTAAATGGGCAGGAAGTGGACGATGCCGCTATCGAGAAAGCCGTTGATGTTTTGTTGGCGCAAGGCTTGGAGGTCCCGCCCGAGGACGTGACCCGCTGGGTGGTAGAGGGCAAGGTGACGGACAAGATGCAGACCGCCACTTGGTACAACCAGCGCGGAGACGCCAATCAGTTTTGCCGTTTGACCTTTTTCGAATGCACCACCATTTTGGCGGCGCTTATCTTTGCCGATTTGGGGGTAGAGGTGGCGGTGATGGAATGCGGCATGGGCGGACGTCTAGATGCCACCAACGTATTTACGCCGGTGGTATCCGTAATTACGCCCATTCAACTTGAGCACACTGAGTGGTTGGGTAGTACCCTGGCCGCTATTGCCGGCGAGAAGGCCGGCATCATCAAGAGCGGCATACCGGTTGTCTCCGCCGGACAAGACCCGGAGGCTGGTGCGGTCATTGTCGACAAGGCGCGGCAAGAGTCTAGCCCTTTGTCAATGAGGGGTGATGACTTCGACGGTTGGGGAAGTTGGCGACAGGCGAGTTTCCGCGTTGGCCAAAAGCAATACGGTCCAGTTCACCTGGGCTTGGCCGGTGCCCATCAAGTAGAGAATGCGGCCACCGCGCTGGCTTGCCTTCCCGCCTTGACCACTGCGGGGCTAGAAATAAGCGACCAGGCGGTCGGCGCAGCTTTGCCGCGAGTGAGTTGGCCGGCCCGGTTCGAGCGATTTGGCCCGGACGGTGAGTGGATTCTCGATGGGGCACACAACCCCGGGGGAGCCCAAGCCTTGGCCGAACTCCTCCGCGAGGAATTTGGTTCGAAGCCGGTGCATCTGGTTTTCGGAGTACTGGGCGAAAAGGAAGCAGAACAAATGCTGCAAGTGCTCGAAGCCCTTGCCCATAAAGTAGAGCTGGTTTTTCCCGCCGATGCCCGGGGTCGAGACCCGGTTACTCTCAAGCCCTTCTTGAAAGTTCCCCATGCAATTCATGATTCGGTCACGGCGGCCATGGATCATTTGGCCGAACACCGCCAATCTGAAGTGCTGGTAACCGGGTCGCTCACGGTGGCCGGCGAAGCGCGGGAGTGGTTGTTGAGCAAGGGGGTCCCGCATTTTTTTCGGCCAAATTCTTGACCCTGGCCGGGAATCAATTTACATTAATTGTGCATAACTTTATTTGACTTATCGTGACAATACTTGTTCAAACCGGGTGCCTGATGCTAACGTTCCTGGCCAACAAGAAAGCGTAGCTTTTGCTCATGACTGTGGAATATTCCACGGAGGACTGTGGCATGCATATACGTAGAACGAAAGGGTTGGCAATCGTAATTTGCTTGGCTTTGGGATTGACGTCTTTGCCAACGCAGGCTGCAACCCAGAACCGAGTCTTCGGCGTTCGATTGGTTCAAGATGAGCAGGTGACCGTGGTAGAAATTGCTTCGGATCGCGCTCCTAACTTTACCACTTTCAAGCAAGACTCACCGCGCAGGGTGATCGTGGATATTGCCGAGTGTGCTTTGGGTTCGGTGCCGACCACTATTGGCGGTGATGGTGGTTTGGTGCAAGGGATAACGACGGCCCAATATGGCGAAGCCCCGCATGGTATCTCTCGGGTGATTATTCAGTTGCAGCGCGAAGCAGAGTACCAAGTCAAAATGCGTGGCTCGTCGCTCTTCGTTCATTTGACGGCTGGCACCGGCGGGCTGCTGGTCTCGGCCGGTATTCCCATGGCCCCACCAGAGGATGCGGTGGTCTCCGGGTCTTATGCCAACCAAAACCGTCAGCCCAGTTCGCACGATATGGCTTTGGCCGAAGAACTTGCCCGGCCCAAGGCCGTGCCAGTAGTAGACCCGCAGCCGGAACCAAGCGATGGCTCCGCCCCGGGCCAGGGTTCGACGGCAGTGGTCGCGGCTCCTTCGCCGCAAAGTTCTGCGCGGCCTGGCTTGAAGCCGCCTGCTGAGCCAGAAGCGGTCACCGAGCCGGTCCAAGTGGCGATTGCCCAACCAAACCCCGAGCCGGAAAACGATGCCGAGCCAGTGGCGGCTGTGTCGGCGGCCATGATGCCCGACCAGCGACCAGAGCCGGTACAACTGGCGATGGTGACAAGTACCCGTCCGGAGCCATTGCCGCATATGCCGGCCACCGAAGCTGTTATCGAACAGAAGCAGCCGAACTTGCCGGTGGCGCTGGTCCAGGAAGATGGCGAAGAAGAACTCGATGAAGTTGAAGAGGTTCCTGTTAACCTGGAAGAAGAAGACGAAGCGCCGCCGCCCCCGCCCATGGACGATGAGGTGCCGGTCGAGGCCGATGCGAGTGAGCAGTATGATTCGGAATCAGCGGCTCCTCCACCGGTGGCCGAGGTAGAAGAAAGGGTCGAGCTCTCGTCGGCGATCAAGGCCGTGACCTGGGTGGGTTTTCAGCAGACCAGACAATCTTCCCGCGTCTTCGTTCGTACCAATGAACCAGTCTCTTACCGGGTAAGCGAAGAAGGCGACAATTTCGTGGTGATCGAATTGGACAATGCCCGCATACCGATGCGCAACAATAGGCGATTTCTGGATACCCACTTCTTCGATTCGGCGGTGACCTTGATTACCCCGAGGGAAATCGAAGGGGTTAGCCGCTCGGTGCGAATCGAAATCCAAATAAAGGGACGGGTACCCTACCGCGCGGGCAGAGAAGACAACGTGGTGTATGTCGACTTCGACCGGCCGCAATAACCATCCGCAAATCTGTAATCCTTGGCATAGTTTAGGACCGATGCGGACAGTTGTGCTAGCCGTGGTCCTGTTGGGGGCGCTGACCGCCCTGTTTCCGGTGCGGGCGCAAGCCCAGTCGGACTACCGGGATTTTCGCCTGCTGCAGACCGTGCCGGACAAAGTCAAAGTCGAAGCGGAAAAAATGGAAAGCCAAGGTCCGGACGGGCCGATTCTGCTGACGGGCGGCGTCCATGTGCACGGCGACAATTTAGACATCCGGGCCGACTGGATGGAGATTCAGCCGCAAGACGAAAAGGTGGTGCTAGCCGGATCGGGTCGCGTGATTGAAGGAAACTCGGTGCTTTTGTCTCACCGG
>JAUVBB010000426.1 GCA_030591445.1 Deltaproteobacteria bacterium | reverse complement strand
GGGGTCGTGGTGAAGCTCTGGTGGCTATCAGCAAAATCTGGGCAATATCATAAAAATGAAACCGATTTGCCCGCTTGTCTTTTATTGCTGTCTGTAAAACGCCCTTACTTCTCACGAATCAGTTTTTAAGTTTTGACACTTGCCATCGAGGATCATGAAAGCATCAAAGGAAATGCCACCAACTTTTGAGTAGTCCATTTACACACAAACAATGCACTGTAATTACATGGTCTTACCAGCAAATAACTAAATAACTAAAGACCGTCCCTGTTTCTCCGCTGTTTCTCCGCGGTGGCTGACCCCCAGCACCTCCCTCGGCCCCTACGGCCCCTACGGGGAAAAAAGGGGACATAGTTGCAATAATTTCATCTTTTCAATAGCTTCTCTTCTCCTCGCGTAATTTCGAGAGTGATGGTCGATGTGATGTATTGAGCAATGTGGCAGGCTTCCCGGGCAGGGTCCGTCAACGCAATTTTTGCAACTACGTCCCCTCTTTTCTCTGGCAACAGATCTGGATCTCAGCCTAAGCGAAAAGCTGCGTCGCGGTCTGCAGAAGTTGGAGCAAGAACCCAACCCACCAGACGGCGTCGAGCGGAAAAACGAAGATCAGCAGGTCCGGTTTAGCTTCTTCAAACCCAGGCCTTTTCCATTGCCAGTTATTATCGGTTTTCCAATCTTGATGACCTGCTTTTCCTACTGGGTGATGACCGCCGGGGAAAATCCAGCACTCGGCATAATGCTCATGATGCTTGGCTGGTTCAGCATCGTACCCTTGTTGTTGGTCAAAATCGGAAAGCTCCGCTGCACCTTGGTGGTGGACAAAAACGAGATCCGCTACCACGAAAAAGGAAGGCGCAAACAGCGCCGCATGGCCCTGGATCAACTTGAGATGCTGCGGGTAAACTCCGCCCTGCACGAATCGCTAAACTGGATGAGCGACAAGCAAGTAGAAAAAATCCCCATGGCCAAAGAAATCGCCCAATGGCTCAAGCACGGCGTGGAATCCTGGCTAATCGAGCGCATCCTGCGCCACAAGTAACCGGCTAAGAAGTCCCAGAAACCCATAAGAGTATCTTAACCAAAAAAGCCGCTCACCATGTATGGCGAACGGCATTTTGATCAATCTTGAATTTTGCCTAGCTATCTACGATCTTTCCAATCGGTCCAAAAGCCACTCTTGGTGTTTGTTTTCAATTTCATGTTCCTCTCCCCTTTCATGGTCATTACCAACAAAACAAACGAAAGCAACTCACCCCGTACCCTTTTTTTGACCTCTTGACAAGGAATATTCTTTAGAAATCAACAAACGGCTTACTGCTCATGAATCATTAACGGGAGGCCGTCCCTGTTTCTGCGGAATCATCGGCTTGGGATCGCTCGGGTCTGGCTTTGATTCGTGATACAATTTGCGGTTCGGGGGTAAAAATAAGCAGCAGTGGTAAAAACATGGCATCGAGTGCGCGTCTGTCGATGTCTAAGGAGGAAATGGTACCATGAAGAAATTGGTGTTGGGTGTTGGGTGGGTGATCATTTTTACCGCAGCGTGCTCTTCAGATAAAGCGGCCAATCAGGACTGTTCCGCGGGTTGTCTGATCGCGAACATCTGCTATCCCGAAGGGAGCTTTGATCCCTCCCAGAGCTGCCAAAAGTGTAATCGGGCCCAGTCAGCCACTGCGTGGTCAAATGATACCGGCGCCGCTTGCGACGATGGGGTGTACTGCACGGAGCAGGATAGCTGTTTAGCTGGGGTATGCGGCGGCGTTGCCCGGGCGCCCGATGATGGGGTCGCGTGTAACGGTGTTGAATCCTGTGACGAATCCTCCCAGGCGATAGTCAGTACTGGCAACCAATGTGGCAGTGGGCAGCTGTGTGATTTTCAAAGCGATAGCTGCATTGACCTGTGCCCCGGCTGCTTAATCGCTGAGGTCTGTTATGGTGCGGGCCAGCAAAACCCTGAAAACCCCTGTCTTCAATGTGATCCCCTATTGTCCACCACCGAGTGGCAGAACAATGACGGCGGCGCATGTTCTGATGGGCTGTTCTGCACCAAAGACGATACCTGTGCCGGGGGCAGCTGCTCCGGGCTGGCCATGCAAGCAGATGACGGCATAAGCTGTAATGGGGTCGAAACCTGTGATGAAGTCGGCCAGACGGTGGTCAGTACCGGCAATCAATGCGGCCCGGATCAATTCTGTGATCTTATCAGCGATAGCTGCGTTGGAGCTTGTCCCGGCTGCTTGATTGATGGGGTTTGTTATGGCGAGGAACAGGTCAACCCCGAGAATGCCTGCCAGATCTGCCGGGTGCTGGTCAGTTCCACCACCTGGGTAGAGGGCAACGGCGACCAGCAAGAAGGGGTCTGTGCCTGCCATGAGGGTTGGTCCGGCCGTATCTGCGACGAGATAAAGTGTGCCATTCGGGTAGCTACCGATGGGGATGATATCAATGCGGGCTCATCCTGGGCTGAAGCCCAGCTCAACATACAGCATGCCCTGGATGACGCGCTCGACCAGGGCTGTGATGTGTGGGTAAAAGCAGGCACTTATACCGAGAACATCACCCTCGTGGCCAATGTGGGGCTCTATGGCAGCTTTGTGGGCACGGAGGAATCCTTGTCTCAGCGAACAATTGCCACTGTAACCGTGGTCGATCGGGAAATGCCCGACCCCACGTCCATTATCGATGGCAACAATAGCGGCAGCGTTGTCTCCTGCTTTGTCAATGGCGCCACTGCTCTTCTTGATGGCTTTGTCATTACCAAGGGGAGGACCATTGCCCGAGGCGGCGGGATGTTCAATAACGAGACCGACGTCACCGTGAGAAATTGCTACTTTCATACCAATCAAGCCAGCGAAGGTGGCGGGATGTATAACCACCGAACATATTCAACGATCAGCAATTGCCGTTTTTCGGGCAATAGCGCTGCCGGTGGTGTTTACACCGGAAATGGGGCCGGCATCTATAATAATGATTCCTCTCCAAACCTAAGCAACTGCATCTTCACCACCAATGTGGCAGGAGGGAATGGGGGTGGCGTGTACAATAACCGGGCAAATCCTTTGTTTCGCGCTTGTACCTTAGACAGCAACCGCGCGGGACCGGGCGCGGACGGCATTATGGAATCAAAACTCGGCAAAAAGGGAGGATCCGGTGCTGGGATGTATAATACCAACTCTGCGCCGGTGCTGATCGATTGTCTGTTCCACGCCAATCTCGCCGGTGCTGGTGGCATCGGCTATCCTGGATATGCCGGCGCCGCCGAAAGCGCCAGGGGAACGGGCGCTACGGGTGGCCTTGGCGGTGATGGTGGGGCCATGTACAATAGCAACTCCTCACTTGAGCTCATCAATTGCATACTCTGGGAAAATGTGGCCGGCAAGGGCGGCAGAGGCGGATATGGTCGTTTCGGTACAAACGACTATCGTTACGGTGGTAATGGCGGCAGCGGCAATGTTGGTGGAAACGGGGGCGGGATCTATAGTGCCGACTCCGCGCTGTATATATTTAACTCGATTATCTATCAGAATGTATCAGGAGCTGGCGGCAATGGTGGGTGGGGTGGCAACGGATATGTCTACAGTTACTCCGCTGGACGGGGCGGCCCTGGTGTTGGCAGTGGTGACGGCGCGGGACTCTACAATAGCAATGCCAGCCCCCAGCTTGTCAATAGCATCCTGTACGACAGCATCATCGGCCTTGGAGGCACGGGCGGATCTGGCGGGAGAAACCCAAACGGTACCTATGCCAGCTCCGGCGCCGATGGCGCCGCCGATGGGCTGGGAAGCTGGGCTTTTCTTGTCAATAACTCGGAATTGGATTTTCACAATTCTATCGTATGGACAGGTACTTTCGAAATAGTGGATACCAGTAGCCTTACCGTAAACTTTACCAATATTATGGGAGGCTGGACGGGTAAGGAAAATCTGAATCTGAGGCCGCGTTTTGTTGATGCAGCCAATGGTAACTTTCGGCTCGATCCCATTTCGCCAGGTATCAACGAGGGCAACAAAGTCGTCCTGCCGCCTGACACCTACGATATCGATGGTGATAACGACACCAGCGAAGACTTCCCCACTGATCTAGCCGGCGCCACCCGCATCAAGGGATTTATTGATATGGGCCCTTATGAGCAGTGAGTTCCGTTCTAAAGGCCGCGGCCGAAAAACGACATGCTCCACATGAGAGCCATCTGCCCGGAGTGGCGCCCCAAATCATTGCCCATGCCGCCGGGACCGTCGAATTGGGCGCTCTCCAGCAACCGAATCGGCCAGCCCCATGGGCCAGCGGGCATGATGTCCTGGCCAAAGACATCACGGAAGTCTGTGGGCACGCGTGGCGCCCAGCTCTGGTATCGCGAGGCATTGATAGGGCTGGCCGGGAAGGCGGCGTCGAAGGCGCTCTCGATGCGGGCGAGATAGGTGCCGGTCTTTTCCTGGGACTCGAGGTAGGCGCGCAGGTAGGCCGCGCTCGACTCGTCCAGATCGGCCCACTGACGCAGCTTGGCGCGCACCGCAGCTGTGCCCCCGGTGTGGATGTCGTGCAGCATTAGCCCCATGCCCGAGTCGTAGGTCGCGCGACCGAAAGCGGACTGCGGCTGCTCGTTGTGCGCAAGCGCCTCGGCCATCAGCGCCTTGTCGTCGAGCGCCTCAGCCATATAGAGCACAGCGTACTCGCTGTAGTTCTCGTAATAGCGCCCCGCGTGCAGGATCCAGTCTGCGTTGTCGCGCATGGCGTCGAGGTCGCGTCCCTCCCCGGTAAGAAAATAGTGGTGCACCAGTGCGATGGTCGGGATGCCGTAACCGGTCATGTATGCGCCCCAGTGCTGCTGGTCGTGCCGGTGCCCGCCGCCCTTGCGGGGGCCGCCGTTTTCGTTGTCGGCGGGGTGGGGACCATCGTCTGGCGTCTCCCAGTAGACGCAGTCTACATCGCGGCTGTGGCGCAGCCAGGTGTCCGCGGCCCGCAGGTATTGATAGCGGCCGCTACGGAAGTACTGAACGAAGGCCCATTGCCCGAAGCGATAGCCTTCCTGCTGCCAGCCGGCGTAGCCCCAATTGCTGTAGAGCTTTGGGTTCCAGGGCAAGTCGAGCTCCCAGTTCTGCTTCTCGAACTCGGGCAGGTAGTCGCCGTGGTCGAGCCAGCCGACCCAGTGATACTCGCGCTGGGAACGGATGATGCGCGCCACCATCAGGTCGAGATAGTTTTCGAGCTTGAAGTAGTTTTGGGGATCGTAGGCAACCAACGGTCCGAAGACCCCGGTGGCGACGTTGTGCGCGCCGCCGGCAAAGGGCCGAAGTTGATCCTGGAACGATCGAAAGCGCCGGTCGATGTCTGCGGGCGCGGCGTTCCCGTCGAAATCGAAGAAGAGTTCGGTGGTCTTGGCCAGGCCAACCGCAGAGCCCGCCGCTACGAACTCTCGCCGGGCTGCCTTGCCCCAGCCTTGCGCCACGGTGCCGCGCAGTTCGGGGTAGCGGCGGCGTAGATCAAGAGTGCGATCGCCGTGGTCCGGCCAAAGGTAGACTGCGAGCCGGCCGTCTCCGTATTGGACCTCCTTGGGGTGCTCGCGCCAGAAGTCACCAATGCCAGCGGCAAGACCGATCTCGCCGGTCGAGACCTGGCCCCAACCGGATGGAGCGGCCCCGGTGGCGCTGACCGTGCCGTCCTCGGTAAGCTGGTAGCCCACGGTCAAATCCTGGCTGAGCGGTAGGTTGTGGTAAACCTTATCCGGGCCGATGGCCACCAACGCCACCTGGCCGTCGCGGCTGATCTGACCGGTGAGCACCTCACTCGGTCCCGGGCTCAGTGGCACGAAGGGCTCATGATTGGGGTCGAAGGTAACGGGCGCGCCCTCCGTCTCGAAGCGGCCACCGAAGGCGTAGTTGAGCGTGTCTCCGGTCCCCGCCAAGGGCAGCTCGATGGCCATGCGGCGGATGAAATTCTTATCAGGATCGCCGGTCATGATCCAGGTATGGGAGGCGCGAACGAAGCTCTGGTCGAGGTAGAAGTGAAGGTAGAGCGTGTACTTGCCAAACTGGCGCGCGCTGACTGGATCCCGGTGCCATCCTTCGAGCTTGAACACCACATGGGTCTGGCCCGCGCGGAAAAGAGAGATGCTATACTCCCCCGCAGAAGCCAGGTAGCGGGTGGCGGTCGCAGATTGCGATTTGCGCATCCAGTTGCCGCCCTCCATGCCGAAGGTGTTGG
>JAUVBB010000418.1 GCA_030591445.1 Deltaproteobacteria bacterium | reverse complement strand
CCAGGAGCGGAAAGATGGTGATGATCACGCAAGCCCAGGAGATGCCGATATTTAAATGATTCTCGGTGATGAAGAGCAGGTTTGCGGCATCCTGCACCCAACACTGCCAAGCTTCCGCGACCAGGATGCCGGCCACCGCGGGCGCTAGCCAGAAAAGCGCTATTCGGGTGAGGCTGCGTTCGGATACCAGGCGCCAGCGAGCAACGACGAAGAGACCCAGGGCACTCAGGATGCAGAGCAGGGCGACCAGAAAGCGGGCCTGGGTGAAAAGATGCCAGTCCAGGTAATGGTTGAAAATGAGGCCCGAGCCATAAGACAGAGTGAAGCCAAGCGCGTAAAACAAACCCAAAAAGGCCAAGCGGCCGTGTATATCAGTGGCCTGAAAGCGAAAGCGAGATCCGCCCTGGCGGATGCGGGATAGGGCATCAGCCACCGGAGAGGCGGCGGCCGAGTGAGTCTGAATATTTCGATTTTCGCTCATGTTCAGTACCTGAAAAAGTCCATCGATTCAATTGACTTCCAGAGTCAATGTAATTACCTTTGCCGGGCATTGCAACTCCCGTTTGGGAGGGGAGACGAATGAGGCACTGGACAAGACGTAGATGTCTGGCTGGGGCGCTAGGTTTGCTGTTCTTGGCGCCGGCCGTACTGGCGGCTGAGCCAAAAGCGGTGCGCATTGCCACGGTTACCGATGGCGACGGTGAAGCCTACCAGCACTTGCTTAGCGAGATCCGGGCCGAGCTCGCGCAGTTGCTGGGCGATGAGTTTAAACTTTCTTTCCCGCCCAAAGCGCAGTTGGTGGCCGATTGGAGCATGGCTTCGGTGGCGCGGGCATTGGATCGGGCGCTGGCCGCGCCCGGCATCGATTTGGTAATTACGGTGGGTTTGTCGGCCTCGGACGAGGCCTGCCGCCGGCCGGCGCTGGTGCGGCCGGTGGTGGCGGCAGGAGTGCTGGATGCCCAGATCCAGAAGCTGCCCTTGGTAGATGGCCGCAGTGGCCGTAAGAATTTAAACTATTTGGTTTCTCCCTGGGAGTTGGAGCGGGATCTGAAGGTCTTTCGGGATATCGTTCCTTTTGAAAATCTGGCCTTCCTGGTTGATGCCGCCTTGCTGGAACGGATCGAAAGCGAGGGCAATCTGGCCCAGGCCCAGGCCTATGTGAAGAAGTTTGTGGCCAATTATTCGGTGGTGCCGGTAGGGGCCCAGGCGGCGCCGGTCCTGGCCGCCATTTTGCCGAAGGTCGATGCGGTGATGCTCTTGCCTTTGCCGCGTCTCGACCGTGCCCAATTCGATCATTTGGTGACCGGGCTCATTGGTCGTCGCTTGGCCAGTTTTTCTTCCACCGGCCGGGTCCATGTCGAACGGGGGATACTGGCCGGTTTGCAGCCGGCGGAGATGCAAAGTCGTCGGGCCCGCCAGGTGGCCATCAATGTCCACCGTATCTTGTTGGGCGAAGAGGCCGGGCAAATCCCGGTGGCCTTTTCCCCGGGTTCGCGTTTGGTCATCAATGTCAAGACCTCGCGGGCCATCGGTAGCTCTCCGCCCTACCGGGTGCTGATGGAGGCGGAGTTGCTGGCCGATGAAGCCGCGGTCGGTGCCCGCAAGCTCAGCCATGAACAAGTGGTGCAAGAGGCGTTGGCGGCCAACCTGGACCTGGCCTTGGCTCACCACCAGGTGCTGGTCGGGGCCGCGGAACATGACATCGCTCGATCCAACTTGATGCCGACGCTTAGCTTGGGATCGCAACTGGCGGTCATTGACTCCGATCGGGCCGCGGCCAGCATGGGCAGCCAGCCGGAGCTGGCCTGGACCGCGTCGGCAACTCTTCGCCAGACCTTGGCGGAGGGTGCGTTGGCCCAACTGGCAGTTGAGCATCGGCGCCAGGCCGCCCGCGAGCTGAAACAAGAGGAGGTTCGGCTGGACATCGTGGAAGCGGCGCTGGTGGCCTACATGCATGTGCAACAGGCTACCGTGGCCGAGCGCATTCGCAAAAACAATGTGCGCTTGAGCCGCTCGAATCTGGAGCTGGCGCACAAGCGCCTGGCCATCGGGGTTTCGCGTTCCACCGATGTCTATCGCTGGGAAAGTGTCATTGCCCGCCAGCGTCAGGAAGTGATTGAGGCACACCTGCAGCAGAGCTTAGCCGAGCTCGAGCTCAACCGCCTGCTTCGCCGACCCCTGCGCGAGGAATTCATCCTGGCCGAGATCGACCATAAGCGCTCCCCCTTTACCGGCGGCGAGCAGCGCCTGGCCGCGCTGGTGGACAATCCTCGCTCCATGCAGCGTTTTCGTGAATTCATGGTGCAAGAAGCCTTGGTTCACGCGCCGGAGCTTAAACAACAGACCCAGAACGATGCGGCCTTGGCTAGATCGCAGGCCTCGGTGCGACGCTCTTTCTGGTTGCCGGCCATGCAGCTTTCCGGCCAGATCGATCAACGCTTGACCGAGGCCGGTGCCGGTACCGGAGGCGCGGCGTTTCCGCCCGAGATGGCCGGTTTGTTCCCGGCCGCCAACGATACCAATTGGCAACTCGGTCTGGCTCTGGTTTGGCCCTTTTTCGAAGGCGGCCTACAAGCGGCGCGCTTGGATCAGCTAGGGGCCGAACGTGCCCGTCTCCAGACCCAGGTCGAAAACCTGAAACAGCGGGTCGAGCAAAGAGTGCGGGTCGCGTTGCAGCGAACACGCGCCTCGCGGGCCAGCGTGGGCCTGGCCCGTACCGCCGCCGAAGCCAGCCGCAAGAATCTGGACCTGGTTACCGATGCCTATGCGCGCGGGGTGCTATCTATCTTGGAACTGCTCGATGCCCAGAATGCCTCCGTCGCTGCCGACCTATCAGTGGTGAACGCTGATTTCGCATTCATGATCGACTTGATTCGATCCCAGCGCGCCGCCGGAACATTTTTCGTGCTGATGAACGAAGAGCAGTTGCAGGCCTGGGAACAGCGTCTGGCGCGCAGCATGGCGAAGCCGGACCCACGCCCGCCGCCCCGGCCTTGACGGGCATTGCCGGTAACAAAGGGAGACTCTCATGGGTCGAAATCATATCACTGGATCCTTGCTCTGGCTGTTGCTTATGACCGCTGCCGCTTGTGGGAAAAAAGAAGCCCCGGCCGAGCCGGTTATTCGGCCGGTACGAGTCGTTAGGGTGACCCCGACCGATGCCGGACGCCTGCGTATGTTTTCGGGTACCGCCCGAGCCGGGGTGGAATCGCGGCTCAGTTTCAAGGTGGCCGGCAATATCAAACGCTTGGCGGTTCATGTAGGGGACCGAGTCAAGAAAGGCGACCTGATCGCCGAACTAGATGCCCGCGATTACGACCTGCGGCTCGAGCAAGCCCGGGCCTCGTTGGCTCAGACCAATGCCCAATTGCGCAATGCCAAGGCGGCCTATGGCCGCACCCGCGAGTTATATGCCAGCCGCTCGGCATCGAAGAGTGAGTTCGATATCGCCCGGGCGGCGGCCGAATCGGCCGAGGCCTCGGTGGGGGCGGCGAGCAAGCAAGTGCAGCTGGCCCGGCAGCAACGGCAATACACGCGCTTGAGCGCGCCGGTGGCCGGCAACATTGCTGCCACCAAGGTCGAAGTCAACGAGAACGTGGGGGCCGGGCAGGTGGTGGCCTTGTTGAGCTCGGGCCAGGATATCGAGGTACTTATTTCGGTGCCCGAGGCCTTGATTGCCCAGATCAAAAAAGGCAGCCAGGTGGCGGTGCGTTTCGACGCTTTGCCCAAGAGCAGCTTTCCGGCCACCGTGGCCGAGGTGGGGGTCTCTTCGGTGGAGGCGAGCACCACCTTCCCGGTGACCGTTAAGTTGGGGCGCAAGCACGATGCCATTCGCGCGGGCATGGCCGCCGAGGTGACCTTTGAATTTGGCGACAAAAACGCCCCGCCACGAATCCTGATTCCGGCGGTGGCGGTGGGCGAAGATCAAAAAGGTCGTTTTGTCTATGTGGCCTCTCCGACCGAGGCGGGCTTTGGGCAGGTTAAGCGCCGCGAGGTAAAAGTAGGGGAGCTGACCGGCACCGGGCTGGAGATCGAATCTGGCTTGCGCGCCGGTGATATTGTGGTTACCGCCGGGCTGCGCTTTTTGGAAGATGGCCGTAAGGTACGCTTGCCGGCTGAGGAGAAAAAGTAAATGACGGCTTTGTCCATTGCTCGCAACCGGGTCACCTTTGTGGCTCTGGCGGTGGTGGCCATGGCCGGGCTGATCACCTATAGCCAACTACCGCGTAATCTCGACCCGGGTTTCATCGTGCGCTTTGCCATGGTCATGACCCAATTTCCCGGGGCCAGTCCCGAACGGGTCGAGATGCTGATTACCGACAAGATCGAAAAAGCCATCCAGCAAATGCCCGCGGTCAAGGTTATCTCCAGCGTGTCTAAAACCGGCACCTCGCTGGTCTCGCTGCAGATCAAACCCGAATACAAAGACATGCGTCCGATTTGGGACGACCTGCGCCGCAAGGTAGAGCAGATTCGCGCGACTCTGCCCGCCGATGTAATTGGGCCCACGGTCTTCGATGATCTGGGCGATGTTTACGGCATTGTCATGACCGTGACCGGTGATGGCTTTAGCTATGCCGAGTTGAAGGAAGTCGCCGATCAGGTGCGCGACGAAATCCTGCGTATCAACGAGGTGGCCAAGGTCGAGCTTTACGGGGCCCAGGAAGAGCGGATTTTCATCGAATACAACAATGCGCGCCTGAGCCAGTTTGGGCTCTCGCCTTATCAATTGGTGGGTTTGATCGCCTCGCAAAATATCATCAATCCGGGCGGCGCGGTCAACACTGCCCACGAGCGCATCGTGCTCGAACCCACCGGCAACTTCGAGTCGGTGCAAGATCTGAAGCGAACCGTGATTCAGGTGCCCGGGAGCCGGCAGCTGGTGGCGCTCCAGGATATCGCCACTGTCTCGCGCGGCTACATCGATCCGCCCCAAACCATGGTGCGCGCCATGGGGTTAGACGCCATCGGTCTGGGCGTGTCCTTGCGCAGTGGTGGCAACATCACCACCTTGGGCGAAAATGTCCAAGTTCTGCTCCAGCGCCTGCAAGAGAAATATCCTATCGGCATCGAGTTTGAAATTCAGTATTTTCTGCCCCAGCGGATCGATGAGACGGTCGACTCCTTTATCAACAATCTTCTCCAGGCAGTGGCCATGGTGTTGCTGGTCATGCTGCTGACTTTGGGTCTGCGCACCGGGCTCTTGGTGGCCAGCCTGATCCCGATGGCCATCGTGTCGGCCTTTTTGTTCATGGGCGTGTTCGACATCGGGCTCGACCAGGTCTCGCTGGCCAGCCTGATGATTGCCTTGGGGCTGCTGGTGGACAACGCCATCGTCATGTCCGAGTCGATCCTGGTGATGGTCAAGCGAGGCATGGATCGGGTGCCAGCGGCGGTGGCCGCGGCCCGAGAGCTGAGAACTCCCTTGCTAGTGTCTTCGCTGACCACTGCCGCGGCTTTTTTGCCCATCTTTTTGGCCAAGTCCGAGGTGGGAGAATTTACCGCTTCCATCTTCAAGGTGGTGACCATTACCCTGCTTTGTTCCTGGGTGCTGGCCATGACCATGACTCCGCTCTTGTGCGTGATCTTTCTCAAGGTCAAGCGCCCGGACCAAGCGGCTGGCGACGGCACTGACTCGGCCTTCTACCGTGGCTATCGCTCGTTCTTGCAGTTGCTCTTGCGTCATCGGGCGCTTACCTTGATAGCCACCCTGGTGGTCTTTGTGGTCTCCATGGCCGGCTTTGCCTATGTGCCCCAGAAATTCTTCCCGATCCTGACTGGGAATTTCTTTTACGGCAAGCTCAGTCTGCCGGTGGGCTCTCCGATTGCGCGCACCGCGGCGGTGATGGCCAAGCTGGAACGCTTTGTGGACCGGGAGCTCAAAGTCGGCCCGGAGCGTGCCGAGGGCGTGGTTCGCCAGGCCAGTTTCATCGGCGGCAACGAACCGGTATTCACGCTGGGCTATAGCCAGTCGCGGGCCAGCCCCGAGACCGCCATGATGATGTTTACCGCCAGTTCGGCCGAGGCGGCGGCTGAACTGATGGCCAAGCTCGATGCTTATTGCCTGCGGGAACTGCCCGACGTGGAGGCTAGCTTCCAGTATCTGGCCGCCGGCCCGCCGGTGCAAAATCCCATCGAGATCCGAATCGGCTGCCGCGATCATAAGCAGTTGTTCGCTATCGTGGATCGGGTCAAGGAGCAATTGCGGCAAACCGCGGGCACCCGTAACATCAGCGATAACTGGGGCCGCTGGACCAAAAAGCTATTGGTGCGGGTCGATCAAGACCGGGCCCGCAAGGCCGGGGTCAGCTCTCAGGACATTGCCGCCTCCACCCAGGCCATGTTGAGCGGTCTGGTCTCGACCCAGTACCGGGAAGGGGACAAGGTCAT
>JAUVBB010000082.1 GCA_030591445.1 Deltaproteobacteria bacterium | reverse complement strand
CAAGGACGCAGGCTTGGCTGCCAATGACTTGCAAGAGGTTATCCTGGTAGGCGGTTCCACCCGTATTCCACAAGTGCAAGAATTGGTTCAGCAGATTTTCGGTCGCGAACCCCATCGCGGGGTCAACCCGGACGAAGTGGTGGCATTGGGAGCCGCGGTACAAGGGGCGGTATTGGCCGGTGATTACAGTGACGTGTTGCTGCTCGATGTCAGTCCCTTGTCATTGGGAGTAGAAACAATGGGTGGGGTTATGACCAAGCTGATTGAGAAGAACACCACGATTCCAGCCAAAAATTCGGATGTTTTCTCGACCGCTGCCGATGGCCAAAGTTCAGTGGAAATTCATGTTTTACAAGGCGAGCGCACCATGGCTGCCGACAATCGCTCCTTGGGACAATTCAAGCTAGAGGGAATTGCCCCCGCTCCCCGCGGTCTTCCGCAAATAGAGGTTAGCTTCGACATCGACGCCGACGGCATCGTAAGTGTGTCGGCAAAAGACAAAGCCACCGGCAAAGAGCAAATGATTACCATTAGCGGCGAAGGCGCCCTGGACCAGAAGGAAATCGATAAGGCCTTGCACGACTCCGAGCGTTATGCCGACGAAGACAATCGGCGGCGACGGGCGGTGGAATTGAGAAATGAATCCGATCAAACGGCTTATGAAATCCGGCGCATTCTGAACGAAAACCGGGACAAACTTGACGAAAACACGGTGCGCCTGGTCGAGCAAAAAATAGAGGAGGTCGAAGGGCTGAAGGAAAACGGCGACATCAGCGAGCTGGAAAGCACCTTGCAAGAACTCAAAACCGTCTCCCAGCAGATGGGGGAGACACTTTACCGCGATCAGACCAAGGATGCCGGGCAAGCGCAAGCAGAGTGGAACAAGCCGCCTCCATCTCCGGGCGCTGACGATGTGATCGATGCCGAGTACCGAGAGCTTTGAGAGAAAGTGATTTAACAAAAATCGACGTTTGACATTCTTGCCTAGGCATCTTACATTCTTGTCTCTAAGAAAGGTGGCCCAAATGGCTTCGGACAAGCATGATCCGATGAAGGAATTGTCAAAACTTCGGGACTTGTTCCACGAGCTTTTCGGAAGTAACGTGAGCGAGCATTTTTCCGACGAAAGTTCGTACCAGTCAAGATGGACTCCACCTGCCGATGTCTATCAAACGCCTGAGGAGATGGTTATCCAATTAGAAGTGCCCGGCGTAGACAAAGAAGATATCCAGATTGAGTACAACGGAGCCCAATTGTCCATTCGCGGCAAGCGCAATGTCCTCTACGATGATGATCAAGTCTCTATCCAGAGACTCGAGCGACCATCGGGGCAATTCGAGCGATTGATTGATCTGACGGTGCCGGTGGATGGCACCAAGATCAGTGCCGAATACCTGCAAGGGATTCTCCACATTACCTTGCCGGTGCAAAGAAAAGCCGCCAAGACCATTCCTATCGAATCCGAGAGTTGATCCCCTTCGGGCCCTGATTGCACATGAGAAGCTACTACGACATCCTCGGGGTGAAAAAGAACGTCTCTGAGCAAGAGCTCAAACGCGCCTTTCGCAAGCTCGCCCGTAAATACCATCCGGATGTTAATCCCGGTGACAAACCAGCCGAAGAGAAGTTCAAGGAAATCTCGGAAGCCAACGACGTTTTGTCCGACAAGAAAAAGCGCAAGCAATATGATCGGGTGGGCCACGAAGCCTGGGTGGCTGGATTCAAAGAAGGCAGTCCGCCCGGAGCCGGCGGCGGCGGCTACTCATGGTCTCCCGGAGGATTTGGGGGCTTTGGCAACAATGCTTATAACTATGCCAGCCGTGGGCAGGGAGCAGCCGATAGCTTTGGCAATGTCGACATAGAAGATTTGTTTGGCGGCTTGTTTGGCGGTAGCGGTCGAAGGAGGAGACCCGCTGGACCAAGCCGCGGGGAAGATTCCTTGACTCGTTTAGCCATTTCCATGATCGACGCCATCAACGGAGCCGAGACCAGTCTGACCCTTACTTCTGGCAATGGCAGCCGAGAGAATCTAACCGTCAAGATACCGCCACTCATTCGTGAAGGCCAAAAGATTCGGCTGGCGGGCAAAGGCGGGCCGGGCGTTCGCGGTGGTCCCGCTGGTGACTTATTGATTGAGATCATGTATGAGGCGGACAAAAGATTTGTACGTGAAGGCGACAACCTGGTTGTAACAGTGAAGATCCCGGTTCGTTTGGCTGCGCTGGGAGGTTCGGTTTCTGTGCCTACCCTGGAAGGGGCGGTCGATCTTAAACTGCCCGAAGGTACCCAGGGCGGACAAAAACTCAGATTACGGGGGAAGGGACTGCCTCGCCAGGGCGGCGGCCGCTCGGACCAATTTGCCAAAATTCAAGTCTTGGTGCCCAAGAATCTGGATGAAGAGGGGCGCAAGCTGATGGAAGAACTGAAACGTTACGAGTAAACTACGCAAAGCGGAGCCATTGTGACTTTTACAAAACACATTGCCACCCGCCGAACAGTGATCAAGAAACTCAGCTTGGACGGTGAGGTACTCGATCGGCTCGAACAACTACAGATTGTCATTCCGATTCACCGTCCCGGCCGCGAGAGAGCCTACCAGACTGAAGACATCGATCGCTTGCGTGTCTACCAGGTACTGGTCCAGGAACTCGGCGTCAATCCAGAGGGTGCGGAAATCATCCTACGCCTGCGCGAGCAGTTAATGTCCGTGCGACAGCGTATGGCTCAAGTGGCCACCGAAATCAAGACCCAGGGCCTTTTGGATGAAATCCGCACCATCCTCGACTCGATAGACACTGATTGGTGAGTAATTACGGCTAGTACTCGTCTCAAAAAGCCCTGTTTTCGCGGACGAGTACTACGAAAGCATTATACTTTTTTTGTGTTCGTCGAGGTTATGAGACGGGCACTAACTAGAAGTTAATGTCCAGGGGACTGCGGTTTCCGCTGCGAACGTTTTCGGCAATGCCTTGTGCTTGGGGAAGATAAGTATCCAGGAAAAAGCGCATGGAGTGGATCTTGCCGTCATAGAAAGAGGCCTCGGGGTTCTCCGAAATTACGCGCTTGCGTTCCTCTTCGTTGCTGGCTCCGGCAGTCGCAAACAGTTCGTCCCTTTTCTTCTCAGCCATAATCGCCATATCTAACAAGAGATACGACACGGTCAAGATGCCAAACATTTCCAAAAAGGGCGTGGCACAAAGAAGCGGGAAATAGAAATCTCCCTCCATGCCTGCTTTCTGGAAGTTCATGACTACCTCAGTCAAGGCATCGCGTCCCTTGGCCAGCTTCTTTACATATTCTCCCAAGCTCTCATGTTCGCTGTGCTGATCGATAAATTCGTTGTACTGATTGAGGAAGGTCATGAAAGAGGCAGCGCCCTTGCCTGCCACCTTACGGCCTAGTAAATCGAGCGCCTGAATTCCATTGGTGCCTTCGTAGATGGAACCAATTTTTGCGTCCCGACAGTAGCGCTCCAGGGGATATTCCTTTGTGTATCCGTAGCCGCCGAGAATCTGTATGCCCAGGGCGGTCATTTGGAAGCCCGAATCCGAGCAATACGCCTTGCAAATGGGCGTGAGCAAGTCGGCCATGAGCTTGTTGTTGTTCCGGGTCTCTTCCTCTTCGGCGTGTACCGACAAATCAGTGCATTTGGCGGTGTAATAGATCAAGGCCCGCATGCCCTCGCTGAAAGCCTTCATGGTGAGCAGATTGCGACGTACGTCCGGATGCTTGATGATGGGCACCCGCGGTGCTTCCACATCCCTCATGTCTTTCATGTCTACACCCTGGATTCGCTCTTTGGCATAGGCCAGGGCATCTTGGTAGGAGGCGGTAGCGCAAGCCAAACCCTGCAAAGCCACCCCGATGCGCGCTTCGTTCATCATCAGGAACATGTAGCGGATGCCCTGGTTTTCCTCGCCAATCAGATAACCGTGGCAAGGTCCATCGGCACCAAAAATCATGGTGCAGGTAGGTGAGCCATGAATGCCCATTTTGTGCTCGATGTTGCCGCAGACCACATTGTTCATTTCGCCGAGGGAGCCATCTTTGCCTACTTTTATCTTGGGCACGACGAACAAGCTAATGCCTTTTATGCCTTTGGGTGCGTTTTCGGTGCGGGCCAGCACCAGGTGAATGATGTTTTCGGTCAGATCATGTTCTCCGAAGGTGATGAAAATTTTCTCCCCTTCGATGAGATAGTGATCTCCGTCCTTTTTGGCCTTGGTCTTGGAGTCACCGACGGCGCTGCCGGCACTCGATTCGGTCAGGCACATGGACCCGGTCCATTGGCCGCTGTATAGCTTTTCGAGGTATAACTGCTTTAGTTCATCACTGGCGCAATGCTCAAGCACCTCACCGGCAGCCCGGGAAAGCCCGGGGGCCATAACCAAGGGCATGGAGTAGGTGCCCAGGATTTCCAGGATGGCGGTGTTAATCACCAAGGGCAAACCCTGACCACCAAAATCGACGCTTCCCGATGGTGCTACCCAGCCGCCTTCGGTCAAACCGCGGTAGACCTTGTGCGCCTCTTTGGGCATCGAGACTTTGCCGTTTTCGAAGCCAAGACCTTCTTGATCGAGAATTTCCGCCAAGGGTCCCATTTCCTCGGCGGAAAACTTGTAAGCCTCCGCCAGGACCATGTCCAGAATTTCTCGATTGAACTCAGAAAAGTCAGGTATTTTCAATAGTTGTTCAATGTCGAGGTACTCGAATAGACAAAAATTAATATCGCGTTTGTCAAATGCAAAAGGACTCATGGCTTGCCTCCTTGCAGGGATCGCTCTCTAGCGACTTGTCATCATGACGCACTGAGTCTAACACTGGTTGACAAGTCAGTCAATCTTTTTCTTGGAACGAATGGCGCCCGATCGAAGGAGACGAAAGAAATGAGGCCAGCCAAAAATTATCGGATGTCTTCTTTGGCGTTCGGTTACATCCAGCTTGATTCCCTTGCTGCGCTCTATCTTGGCCAGGATGATGTCTACCCACTCATCGACCGTGACCAGGAATTTGGGCCAGCGCAAAATACCACGGATACGGCTGCGCTTGAGAAACATGCGGAAGCGGAAGCGACGCCAGCCACGCAGCCAGCTATTGCCTTGCAACTGGTACTTTCCCTCGCTAGCAACCAGGGCCAGCGGGTTCTTGCGAAGCAGGGCAGGGTAGATATCGAGGTAAAACGGTTTTTCGGACTGGAAGAGCTTCGGCACTTTGGAACTGGCTTCCACCCGGGTTTCTCCCGCGTAGGATAGATTCAGACAGTTCAATGTGAACTCTTCTTCATCAAAGCGATATTTCATGCCCCTCAAGGTCCAGGTGACTACGTGGCGCATGGCCGAAAAACAGCAGCCGACCAGTTCATCGCGCGCTTTTTCGTCGCGGTGATAAACCAGGGCCACGCGTTTGCCAAAGCGGCCCAAAATATAGATATCCTTGGCTCGCTTTGAGCATTCCCGGCGGAAGCGACGCAGCGATACCAGGTTGTATTTACAACGTCGTTTTTTATCCAAGCGAAGATGATAGATGTGGGGCGGCAAGAAGTAGGCCAGCAATCGGTGCGACCATTTACGAAACACTCCGCGATATCCATCAGTAATGACGAAAAAATCCGGAAAACTTGTCTCGGTACAAGTCACGGCGCTCAATACCGACCCATACATATAGACGCCCAGCACCCGATCGCCATAGCGAGCGCGAATCTCATCGACATAGGGCTTGATGTCGTCGATACAACCAGGCACCGCCAGGGTCCGCTCTTTTATGATCGCTTGGATATTTTCCACCGAGTCGGTGTAGCAGGCAGGATGCTGACTGTCAATACCAGGGCTCATATGCGATTCAAGGACCAATCATAATCAAAATAGGCCAGGGAATAGTCGTTCCATTGTTTGCTGGCAGCAGGGCCACGGGTATAGCGGGCCAAAAAGGATTTGATCCCGGTTTTGCCGCCAAAATCCGCGGCAAACCACTCAAATATCTTGGTCACGACCAATTTCTTGTTCGCGCTGTCGATGCGCAAACCTTTCTTGTCATTGCTCAGGAAAGCGCGGGTTTGTTGATCGAGTTGTTGCGCCAATTTTTTTGGCTGGTAGGACTCGGCGCGAAGGTCCGGGCAGGAAACCGAGGCGCAGACAATGGCAAAATGAATGCGTGGTTCAGATAACTTGCGCAGGATTTTGTTCTCCACCTCGTCCAGGGAATAGGACTTGCCGCCTACCCGCAGGGATCTCATTTTCCAAACCGCACCTTTGCTTGGCCCAATCTCGTTGAGACTATTGATTCCCTCATGGTCGAGTGCCAGTTTGATAGCCCCGATATTGTAGACATTGATCCAGAAAGCGAGTTTGTCCTCCCGATCCCGCAACTCTTTTGGGTCAAACTGATCCAAGCGAGTAAGGACGGCAGAAAAATGCTGAGGCGACTTCTTCAGTGCGGCATAATTGAACCCGGACAGACGAATGCCATGAAGACTGCTTGGGCGCACATGTTCTTTGAGGGTTCGATCCCAATCGCTGAAATCAAAAAGCACCGCTTGGGCGCTCATCGGCAGCATCCAAGAAAGCAGAAGGGTGAATAATCCCAAGTATTTGCTAGATTTTTCAAATATCATGATCTTTTCCTCCCATCACACGTCGTATCAGAAGAGTGGGGCGTAACACAATCGTGTCAAGCAAGATAGCTTCTAGGGAGAATTTGGAAATGGCTACGGTAAACACATTGGTTTGGCTGGGACTGGGCATCGTGGTGTTGGGTGGTAGTTTTGTCTTTTGCGTGCTCCTGCTGGATTGGCGGCACAAGAAGCAGCTTTTGATGTCCACCCATTTTCTCCTGGATCACTTGCGGGTGGTTAAAAACGACATCGTCCGGCTGCGCGAAGAAAACCTGGTCATGCGCGAGTATTTACGTCGGCGCGAACTGCTGGATGATGACGACCTGAAGGCCCTACACCGAGAGTTAATCGAATTGCCACTTCAAGTCGAAGCAGAGCGTAATGAGCTTTTGCAAGGGGCCTTGGATTCAGAAAAGGAAGGCCGCGTCATCAAGGAGATCTCTAACACCATCCACTAGAACCGGGACTAGGAAGGCGACCTTTTCGGGGCTTGGTAATCCTTGCGGTAACACCGGTAATCCAGGGTGGGAAACAAATTGTGGCGGTTCTCCAATTCCGAAACAACAGAGATATCAAGCTGACCGTTTTGGATCTGATCACGCAGGCTTTGGAACGCTTGCAGATGTTCGGTGGTACGCCGCACGGCATAAGGGACAACCGTTTTCATTTTCATGATGAAGGCCCAATCGCTCGACTGTGCCAACATCAACTCTCTGGCCGCCTGGTTAAGAAAGCGGGTCAACAAGGCACTGGCCACCGGATGCTTCGCGGCTAAGCGTATCATCTCACCGCTGGCCCAATGCAAATGACGGTAAATCCATTCATTGTCCTGGTTCAACCAGGTTTGATGAAATCCACCCTGGCCCCAAGAGGAGGCAGATAGCTGCGCTTGCTGTTGGCAAGGGTGGCGTTCGAGATAGGCGGATGGCGTAATGGTCTCGAAGTTCTGGTCGTCTTGCGCAATCAGGCGCAAAACCGCCTCGATGAACGAAGGTCCTTCTGCCCACCAGTGGCCAAATAACTCGGCATCATAGAGCGAGACCACCACCGTCGGACCCAGGCCCTTTGTCAGCTTTGCGATCCTTTCAATCTGACGACTACGCTCGGCAACAAAATGAGCCGCATGCTTCTGCACTACTTTTCTCGCTAATGCTGGTCGATAAAACTCTTTCTTTTGGGTCGGTCCGGTAATCCGATGGTATTTGATACCGGTTTGCTTTCGTTTGCCCGCGGAAAAAAATTGCGGTCCCAACTGTTTTCGCTTCAGGTCAAAACCAATGTCCCGATAAAAGTCCCGATACTCAGGATGGCCGGGATAGCCCTCGCTGGCGCTCCAAACTTGGTTGGAGGTCTGTTGGTCCCGACCAAAGACCGCCAGACCCGGGGCACATAGCAAGGGGGCATAAACGCCCATCAGTGGCCGTGGCTGGGCATGCAAAATACCGTGGGTGTCGGCAAAGAAATAGCCCAAGCGAGATTCGCCAAGCCAGGATTCCAATCCGGGAAAGGATCCGCACTCGGGTGCCCAGAAACCCTTGGCCGGTTGCCCCAAGAGGGTTTGATGTGACTCGACGGCGGTGCGAACCTGGGCCGCCACCGCCAGCGGATAGGGCTCTAGCAGGGGAAGGTAGGCATGGGTGGCCGCGGAGGTGATGATTTCCAAGGCCCCGGTCTCCTGCAAGCGCGCATAGGCTCCCACCAGATCACGTTGACAGCGTTCCTGGTAAATCTTCTTGGCGTGCTTGAATTTCCGTGCATACAGACGAGCCAGCGGCTGTACGCGGGTGTCCTTACGAGTTCGGTGTACCTCTCGCTCGGCCAGTTCGATCAACTCATCCAGATGGCGCTCTAGGCGCCTGCCGAGCAGTTCATCCTTGAGCATGGTCATGAGCGTCGGGGTCATGACCAGGGTCAGCTTAAAAGGAACCTTTTCCTGGATCAGGCGATCTAGCCGCTCCCAAAGCGGCAAGTAACATTCGAGCACCGCCTCGAAGAACCAATCTTCCTCCAAAAAACGCTCTTGCTCGGGGTGACGCACAAAGGGAAGATGGGCGTGCAGCACCAGCGCCAGGTAGCCCTTACTTTGCATGATAGCTTTCCGAACTTCGCGACCGCCAAAGGGTCCGCGAAGCCGATGGTCAATGCGCCCGTTTGTCCGGCGAACCGGGACCCCGACCTGACTCTAGCCAGGAGCGAGAATCCAATGCGGCCGCCGAGTCCATGCTTTGGCTAGAGGTCGCAGTGGAAAGATGATGCATTTGCTCGGCCAATTCCTGCTTGGTATCGGGTCTGATTTTAGGGTTTTCGATTTTGGCATCGGTTTGATAGTGAACTTGCTCAGTGGTTACCTGCTCGGATGGCGTGTTGGGCAATGCATCCGATACGTTGGAGTTCATGATCGCAACGAAGTCACCACCGGCATTCAACCCGCCCAACTCAATTTGATAGCTATGGGCAGAGGAATCGACTTGGAGATGCCAGGAGCGGGCAAGCCGAGAAATGGGTATCAACTTTACCGGAACAAAGTTGTCGTCCTCTCTTCGCAACAGGCGAATGCTTAAGGATGCCTGTTTTTCCAGCTTGGCTTGCTGTGCCTCGGTAGGATCCCAGTAGCAATAGAGCCAATCCGGATCTCGGGGTAGCAGCAGAAACTGGCCATCATGGTAGCTTGCCGGCAATTTCGAAGCGACCGGCTGGGTTTGGATTTTTGGGGCCTTGGTTGATGCCTTTGCTGTTGTCTTTGCTGACGCCGGTGATGTTATGCGCTGGCGTCTGACCGAAGCCTTTCTTCTGGTTCTTGCGCTTCCCGTGGCGGTGCGCTTTGCCTTGGCAATAGGAGATTTTTTGGCCGGGGCGGCCGCTTTTTTTACGGTGGTGGAGCTTTTAAGCTGAATGGCCAATTTGCGGGCCAGTTCGGTTTTTTTCAAACGAGAATAGCCCCGCAAGCCCAGTTGCTTGGCCAGATCCAGCAGCTCCGTTGAACTGCGGTGTTTGAGACTTTTGGACAATAGCTTGGCCAAATCTGATTTTTTGAGTTTGGAATAGCCAGTCAACCCCCAGTCACGTGCCATTCCGAGCATTTCACTGACAGTTTTGCCTTTTGGTTTTGCCATTTCACTCCCCTCATTTCTTCTTCTTTTTGAAGAAACCTGGTTTTTCTTTTTTGGTTCGCTTGGCCATAAGCCGCAGCTCACGGGATGCCTCGATGAGCCCGGCGTCTACGCCCAGAGCGTTCTTATACAAAGTGGTGGCTTTCTCGTCATCTCCTTGGCTTTGGTAGATCTTACCCAGGAAGAAGAGCCCCTTGGCTATCTTGCCGTCCCGCATTTGCAGGCCCTTGTGAATGATGGCGATGCATTGATCGATGATAGTTCGTTTCGGATCTTTCTGGCTCAGGAACAAAGCATAGCCACGAAATACGTAAAATTCTCCCTCTTCGGAATGAATCTCAATCGCCTGATCGAAACACTTGAGGGCCGCGGAGACCTTGCCTCGGTTCAAGAGGGTCTCTCCCTTTAGGAAAAGATCCTCAGCCTTGAACACATAGGAGACGTCTACTTCGTCGCTGGTAAGACCAGCCTCAATGGCCTCCAGGTAACTCTGTCGGCTTTGGTCGTCGCTTAGTTTTTGTTGGGCTTCGTTGAACAAGGAGAAAATCAAAGAATGCAAGTCGCGAACACCGGCCGGAGTGTCTTCCGCTGCTTGATCGGGGTGATAGGTTCGGGCGAGTGTCAAAAATGCTTTGCTTACATCCGCGGAACTGGCTGCGTGAGTAAGATCGAGTCTGGTAAAAAAGTCTTGTTCCTTCAATTGCTCTGCCAGGCGTTGCAGTTTTTCCTCGGCGGGGCTGGCTGGTGGTCTGGGTTTGGCTGCCTGGGGGGAATGCTCCAATACCACCGCCTGATGGGATGTATCGTTAGTGATGACGGCTGGCGCTTCTTCGGCCACCAGCGGGTCTTTTTGAATTTTCTTTTCGCCGAATGTGAGTAGTTCAAGCTCAAAACCAAGATAAACCGTGGTCAACACTTGCTTGATTCGGTCTTCGTCATCTTCCTGACGATCAAGGATATCAGCCAAGGTTTTGCGTGCATTGGCCATCTTGAAGACTTCTTTTTCCAGCACTCTCAATTCTAACTGGTTGAGATGGATAACTTTGTTGGGCTTGCGGATCAACAAATAGTCAAAATAGGGCTGGAATAACTCAGTCAATTCCGCCTTGTCGTAACCTTGCCGGACACCTTCAACGATGTGACGCCATGGATTTTGGTTGATGGGGAGAATCGACCCCTGGTGTTCCTGGCCCTCGAAGAAGGAATAGACGCCCACCCGCCAGTTGAAAATCTCGCCTATTTTTTGCCCCAGCTGTGCGTCCAACAAACGGCCTAGTTCCTCGGGCGTAATGATCTCTTTCTCGATAAGTATGTCGCCCATGCGGTGATTACGGGCGACACCTTCTGCCAGTATTTCTTCTAGTTGCTGCTCATTTAGCAGCCCATTGCGCAGTAAGTGTTGTCCCAGCAAGTCCCGTTTAATGGTGGATAGCGCCGCTACAATCTTGCCATGGTAAAAAAACAGTTCCTTGCGGACCGACTGAGCGGAGAGGGTCAACCGGCCGGTCGCTTTAGCGGCCACGAAATGATAAAGCAGCTTAGGGATGCTTACATCTACCAGCTGGCCGGAATAGGTCGCCTGGGCATCTACATCTTCCTCCGGGGGCATGCTCACCGGCACGTCCGATTCGACATCCACCGAGAGCAGGGTTGCAAGCTCTGGAAGAGATTTCATGACCTTGAACGCTGTACCATCAATCGATACCGGCGTATTGGCCTTGACCCTTTCGGCCCGGATCATCTCCGCCACTACGTTTAACGTAAAGGGACCAACGGTCGATCCGTCCACTGCTTTAAAGTAATAACGTCGTGGAGCCATCCCACATCCTCTTCGAAAGCAACTAACAAAGAGGGAAAAATAGCACACGCAAATTGTTTTTGTCACCACAAAAACTTGTCGACTTCTGCCTGTTGACCCAGGCCGGTTTTCCGCGGTAGGCTTATGGTACCGAATTATGAACGAGCGAAAAGACGGCGATTTCGAATTCATCACCCTCGTAATTTGTAAAAACCCAATGGAATGGGAGATCTATCCTGCCGCCCTCCGAGAGCAGGACATTCCCCATCGCACCGAGCGAAAGAAAGACGGGTCGCTGGTACTGATGGTGCCCAGCGAGTGGAAGACCGAGGCGGAGCAGGCGCTGGATCGTGCTTCCCAGGTATTCTTTGGTGAAGCCAGACTTGCCGCCGCTGAGAAAGATTCCCCTCGGGAAGAACGTGATGAACAAAGTGCCCAAGCTGAGTCCGGCCCGTTTGTTGACCAGGACTTACCTTCGGGAGCAGAACTCCAACTCAGAACTGTTTGGCCGGTGTGGGCCCTGTCGGCTCTGCCCGGAACCGGTTTGGGGCACTTATACGCCGGCTATTTCCAAATCTTCGTCTATTTATCGTTTGCCTCCATCTTGGGAATCTTGTTTTTTGCCTATACCCAATCGTATTTTTCCTTTCTGCTCAATCTATTGGCGTGGGTGGTTGACTTGGGATCTGCTCCCTATCTGCTACGAGAACACAACCGGCGCGCAATCAGGTTGAGGAAACTGGCGGCAGAAATGGAAGAAAAAATTTTAGTCGAACAGAATCGGGGAAGCTGATGAGCGACTCTGATGGTAAAGATCCCAATGATTCGGGCACTTGGATCGACCCAGAATCTTATTGGGGGCTAAACAGCAAAAACAATCCGGTGATCGAGAAAAAGCCGGCTCCCCCCCAAAGAATAGAACCAGTACCAGAGAGATCTATTCCTAGCCAAGCTGAAATACCCAGGGAGATTACCAACGAAGAAAAACAAGGTATTGGTGCCATCAAGATTCTCCCGCCGATAAAAACGCCACCTCCGCCTCGTTCGATCCCGGATCGAAAAATATCGAGACCTCCAGAACCAGTTCGTCCGCCAGCCCAGCGAAAAAGCAGCTTTCTTTTGTACCTTAGCCTGGGAATTGTCGCTGCCGTTGGACTTGCCGTCTTCCTGATGTTTCCTGCCCAGAACAAGATCTCTTCCCACGATCGGATCATCGTGCCTGCACCACAGGAACTCAATTCAGAAAAAGCGGTCGAACTAAGTCCAAAACCAGATTTGGCTTCTGAAGTACCGATTTTGCCTTCAAAAAAAGGGAAAACATCAGGCCGGCTTAAGCTGAGTTCTGACCCCACCGGCGCGCAAGTGTTCATCAATGACGAGAAGCGGGGAGTCACCCCCACCAAAATACGCAAGTTGCCCCTGGGTAAGCCCATTGAAATCCGCTTCGAGGCCGCGGAACACCAGGTCTGGTCACAAACCCTGCAGCTAGACAATAAAGACCCACACCGTGTGATTCACGCGGGTCTTATCAAAGAGAATGCTTGTGATTTTGGCAGTGGCTGGGTGTATCTGACCTCCGAACCAGCTGGTGCAATCGTGGAAATGGACGGCAAACGTCTACCGGGAAAAACGCCCATGGTCATAAATTCTGTATGTGCCGCGGTGGGAGTAAAATTACAGGTCCGGGCACCCGGGACCTTCACCTGGCGCCAAACCGTCAAAATTGCTTCCGGACAAGTCCTAAACATCAAAGCAAAACTAAACAAATAGCAGGAAGTAGATACCCGAAGAAGAGGGTTGACTTGACTGGCGCACGGAATAAACTAGCGTCAAATCAACCCTAGGGGAAAAATAGCATGTGTATGTTCTTGAAAAAGTTCGTGCCCGGCCGCTGCCTGGTAATCCTCGGTCTTATGTTTAGCATGGCGGTCGGTTGTGGTGGGTCCACTGAAAGTGGGGAGCCACTTTGTACCTCCGATAGAGATTGTGAATCTTACGAGTTTTGCAACAGCGGCACCTGCACTCCTTTTGGTGGCGATCAGATTCACCGCTCTTGCACAGTAGACGCCGACTGCCGCGATAAAGAACTATGTTTGGGCGGCATCTGTGTTGCCGGCTCCGATCCAGACGGTGGCGATGCCGATCCCAGCGACAACGACGAACTGCCCGATGCAGATGGTGGCACCGGCGAGGATGATTTTGATAATGTGGACGGTGGCGACCAAATGGCGGACCAACAAGCGGATAATGACCTGCCCCAGCCCCAAATCAATTTGGCCGGTGATGTCACTGTATTCGAAGACAGCGAGGGACGTATTTACGAGATTAATTATGGCAATGTTTTCGTGGGAACCCCCGTGGAACGGCAATTGGTTATCGGCAATCTGGGGGAGGCAACTCTGGAAGTGAGTGTGGTTACTATCAATAATGACGAACATCAAGAGTTCAGCCTGCTACCGGTGGTGCCGCCAGCTCTAAGCATCGAGCCAGGGGAGGAGCAAATCCTGCTATTCCGTTACCAGGCGCAAGACGGGCTCACCGACCGGGCCGTTGCCAAGATTTTTTCAAACGACCCGGACCAGGGCGAGATCCCGGTACAATTGGTCAGCGAGTTCAAGGGCGATGCCCGCATCTACCTCGATCCGGTAGCCCTGAACTTCGGGGAAGTTGCCGAAGGACAAGCCGACACCCAAGCCCTGACCATTGCCAACCGGGGGTCAGGCAATGCCGTCTTGCGCATCGACTCGGTGGCGCCCGAAGTGGGCATCGAGACCGCCTATACTGTCATCGTGGAAGACCCTGATGACGGCAGCGAGATTAGCCTGCCGGCATTCATCAACCCGGGAGAATCGATCACGGCCCAGGTGACTTTTACGGCACCTGCCCGGGGTCATTTCAACGGCAACCTGGTGATCCTAAATTCCGACCCGGCATCGACGACCGCCACTGTCCTGCTCGAAGCCGCGGCCGGTATTCCCAAGCTATTTACCGAGCCAGAGACTTTGGCCTTTGGCCCGATTGCTATTGGCACCGCGGCCCCCGCCCAGACCTTGATCCTGCGTAACCAAGGAGTGGGCGATCTAACCATAAACGGTATAGAATTGGCGGCCACCAGCTCGGCGGACATCACCTTGCATGATTTACCCGCGCCCTTACCCGCCCAGCCGGTCGTGATTGCCCCGGGTGGTCATGTCTCGGTGAGCTTGCACTACACACCATTGGAACTAGGCACCGATATGGCCACCGTTCTCATCGACCATGATGCTCCCGACCCGGGCCAGCAACTGCAGTTGTTGGCCTCCGGGGAGGGATACCAGGGCAACGCCAAACCGAAGGCGGTTATACTGGCCGATGGGGTAGATACGGTTTCGGTCAGTGTGGCTCTGCACGATTCTGTGCAATTGCTAGGCAGCGATAGTTTTGATGTCGACGGATCCATTACCGAGTACTTGTGGCGAATCGTCGATCAACCGGTGGACAACCCTTGTGGTCTGCAAAGCTCGCTGGCCGGTACCATCAGTCAAAATACTTCCATCGTATTGCACGAGGCAGGCGTTACCACCATTGGCCTTATGGTCAAGGACGATCAGGACACCTGGAGTGACGAAGATCTTCTGCAAATCATCGTGGCCTCGGTACCGGAGGCATATATCGATGTTGACGGCAACGACACCGGTTACATCGAAGTTGACCAGGGAGAGACATTGACCTTTGACGGTCGGGGATCTAGCGACTGCGACGGTGTCATCACAGATTGGCAGTGGAGCATGAAAGCATTCCCCGCCAAAAGACTGACCGCCCCTATTCTGGGCGGTGGGCCGGATACTACCTCGGTATTGTTCGATTTTCCCGGTTATTACACCATAGGTCTGGTGGTTGTCGACTCAGACTCTCCGACCAATGAAAGTGCCCTAGCCCAATTTGATGTTCTGGTTCGCGGTCCTCGGGGATTTCGCGTTACCGTCGACTGGTTCGACCGCGGCCAAGACGACCAGGCGGTCGACGTGGATCTACACATGCTCAAACCAGGCTCGACCAACTTCTTCGGCGCCGATGACTGTTGTCCTTACAAAGAACTATGGGACGGAGATCCGGCCGAATTCAGCTGTAGTGAAAATACCGATTGGGGAATTTACGGACAGCCCATATATGAAGACACCTGGGAAGACGACGACGCTGCTGAACCTCCGAATCCTTTGCTTCCTTCGGACGTTATCAGCCATACCGATCCCGCCAAGGGTGACTACGAACTCTATGTCTTTTTCCGCTGCCACTCTTCTACCAACGACTTGTCCATCTATGTCTGCTGTGACGACGGTATTTGGCCCTGTCCTTTCGGCTTGTCACTGTGCCAAGATGATTGCGGCCGTATAGCTGAGGGCATTGTGATTTATTACGTAACTGACTTCGACGGCCAGGAGACGGAAGTTGCTCGAAAAGGTTTCTTGATTCAAACAGATAAGTTCCAAACCCTGATTCCGTTAGGAAAAATGGTTTGGCCAGAGGGGATTTTCGTTCCCTAACGGTTTCAGCGATTTATTGCTACCGAAAGTTCTCCACCAAGACGAAGCGTGAACAAACGCCAGTCCAAGCGTTCATCCACCGTTTGGAATTCTGCGTTGGGCTCAGGCGGAATTTGCGCCGCACTATCGGCTCCGCGAACAAAACAAAGAATGGTCAAGGCCAAAGTAATTAGAATCAAGAACCTCTTCATAGCCCACCTCCGCTTACAGTGTAGGAAAAGCACCTACATCATAGCGGCTTTGGCAAAGAGATCAAGTTTTTTAGGCTAAAGTCCGATCTCTGCCGAAACCAGACTGGGATGACTGGGCCAACGGCGGCGGATATCCTTCTCAATGGAAGGCTTGGACTTTCCGATTTTTTTCAGGTGTTTCAATAGGTAGGGAGCCAATTGAGGGTCTTTGGCCAATGCCGCTAATTTCTTCTTTTGTGGCAATTGGATGAAAAAGCGGGCGAGGGGATTCTTCCGGTATTTCTTGACCAGCTTTCGGCTAGTGCGCAGTCCCCGAGCGTCGCCTCGGCGGTAGGCTATGCTGGCTTGGATCAAGTGGGCCGCGGCTTTGCCTATTTTTGCGGGCGATGCCGCGCTGCCAGGATTTTGGTGGGATAGCGTTTTGGCCAACACGCGGACAAATTCTTTCTCTTTCTCGGGCGCAAGACTGGCCAACTGAGTCATTTCGGTGGCCGACATAGGTAGATACGAGGACCCATCCCAACGTGGAGCCAACATGGCGCCTCTGATTTCACCGAGCACCTCGCTTCTGGATTTCCCGGCCCGAAGAGATTGAATGGATCTCAAAAGCGCCCCGCCGGCCGACCAATTTGGGATTGTTTTTAGCATTTGCTCAGCCGAGACGCCTCGCCCCAGCAAGGTGGCACCGGCCAGTAATTTTCCTGGTATGCCATTGCCCTGGGCCAAGCGAGCATCTTCGGGAACTTTCCCTTGGGCCAGACGACAGCGGGCTTGGGCACCGCGAACCGCGGGCAAATCAGGGGCCAGCCCCGCTGCACGGTGGCAAAAATCAATGGCTTGAGCCACATTCCCTTGCCACAGGTGGGTCATTGCCACGGTGGCAGCTAGCTGGGCTCGGTCCCGCGGATCGAATTCTTCGTTCTGTAGGATCTGGCCGGCCTTGGATAGGGACTTCTGGTTGTTGCCATCACAGAGGGTTTGGAAGCGCAGCCAAAACACGGCTCCGTTTACTCCAGAGCTGGCGGCAATACGACGGGCTGTCTTCTGTCCTTCTTGGCAGCGGCCGGCCCGGGCCAAGCACTCGACATAGGTACGAGCAGAGGTCAGATCACGTTCGGCCATCTCCTTTAGAATGGGCATGGCCTCTTTGACTTGTCCTGAAGCCACCAATGCCAGCGAACGGGCGCGCATCGCTTCTGCGCCGCGCAATCCTTTTACTTTGGCCAGGGCGGCTTCTGGATCACTAGCACCCAGGGCTTCCGCGTAAGCAGCTTGTACTTTGGCATTGTCTGGGTACGCAGCAGCAATCTCTGCCAAAGCTTTTAGGTTTTCGGCGGGATTTTCGCTATCGTGGGAAAGAGAGGCCAAGGCCAAAGCCCTTTTTTCGTAATTCGAATTGGCACCCTCTTGCAGTAGCGCCTTTTCAAATTGCTCATTCCGGCCACCCTGTCTAGCCACCTGTTCGATATAGGCCTCAAAATCCCCGTTGCCCATATTGCCTTCGACCAGACGGCTTTCAAGATCAGCAAGAGGGTCTTGGTCAGATCCGCTCCCACCAACGGGAAGACCGCCTACAATGTTTTTGACCGCTTCGGTTGCTTGTGCCGGGGTCAGACTGCCGCTGGTGCGATCTTCCAAGGCTTGTTGCATCAGCGATTTTGACTCTCCGCTGGTAGCATCGCCGGCGGCACCGCTGAGGAAAAAGTCATTCACGGCCACCGCAATGCCGGCCAAACCTACGGCCAATAAGAGGAACAAACCCGGGTGTAAACCTTTCTTCTTGACCCCCGGTACCGGCTCCTCTTCCGTTCGCTTGAGTCCCTGTCCGGGTTCAAGCACCGATTTGAATTTGGTTTTGAGCGGATCGCGATGCCGGCCTTTTGCTTCACAAATAAGGCAATGGCCTTTGGTTTGTTCCTTGCCTGCTTTCAAGGGCATGCCACAAATCTTACAATTTTCGGGCAGATCCAGCTCTAGTTTGGGTCCTTGATCTGGCTTGGGGATCCCTGCTGTCGGCGGGGGCAGATTTGCTTGCTCCTCTTTTTCTTCTTTCATCTCCCGAGAGATGTCGCCCATATCAAACAAATCTGTACCCAACTGTGCGCCGCAATTTTCACAAGCCACTGCCCCCGGTTTAAATTTAGTGCTACATTTCGGGCAAGCATCGGTCATAAGATTCACCCTCGCTTTTTGTCGTCTTGTGAACTTGACGATAGTAGTTTTACATGTTCTGATCAGTATACAAATTCAATCAGGAATCGGAAGGAAAAGATATGACGGAGCCTCGCACCCAATTTGCCATGGCCGCCGTTGATTTGGCCGGTCTGTTCAACACGACCTTCAGCACCAAATCGTTCCAGGGCTATCGACCCAAACTCACCGAACCAGAGGGACAGTCCACCGGCGGCGGCGTTCAGTCTCTGGAGCACATTACTTTGCTCAGTGAATCAGACGGCAACGCCATGGTAGTCGGCTCGGTCAACAGCCTTGAACGCAAGGTCAGTCTTCGCGCTTATCCACAGGTAGCCCAACAGTTCGAAAAACGTTATCCCGGCCGCGCTTTTGATTTTCAGCCCAACCAGTTTCAAGACTTGCAAAACGGCTTCCAAGAATTTTTCCAAACCCAGGCATTCGAGGTATCCATAGAGGCCGCCCGCGCCCCCGCGGCCCCCACCGCACCCGCAGCCGCGTCCAGTTCCAAAGCCGGCCTCATCATCGGTGCGGTGAGCGTCATCCTTCTGGCCTTGGCCGCCGCCTACTTTTTGTTTCTCAAGAAATAGTCCGACAGCTTTCACTTTTTTATTGAAAAGCTAGATGAATTTTTCGATGGCGCTGAGCAAATCCAGTCTATCGACCAGATTGCTAACATAATCCATGCGATCGGAGTCTATTTGGATGATTGGAGACTGCTGGTAGCCCGCAATCCACTCGGAGTAGAGGAGTTCCAGGTTCTTCAAGTAGCGGTAAGATAGCTGTTTTTCCATCCTCCGTCCCCGTTTGGCAATGCGTTGACGCATGGTTTTCATGGGACAGCGAAGGAAAATCATGACATCGGGAGGCACTAGATCCTTGCGGATGGTCTCATAGAGCTCGCGATAGGTGGCGTAATCACGTTTGTTGAGGTAGCGGGATCGGTGCAAATTCTTGGCAAATATTTCGGCATCTTCGTGGATGGTGCGATCTTGAATGACCGTACCGGGGTATCGTTCTAGATCCCGATGCAGGCGATACTTGTGGGTTAGAAAATAGATCTGGGAGCGAAAAGCGTATCGCTTCATGTCGCGGTAAAAATCGATCAGGTCGGGGTTTTTT
>JAUVBB010000309.1 GCA_030591445.1 Deltaproteobacteria bacterium | reverse complement strand
AGTGTGGTGACGCCCCGGCAAATCGAAAAAGTGGTTGGCCAAAAGTTAATGGTGCATTTGCAAAAGGGTGATTTGATTCTCTGGAGTCATTTCCGATCAGAGAGTGCTTTCGAGCGATTGAGCAACATTGTCAGCCAACAGATGCGAGCGGTGACCGTTGATGTTTCCGGCGCGCGTTCGGTTGGCGGATGGGTGCGGCCCAATGATCGGGTTGATATCATGTGTACTTTCAATAACCCCAAGACCGGAGAGATTGTTACCAAAACCATCTTGGAGAATGTGATTCTCATTGCCACGGGGGATATCTCCAGCGGCACGAACATTACCGTGCTGGACAAGAGCGAGCTTGGTTTTCAGACCATTACTGTCATGCTGATGCCCGAGGAGTCGGAGATCCTGGTTTTGGCATCCAAACTGGGTGACCTGCATATGTCCCTGCGCAATCCAGCGGACGCGGCGAAGGGCAATGGCGAACGGCCAGAGGCAAGCATCATGACTTTGCTTACCGGCCTGCGCACCAAGATCCTGGCAGACATTCGCGAGAAATTGGCCAAGATTCATCGTGGGGAGGGGATTGCGCCTACGGAACCCTAAGCTGAAGGAGCGGTATGGATTTTCTTTTTAACAAGGGATTGACGATGCTGGTCATCCTGGGGGCTGTGTTTATGTGCAGCCTGCTCATCTTGAGTATCTTCAATCAGGCCTTTGAGAGATACCAGGAGAAGTACGTAGTGCAGTCGATGAGGGACTTGTCGGAGATGTTCCTCTTTATCGATGGCCGGCAAATGCTGATTTTGAACCTGAGTCTTACCGCTTTGTTGGTTCTTTTTGGTATCTTTTATCTCGGAACTTTTTTCACCATCGTGGTTGGAGTGCTTGGTTTTTTTGTGCCCACTTGGTTGGTAAAGCTGTTCCGCAATCGCCGGGTGAAAAAATTCAATATCCAACTGGTAGATTCGTTAGTGGCCATGTCCAATGCTTTCAAGGCCGGGTTGACCTTTCCGCAGGCGATGGAACATATTTCCCAGGAGTCCGGTCCACCACTTTCGCAGGAATTCAAGCTGTTCATTCGAGAAATCAAATTAGGTGTATCCCTGGACGATGCCCTGATCTCCATGGCCGAAAGAGTGAATTGTGAGGATTTGGATTTGGTAGTGACCTCGACCATCATTTCTCGACAACTTGGCGGCAATATGGCCGAAATGTTCGATACCATCGCCACGACCATCCGAGAACGGTTTCGCTTGGAAGGCAAGATCAAAGCACTGACCGCGCAAGGGAAGTTGCAGGGGTGGATTGTGGCCGCATTGCCGCTGGTCATCGGCTTGGTTGTCAACTACATGCGCCCGGATTTGATGCAGCCGATGTTTGACAGTTGGCACGGTTACGCTTTGGTTGCGGTGATCATTCTGATGGAGGCCATGGGTTTGTGGCTCATTCTCAAAATCGTCAACATTGACGTGTAATGGGCAAATAGCGACCGAATCCAGGAGGCGTTATTCATGTTGAGCGATTTCATTGGCGGTACCCTAAACTTCCTGACTTTTATGCTGACCTTGGGCGGCGTTTTCTTTTTGATTTACGGCTTGCACGAGTACGTGGTCAAAAGGATTAGCAGCGAGGTCAAGGAACTCGAGGAAAGATCGACTATCGTGGGGCTACGCAAAATTTTCTTGCGTCGCTTGGGTAGCCTCAACCGCAGGTTTATCTGGCCGAAATATGAAACCCGGATTACCAGGCGCATCACCCACGCTGGTGGCCTGGATGGGCTCAAACCGGAAGAGTTGCTATCGCTGCAACAAATATCGTTGGTCATGTTTACCCTGTTCGGGCTCATGATGGTAAATTTTATGCGGCAGGATCTCGACATTGATGTGGGCTGGTGGTTGCTGGGCGCCTTCATGTTATTGGGTTGGTACTATCCCGAGATTTGGCTGCGCGATCAAATCAAAAAAAGGCATCTCAAGATTGTGCGCGAGTTGCCTTACAATCTCGATTTGTTGACTTTGTCGGTCGAGGCCGGTCTTGATTTTCAGGCTGCGGTGGGTACGGTTGTGCAGAAAGGAAGACAAGGACCCTTCGTCGACGAATTGAGTTTGATGCTCAAACACTTGCGCATGGGAAAGACCCGACAGGAAGCTCTGCGTATGATGTCAGATCGGGTTGGTTTGATGCCCCTGAGTCAATTTGTGGCTGCCTTGATTCAAGCGGACAGAATGGGCACCAGTTTGGGCAAGGTCTTACGTATTCAGTCGACCCAAATGCGCGTCGAAAGAACGCAGCGAGCCGAAAAGCTGGCCAATGAAGCACCGGTCAAAATGTTGTTTCCGCTGATTGCTTGCATTTTTCCAACCGTGTTTATGGTGCTCTTTGGTCCGATTGTTTTCCAGTTCATCGTAGGAGAGTTCTGATAAGTTTGCCCGAAGGAGCGCCGAAGTGGGTTTTAGGCTGGAAATACTCGATGGAGCGGACAAGGGCAAGAGCTATGCTTTTGACCGTGCCGAGATTACCGTAGGTCGTATTGCGGAAAATGATCTGGTGTTGGCCGATCCTGGTCTTTCGAGAAAACACTTAAGCATTCGCAAAGAGAAGAATGCGTATCTGCTCAAGGATCTCGGTAGTTCGAATGGAACCCGACTCAATGGCAAGAGCATTCTTGAAAAAGTTCTGCGCTCCGGAGACCTGATCGGCACTGGAAATGTGAAGATTCGTTTCCAAATCGTGACCGCCAAAGAGGGCCGAGAGCAGAAAGACAACAAGCGGAAAAAATCCACATCCGCGCCGCCGAACCAATCGGGCGGAAGGGACAAAGCCGCCAAACCAATTATCCGATCAGCTGCTTTGCGTAAAACCGAGAAAGCGCGCGGGCGCAGGCAAGAGTCTTCTGCCCGGGCCGCTGCCCAGCCCGAAGGTGCCCGCCAAGGGCAGAAAGGCGATGCGGAAGCCAACTTGCAAGCAAGTCCCATCGGCAAAGTAACCCGGTGGTTCAAAAGCCGTAACCCACGCACGCGGGGAATCTTGGTGGCTCTGTTTCTGTTGCTGTTGTTGCTGGGTATGTGGGCCGCCTTTAGCGGCGGGCAGAAGATCATCCGTAAGGTGGTAGATCATTCCAACGATATTTTCGTGGCCGGGCAGAGAGACGGCGATGGCTTGCTGACCCGTTATGGCAACGGGCAAACTACGATTCACTGTCGCCATCAGGCGGTATTTAGGTTTCGCTATCGCGATGGTCGCGCCACCGTTGTTTTTCAAGTGGCGGAAGTGGACAAGAAACAAGAAGTGGCCATCTTGCTCAACCAGATGAATATTGGTTTTGCTCCGATTGCATTCTCCCAGTGGTCGGAAAAGGTGTATCTTGATCTTGATCGAAAGCAGTTGGTTGAAAATGCGGAAAACGAGTTGGCTTTTGTCAACACTCTTAACGCGAAGGACCCCAAGGGCAATGAACATTGGGCAGTCCGGGTAGATCGAATTGTGGAGAGCCCCTTACCCAAGCCCGATCGAGTGGCGGCCAAGCAGGCTTTTGCCATCGCCAGAAATCTGTTAGAAATCCAGAATGTGGCGGCCGGAAACGCCTATAAGGCGTTGAAGTTTTTCAAGAAGACCAGGGACTATCTTGAGCTAGAGTCCGCAGAGACTCGTCTGGATATCTACCAAGAGTCAATCGAGATGATCGAGCGATTGGAAATCAGGCTGGAAAAAGCTTACCGAAATCTTCTTTTTGATGCGGAGCAGGCCAAGAAATTTAGTCAGCATGCCAAGGCCAAGGAGATTTATCGGCAGATCAAACTTACCTTTCCAAACCCGCAAGATCCACGACATGTATATGCCCGCAGATGGTATGATCGCTACCGGTAGTTGACGGAGATAATCATCCATGACCGAACATGATGACAAAACGATCGATAACGATGAAACAGACTCGGGTGCCGACCATTGTATGGATGATGAGGTCACGGGTGAATACGACGTAAAGGGCCAATTTCAACATCCTTCGGAGTCAAAGCCCGAGCCGCCCGCCTTACCTTCTGCTTTGGGCAACCGGCGTCGCCGACCCATTGATTTTCCCGATGATGAGTTGGATACTGGCGAGACGGATGCCAGTGAACCGCAACGCACTGTCGAAGCCAACTTTTCTGCTGATCCATGGGACGCCAAGCCGGAGGCTGAGTCGAGCCATGCGGTCATGCCGGTGTCAGACGGAACCACTCCGGATGCCCCCTTGCCCGCTTGGTCAGAGGCAGAGCAGGCGCAAGATGCCGGTTTGGCCGGCGATGGTACTGACATTATCGAGACGCCTCTCGCTGAAGATATCGATGGGGTTGCCAACACCCAAGTTACTCCAGAGATGGAAAAACGCCCGCAGGAGTTTCCGTTTCTGATCGTGACCCAAGGAGAAGATGAAGGACGTGAGATTGACCTGTTCGCAGACAAGCTATCAATGGGGCGCAGTGCAGACAACGATTTGGTCTTTCCCGATATTGCCTGCTCTCGCCATCACTCGGTGCTGGAAAAGCAGGGGAACGAATACTTGGTGCTGGATCTTGGCTCCGGAAACGGTACTTTGGTAAATGGGGAAAGAGTAGAAAGAGTTGTGCTGCAGAATAGCGATGAGATCCAAATTGGCAATACGGTAATCCAGTTTAACCAGCCCAACCGAGCCGTCGTTCCCTCAGCGGCGAACACCATGACCGTGACCAATGCCCAAACCATGGCTCCTGATGATGAAGGCGGTTTTCTACGCCGCTTGTTGGCGGACAACGCCAAGAGGAAATTGATTTTGTTTGGTGGTGGCGGAGTGGCCGGTCTTCTTATTATTCTGACGATGTTAAAGTTCTCGGTGGCACCGGTCGAAACGCAAGATCGAAGTTTGGAGCAAATCAAGCAACAAAAGCAGCTACGCAGCCAGCAGGAATTCAAGGAGTACATGCAGAAGGTTGTGGAATTGGTCAAAGAAAAAAAATGGCAACAGGCTGCGCTCTACGTTCAGATGGCTCTGAAGATACGTCCCGACGATGAGATAGCCTTAGACTATTTGAAATTTATAAAAAGAGAGAAATCTTCCGAGCGAGATCTGCAGGAAGCATTCAAGGCTTTTGAGCGGAAGGAATATCCTCAGGTAATGGTTTTGCTCCGCCAAGTTGATGAGCAGTCTGATTCCTTTGCGGAAGCCACCCAGTTGAAAAAACGTACCGAGCTTGAAATTGTCAATGCCCTCATTGAAGAAGCGCAAGGGCATATTTCCCAAAAGCAATATGCGCAAGCAATCATCAAGCTCGACGAGTTATTGAAAGCGGATTCTGACAATGTAATGGCAAACCAGTTGAAGGAAAAAGCGCTTAGCGATCAAGAGAAGGATAGAAAACGACAACAGGAAGAAGCTGCTCGCAAACGTAGAAACAGCAGAAGGGGAAAACCGCGCCCGAAGAAAAAAGAAGATCCCAAAGTTGCGGCCAGAAAAAAAGTGATGGAACATTACAAAGGGGGCGAGTTGATTCAGGCTATCCACTTGGCCCAAAGCAAGAACCTGAAACGGTATGAAAAAACGCTTCAAAAATTCAAAACTGCCTATGAAAATGGGATGGCTCTGGTCAAGAATACCGGCCAAGCAAGCAAGGCGCAGAAATTTCTGCTGGCTGCCTGGAAAATAGACAAGAAGTTTTCGGGGGGAAAGGGCAGTTACCATTTGGAGCTTAAGAAAAAATTGGCCAAGGTTTATTTCATCCAAGGAGTCGATGCGGAAATGGGCAAGCGCCTGCCGGATGCCTATAAGAATTTCGTATCCGCCAAAAAATTTGGCGATAAAAATGCCCAAAAGCGTCTAGAAAATCTAGAAAAAACAGCAAAAAAATATTTCAATGAGGCCTACATTATCAAAGGCAATGATCCCGATTTGGCGGTCAAGCGACTTGATACGGTATTGAGAATTGTCCCGGCCTCGCACACAGTCTACAAAAAGTCAAAACGCCTAAAAGCCTCCATCTTGGGTCCTTCGGATTACGAGACCGAAGAAGACTCGGGCTTCTGATCTGACCGAGTCGGTTTCGTGTCTTTTCTGACACGGGTTTCGTGATTCGGGCATGACTTGGGGATGGATTCAAGGTCGCCCTAATGCCTGCCTTCCCCGTAGTTCACGGAAATGTTGTTGGTTTTCGACTCCATAGTTTTCCGACCAAAGCACTGGCATGCAAATTGCGAACTTATCTCAGCGAACCAACAAAGAAGCCAAGTGCAGGAACCTGTGCCTGGCGGGAAAGGAAAGGAGGTCGTTGATGAACTGTTCAAGAAATCGGAGTTTGCTGAAGCTGGTGGGTCTGGTCGCAGTTTGGACATGGGCGCCGATAGCCTGTGAATGGTCGGGATCGGCAGAACCAGAAAAAAAAGGGGAAGCGATTCAATTTCGATCTTTTGCCTCCTCGCCGCCAAGCTCGCATTTTGACGAAAGCCGGATCGTTCCCCCGGCCTTGCCGGCAGTGGTGACCTTCGGGCAAAGAGAATCGGATGGGTCTGAGACAACCATTCCCGAAGGATTTGAAGAACTGGCCTTGGTGCATGTAGACGAAGAACTGGTGGATCATATCGAAAAGGCACAAGGCAGCATCGAATCCGGCGACTGGGCCACGGCCATGATTGAATTGGGCAAGGCGCTATATGATCAGCCAAACAATTACCAGGTGGCCTATGATTTGGGACGGGTTGCCCTGCGCAGTGAGCGAATAGAACTCGCGGAAAAGGCCTATCTTTTGTCTGCCAGGATTGATCCAAGTTCTGCCGACCCTTGGCTCCAACTTGCGCGGATTTCCCTCAAGCGTGGTGATTTGAAGCTCACGACCAAACGGGCCGGTCACGCGCAGGCGGTCGACGAGCAAAGTGCCGGCGCCTTCAACCTACTTGGCCGCGTGTGGCTCTCGCGCTCTCACTGGGACCGGGCCATCGTGGAGTTCGCCAAGGCGGTAGCTCTCAGCCCGGATAATCGCTACTATCGGAACAATCTTGGTTTTGCCCATTTGATGAAGAAAAACGCAGAACAGGCGGTGGTGGAACTGGAAAAGATAAGCCAGGACGCAGACCGCAAGATACCGGCCTTCATGTTGAACAATCTGGGCCTTGCCTACGAACTGTCAGGACGGCTGCAGGATGCCATGGCTGCTTTTGCCCAAGCCCTGGAGAGCAATCCGCGCTATACCAATGCTCGTATCAATCTCGACCGATTGGTGCTGCTAGCGAAGCACGTACCCGCGGAAGTTGGTGAAGAGACTTGGGATGACCAAATAGTACCTGAGTCAGACCGCTTGTAAGCGAAGGAGTTTTGATGCCCGGGCGGCCCCCCTCTTGGCGGGTCGCCCGGCATTGCCGCCAGAAAAAAGAACTTTTTGGTCGCTCATCCCTTGAACCGAGGGATGTTTTATCTGTAAAATTTGCCCAGGAGTCTTTCATGTGGTTCAAAGAGAACCAGGAGAGTGGAACCGCCAAAAAGCCAAAGCGCTGGTGGCTGAGGCTGATGGGCATTTTCCTCGGGCTGAGCTTCTTGGTCTTGGCACTGGTTGGTGGTGTGCTGCTTTATTACAGCTCCTCCCTGCCTAGTTTTGACTCGATAGAGGATTATCACCCACCACAGGTAAGCCGCGTGTACGACCGACAGGGCAAGGTGGTTGCGGAATTGTTTGATGAAAAACGCACGGTGGTGGCAATAGAACGAGTACCAGCGCAGGTGCGGGATGCTTTCCTGGCGGCCGAAGATGCGGAGTTTTATCATCACCCAGGTATGGACTGGACCGGGATGTTACGTGCTTTTTGGCAGAATATTAAGGCCGGCAAGGTGGTCCAAGGTGGTTCCACTATTACCCAGCAAGTTATCAAAACGCTATTGCTGGGACCGGAACGTTCCTATGCGCGCAAGATCAAGGAACTCTTGTTGGCGCTCCGGCTGGAGTCCAATCTGAGCAAAGACGAGATTCTCAGCCTCTATCTCAACCAGATTTATTTTGGCCACCGAAACTATGGTATTCAGGAAGCGAGTCGCTACTTCTTCGCTTGCGATGTTTCCCAGTTGACGCTGGCCCAGGGTGCGCTGTTGGCGGCCTTGCCCAAATCCCCCGCTTTGTACTCACCCATTCGGCATGCTGAGCGGGCAAAGAACCGGCGAGACTGGGTCCTGCTGCAAATGAAAGAAAACAAGATGATTTTGGCCGCCCAGCAGGAGCAAGCCGCTGCCGAACCGCTGACGATTGCGGCCCAGCATGCCCCTTTCCATGATTTGGCTCCCTACTACGTGGAACATTGCCGCCGCTTATTGGAGAAAGAACTGGGGCGTGATCGTTTGTATCGGGCGGGGCTGCGCATCGATTTGGCCCTGGACCTCGAACTGCAGAAAAAAGCTAGAATCGCTATGGCTAAGGGACTGAGAAACGTAGACCAGAGACAAGGTTTTCGTGGGCCCTTGGCGAAAATTTCGCCAACCAAGCTCCAACAGCTTCATCAGCGCAGTGGCGATCGGTTGCGGCCAAACAAAGTTTGGACCCTCGTGGCCAAGGCTGCTGCCGGAGACGCGGATGAAGATCGGATTCAAATCCGCTGGCAAGATCTGACGGTAGGTCTTAGGCTCGTGGTTCCGGTGCTGGCCGTCGAGGACAATCCGAAGGGCTTGGCCCGCTTCGACTTAGGTACGGAGACTGCCTGGTTGGACCCCAAGGGATTTCAATGGGCGCGCAAATTCTCGCCCTTGGCCAAAACACCAGCTCCGAAGTCGATCGCCGAGGTCCTGGCGGTGGGAGACCTGGTAGAGGTGCAGATTTTGACCATCGAGAGTCGGTTGCTTCAGGTGCAGTTGAGCCAACCGCCTTTGGTCCAGGGCGCGCTGGTGGCCATGGAGCCCGATAAAAAACACGTCCTCGCTCAGATCGGTGGCAGCGATTTTCGGCGCAGCCCGTTTATTCGGGCGGTGCAATCACGT
>JAUVBB010000323.1 GCA_030591445.1 Deltaproteobacteria bacterium | reverse complement strand
CTCTCCTTCGAGGCGACCGAGCGCGTCAGTCTGGAGAACGGTCAATTGGGTCAGCGGGAAAACGCCGATTTTGTCCGTCACTACCGGCAGGAAGGCGGGCTGGTGAGCGGGCCACCTCCCTGCCCCACTCTGCCATTGTTTCCACCATGGAGCTATAATTGTTCGCATGAAGCGGCTAGAGATAAGAGCGAGTTTCTAAGACCACAGAGTCCGTAAAGAGGAACAGAGAGCACCGGTTCTTCAAAACAGAATCTCTCTTGCGAGATTCGAATGCCATAGGGACATTGGTACTTGGCCAAAAACATGTGCAGACTTTTTAGTCTTCCTGTTTTTCCGGCTTTCACCTCGATGGGCAGGATGGTTGAACCATGCTGGTATAGGTAATCTACTTCTGCCTTGCTACCGCGGGCATCGCGAGTCCAGTAGTAAAGAGCAGGCACTTGATCGCGATCCTGGTAGGCCAGTAGTTCTTGGCCCACAAATTGCTCGGCCAAGGCACCGCGATTGATGCTGAGCAGATCTTGGCTAAAAGGAATTTCACCGGCCAGGCCGCAGAGGTTTTGCATGAGACCAATGTCTAAGAACAGAGCCTTGTAATAGCCCTCCTTGGCCATGGCTTCTAAGGGGGGCGCATCTCCGCTGGTCTTTTTGACCCTGGTGGTCACGCCCGCTTGTTCCAATAGCAAGATCGCTTCTTTGATGTTTCTCGACTGCACGTCCGGGTCGATGTGAGCGTATTTTATTTTTTGCCCGACCAGCTTGGGGATTTGAAGAAATGCTTTTTGCAGATGTCTGTGTTTGCCTGCGCTGGCATATTTGCCAAAATCGTTCCGGTAGCTTTGGGCGATCAAGGTTTGGATTTTGAGCGCCCGGCGAATGTTTTTGCCGGCCAGATATTCTGCCACCACCGCGGGCATGCCTCCCAGCAACATGTACTGACGAAGCAAAGGCAAGAGATGTTCGTGCACCGCCTCGTCAACCCCAGCCAGATCAGTCTCCATTTTATTTCGGGCCCGGCCTTCTCCCATGGCCCACAGAAACTCGGCAAAGGAGAGCGGGCGCATGTGCAAAAACTGAATTCTCCCAACCGGCATAGAGAAGTCAGATTTGGCCAAGGCAAACTCAAGCAAAGACCCCGCCCCAATAACGTGCAATTCTGGCATTTGCTCATAAAAGTAGCGCAAAGACGCGATAGCCCTTGGACATTGTTGAATTTCATCGAGAAACAAGAGCGTCTTGGAAGCCTGGATATCGGCCTTGGCCATAATTGCCAGCTTGTCGACAATTTCGCCTGGCACCAAGCTAGAGAAACACTTCTCGAACTCCGGCTGCAGTTCAAAATTGACCGTCACCAGATTATCAAACCCATTCTCACCAAACTCCTGAACCGTATAAGATTTTCCCACCTGCCGAGCCCCCCGAATCAACAAGGGCCGCCTTCTAGCATCATCTTTCCAGTCCTGCAATGCTCTATCTATATCTCTTTTCATTTCAATACCGTTCAGAAATTGATCAAAACACAGTGTTATTTTAGTGCAATATTGCTTAAAATACAACCATATATCTATTCAGTGAAACGATCTTTGCTTCGGCACCGTATTAGATAGAAATGGTATGTTTGATTCACGGAATCACAGGCGAAAGGAAAGCAAAATGAAAAACAAGAAAACAACCAAAAAGGCAATAATTACCGAGAACAACAAGAATCACGGGGCAATGAGAGTAAAAACAGCCATTCGCGCGGGCTTCGTGTTCGCAACTGCCGACCCACTCAAGGGTGAAAGCATAGACAAAGATCACACCGGCTGGATCGAAGTAGACTAATATCAACCAGCCGTTCAGACTTGGTCAGTTCCCGCCCCCGTTTCCTGTAACCTAAGCGCATAGTACTGTAATTCGAAAGCTACAGTCCCAAAAAGCATATATTACAGCATGTTATAATCGTATTTGGTCATCGCTGAAAATAAAGGCCTCAGATCAAGCAACACTCAGACTGGAAAAAAGTTTCCGCCTCCAAACCTAACTAGCTGAAAAACAATACCTATACCATCCGAGCATTTCTGGCACGGGACTTGAAGTAAAGACAAGACAGAACGTAGCAATCAAGTGTCTCACATTGATGATATTAGATTCTGATTTGATTTAGATTATTGATTTTTGATTTTATTTGATGAAAGGCCCCTAAGTGGGGTCTTTTTTTTTGTTCTTATTATTGTACGCGGGTCGGTGGACACTCCGGGGGCAAGAGGCAAAACACCAAAAGCCGTCCGCTTATTGGGCAGACGGCTTTTGGCTTGAGTCTTTTGCTTTTAATCTTGCTTCACCCCACCCTTTTCACCGGGCTTGGTCTGCTTTTCATCTCATCTTCATCTCATGATCATTTTCATTAGCATCAATCTCCATTCCCACTTTGTAGCAACAATGACCGGTCGAATCTGTGAGAGGGATCACGAAAGAAAAAATAATTTTGCCTATGCCTGCCGCGGTAGGTAGATTGATGCCGTGGATCAGTTAGCGTTCAATTATTGTGTGCCGCCGGCGGTAAGACGGCGGCTGGTGTCGGTGGCGGGGATGGAGCAGGTTTGCCGGCAGTGGCGGGAGCGCTTCTCTGCTTATTGGGGGCGGGATTTTGTGCTGCGCTTTACCGACAACAGCTCTACCATGATTTCGTATCGCAAGCGTAAGGGGATAATGGAGTTGCGCTTGCACAATATGTTCATCGAGGCCGATGATCGGGTCTTGGCGGCTTTGGGCGCGTATTTGAAAGGTTCGCGGCGGGGAAACCGGAGACTGGATCAGTTCATCCAGGCCAATGCTGATAAGATTGGGCGGCGACGACGGAAAAGCAAGTTGAACTCAAAGGGGCAATATTATCAACTTGAGAACATCCGTGACGCGCTGAACCAAACCTACTTCAAGGAACCGGTCGAGGTTCCGGTGATCTGGGGCCGGGCGACGAACAAGCGCCGGCGAAGCAGCATCCGGCTGGGTTCGTACTCATTTGCCGACCAGCTGATTCGCATCCATCCGGCCCTGGACGACGATCGGGTGCCGGCATACGTGGTGGCCGCGGTGGTCTTCCATGAGATGTTGCATCATGTGGTGGGCGCGACCAGGAGAGGTACCCGCCGAATGGTACATACCCGCGAATTCAAAGAGCGGGAGCAGGCCTACTTGTACTTGGATAAAGCTCTGGCCTGGCAGGAAAAGAACCTCAGCCAACTGCTTCGCAGCCCCAAGCGTCGGGTGGCACCGGCATAAATCAATCCCGCCCCCCAACGCTTGACTTCCTGCCCGTAGATGATCACATTGTCGCTATGAAAAGGAGGGCAACTGACTATGTTTATTGATCCAATGTACTTTATCATCGTGGGGCCCGGCATGTTGTTGGCGCTGTGGGCCAGCTACAAGGTCAAGTCTACTTTCAAGCGCTACCAAAAAGTTGGACTGGCCAATCATATGAGCGGGGCCCAGGTGGCCCGCGAGTTGCTAGCCCGGGCCGGCATTGACAATGTACAGGTAGAGCGGCATCAGGGTTTCTTGTCCGACCATTATCATCCGATCAAGAAGGTAGTGCGGCTCTCGCCAGCGGTCTATGACGGCCAATCGGTGGCCTCGGTGGGGGTGGCGGCACACGAAGTCGGCCATGCCATTCAACATGCCGAGGGATACAAGCCCATGGCCCTGCGCCAGGCGCTGGTCGGCCCGGCCAATGGCGGCTCTTCTTTTTCGTTTATCTTGATCATGATTGGTTTCTTCATGCAGGCTACCGCCTTGATCTGGGCCGGCATCTTGCTGTTTTCAGCGGTGGTGCTCTTCCAGCTGGTCACCCTGCCGGTAGAGGTCAACGCTTCTAGCCGCGCCAAGGCCCGCCTGATCTCGACCGGCATCATCTCCCAAGACGAATCGGTGCACGTGGGCAAAGTCTTGAACGCCGCCGCCATGACCTACCTGGCCGCCTTGATCACCAGCATTCTCCAGCTAATCTATTTCGTCACGCTGGCCTCGCGCGACGACTAGCCCTCAGGGTTCCCAAGTGGAAAACATTGTCGAACTGAAACAAGTGGTCAAGGAGTATCCCCTGGGCAAGCTGACAGTGCGTGCCCTTTCCGATATCAACCTCACCATTGAAAAAGGCGAGTTCACGGTCATTGCCGGCCCCTCCGGTAGCGGCAAGACGACCTTATTGAACATGGTCGGCTGCGTGGATACCCCCAGTTCGGGCAGCGTCACGGTGCGCGGCCAGAGAATCGAACAATTGGGAGATCGGGCGCGAACCCAACTGCGCTTGGCCGAGCTGGGTTTTATCTTCCAGACCTTCAACTTGATTCCAGACTTGACCGCCGCCCAGAATGTCGAGTTTCCCCTGCTGCTGCAAGGAACCCTGACCAAGAAAGAGCGGCAGCGGCGGGTGGCCGAGCTGTTCGAACTGGTGGACCTGACCCCGCAGATCAAACAGCGGCCCAACGAGCTTTCAGGCGGCCAGCGCCAGCGGGTGGCCATCGCCCGGGCTCTGGTTACCCAACCCGGCATCGTGCTGGCCGATGAACCCACCGCTAATCTCGACAGTGTCACCGGGCTCAACATCATCGACCTGATGAAAGACCTGAACCAAAAGCGCCAGACTACTTTTATCTTCTCCACCCACGACCAACGGGTCATGCAACATGCGCAACGGGTCATCCAGATTGTCGACGGCTGCCTCAGCGAAGGAGCACCGGCATCATGAGCCGCCTGGCGCGCTTCTGGATGGTGGTCCAGCTCGCCTTTCGCAATTTGTACTCTGCGAAGGGCAAGAACATCCTGGTTGGTTTCTTGATGCTCTTCGGCACCTGCCTGGTGGTGCTGGGCACTTCCTTGCTCGACAGCATCGAGCACTCGATGGCCAAAAGCATCACCGCCAGCGTGGCCGGCCACTTACAGGTCTATGACAAAAACGCGCGCGACGATCTAGCCTTGTTCGGCTCGGGCTTCATGGGCCAATCAGACATCGGCGTGATCGCCGATTTCGATCGGGTCAAAAAAGCCCTGAGCCAAGTGCCCAACGTTAAGGCGGTAGTGCCCATGGGCACCAACATGGCCGAGTTCTACAGCTCGACCTTGCTGGATCGCACCATCGAATCGCTGCGCCAAGCTCTGAGCGCGGGCCAGGCCCAAAAAGCCCAAGCCATCGCCGCCAAAATCAGGGCCATGGCCACCATGATGGAGGGCGAATTCAACAACCGACTCCAGGTGCTGAAAAACCAAAGCGAGGTCGAAAAACAGCTCAGCGACATTCGCCGGGTCAAATCGGCAGCCTTCTGGCAAGATCTCGAAACCCAGCCTGACCGCGTGATTGAGTTTCTCGACACCCGGCTGGCGCCCCTGGTCGATGAGAACGATGGTTATTTCATGCGCTACCTGGGCACCGACCTGCAGCTATTTGCGCAAAACTTCGAGACATTCGAGATGGTCCACGGGCAGATGATTCCGCCCGGCCGGCGCGGCTTGCTGGTTAACCAGAAATTTTACGACGATGTGGTGCGCAATCGCGTCGCCCGGGTGATGGCCTATCTGCATCAAAAACTCATAGAAAATGGCGAGACTATCGCCGACGATCCGCTGCTGCAAAACATCGTCGATCGGCTGGTGCGCCAGTATCGACGAATCACTTTCCAACTTCAACCCGACGACGCCCGCATGCTGGCTAAACAGTTGCAAGCCTACCTGCCGGGAGCCCAGGGTCCAATCGAAGAGCTAGTGCAGGAGTTTCTGCGCGTGACCGACGACAATTTCCAGGATCGGCACCGCTTCTTCTTTGCCAACATTGCCCCCAAAATCCGGCTCTACCTGTTCGACATCGGCGATGTGGTCACCATCCGTAGCTACACCAAGAGCGGCTACCTCAAATCGGTCAACGTGAAAGTCTACGGCAGCTTCAGCTTCAAGGGATTAGAGAAATCCGATCTGGCCGGCGCCTTCAACCTGATGGACATCATCACTTTCCGCGACCTGTACGGCATGATGACCCAGGAAAAGAGAGCGGAGCTGCAAAAGATCCAGGCCCAGATCGGCCTGGCCGACATCGCCGCCGACCAGGCCGAAAATGCTTTGTTCGGCGAGACCGACCAGCCCGGCGAAGCCGTCCGCGCCAATGCCCAGGGTTTCGACGAGTTTGCCGATATCGATCTCAAAGCCACTACCGACAATGGCAAGAGCCTGCACGACACCACTTACGATCAAGCGGACATTGACCAGGGCATGGCCCTGCACGCAGCCATCGTACTCGAAGATCCGACCCAGCTGGTGGCCAGCCAACGGGCCATCGAACAAGCTATCGACCAACACCAGCTGGGCTTGCAGGTTGTCGATTGGCAGACCGCCTCCGGCATGGTAGGGCAGATGGTGACCCTGGTTCGGGTCATTCTATACGTAGCCATTCTGATTATCTTCTTGGTGGCCCTGGTGATCATCAACAACACCATGGTCATGGCCACCATGGAACGAAGCGTCGAAATCGGCACCATCCGGGCCATCGGCGGTCAACGCGCCTTTGTCTTGACCTTGTTTCTGATAGAAACCTTGCTGCTGGGTACGGCCGCCGGCTTCCTGGGGGCTGGCTTGGGCGCGGGGCTGGTAAGCTACTTCGGCCAGGTGGGCATTCCCGCCGCTCATGATGTGCTGGTGCTGTTGTTCTCCGGGCCAAGACTGTATCCCAGCTTCGGGCTGGGCAATCTGATTGCCGGGGCATCGGTGATTCTGGGGGTTAGTGTCTTGGCCACATTTTATCCGGCCCTGATTGCCACCCGCATCCAGCCGGTGGTCGCCATGTAGGCACGGGAGTAAACCATGCGCACCTACTTAATCATCGCCCTGCGCAACCTGCTCCAAGCCCGTCGGCGCAGCCTGCTATTGACCAGCGCGCTGGCCCTGGTAACCGCCTTGTTGATCCTGTTGCTATCGGTATCGGCGGGCTTCAACCAAACCTTAATCCGCAACACCACCGCCCTTATGTCGGGCCACGTCAATGTGGGCGGCTTTTTCAAGAACAAGGTGACCGATGCCTGGCCCATGATCAATGACGTAGCCAAGATTCGAAAGATCGTCGAGGAAAACACCCCTGGCCTCGATTTCATTATCGACCGCGATCGGGCCTGGGCCAAGGTCATCTCCGAGCGCCAGAGCATGTTCGTCAGCCCATCCGGCATTGACATCCAAGACGAGAGCCAATTGCCCGAGGTCATCCGCCTGGCCAAACAAAGCGAGTATCTCGAAGGGGGTAGCGACCAGGTGCTAGGCAATTTGGCCAACCTGGCCAAGCCACGACAGGCGTTGATATTCGTCGCCCAGGCCAAGCGGCTGGGGGTAGACGTGGGCGATTACTTGACCATCACCGCTTCCACCGGCGCCGGCCGCACCAACACGGTGGATGTAACCGTGGCCGCCATCGCCAAAGACTTCGGTTTCATGAGCAACTGGAACCTGTTCTTGCCCAAAGCCGACATCCACGATCTGTACCAAACCACCGACGATGCCTCCAGCGTGGTCATGATTTACTTGAAGGACCCAGACCAGGCCGAAAAGGTCATGGGCCACCTGCGCGGGGTGTTTGAAAAAGAGGGCTATATCCTGATGGACCACCAGCCCGCGCCCTTTTTCTTTAAATTCGAAACCGTGGCCGGCGAAGACTGGACCGGGCAAAAACTCGACCTCACCATCTGGAGCGACGAAATCTCCTTTATGAGCTGGATCTCGCAGGCCTTGGATGTCATCTCTTTTTCCTTGATCGGCATCCTGATGATCATCATCGCTATCGGCATCATGAACTCGATGTGGATCTCGGTTCGGGAACGCACCCGGGAAATCGGCACCGTGCGGGCCATCGGCATGACTCGTTTTCGGGTATTGAAGATGTTCATGACCGAAGCCTTGTTGCTGGGCTTTGTGGCCACCTGCTTAGGAACGCTCCTGGGTACCCTCTCCGCGCTAGGCATTGATGCCGCCCAGTGGCAGATACCCTCCGAGGCGGTGCGGGCCATTCTGATGAGCGACGTGCTGCATATGCCGGTATCGGCCGCGCAGATGATCCATGTCATCTGGATCTTTACCTTGATCACCGGCCTGAGCGCATTGTGGCCCGCCTTTCGGGCCTCGCGCCTGCAACCAGTTACCGCCATTCACCACGCGGGTTGAGCAAAGGAAGAACCATGAAAGTTTTGAGCCTAATCATCGCGGCCGTGATATTGCTGGGCGTCTCCTCCCTGTCCGCCAAAGAACTCAACGCCCAAGAGACCGCGGCCCTGATAAAAACCATCGATGATCGGCAACGCAATTCGGGTGACTACAAGGCGCTGGTGTATCTGGAACGCAAAGAAAAAGACAAGAACGACATTGTCTATCAGCTGGTGGTCTACCGCCGGGACGAAAACGACAAGCTGATGATGCTCTTTCTCAAACCCAAGGCCGAAGCCGGTCGCGGCTATCTGCGCATCGACAAAAACCTCTTTCTCTACGATCCGGCCACCGGAAAATGGGACCGCCGTACCGAGCGCGAACGCATCGGCGGCACCGACTCCCGCCGCGCCGACTATGACGAATCGCGCCTGGTCGAAGAGTTCAATCCCACT
>JAUVBB010000324.1 GCA_030591445.1 Deltaproteobacteria bacterium | reverse complement strand
GGGAAGTTCCTCGAGAAGTTGGGACATTACGACCCGACCGTGAAGCCGATTCGCTTCGAGATCAACCAAGAGCGCTTTGCCTACTGGGTTGGCGTGGGCGGCATAGCCAGCAGAACGGTATCTCAACTGGTCGCGAAACTGAGCAAGCGTGATGTCGCCGAGCCCAAAGCAGCCAGTGGCGAGTAGCGATCTGCTTCGCTTCATTGTCCAGGCGCTGGTGCAAAAGGCCGACGCCATCCGGATTGACGAAGCAACGGATGAACGCAACCGGGTAGTGAAGCTGGCCGTCGATGCCGGGGATTTGGGCCGCGTGATTGGCAAAGATGGCCGCACGGCCTCGGCCCTACGTACGATTCTGGGGGTAGCTACCTCTGGGGACGAGCGGAAAGCGAAGCTAGACATCGCTTGATGGCGGAAGCTGAGGTATTTGAGCTATGTTTGGTGATGAGACCCACAATTCAAGTGTCGGTCTGGTGCCCGCAAGGGTGCTAGACATCGCTTGATGGCGGATGCTGTGGAGTACGTGTTCATTGGCAAGATCACCCGCACCCACGGGGTGCGAGGAGAGTTGAAGGTTCTTGAGGGCGAGGGCTGCTCGGGTGCTTGGCGACAGCTAGCCGAGGTTTTCATCGGCGATGACCCGAGTAAGTGCAGGCCTTATCAGGTGACCCGCGTGGCCGGAGGGGGCAAGTTTGCCATCTTGGGGCTACGGGAAATCACTAGCATGGATGAAGCCAATTGCTTGCGGGGAAAAGAAGTCTTTGTGGCCCGTGACCAATTGCCCGAACCGGAAGAAGATGCCTTTTATGCGGACGATCTGTTGGGACTGGCGGTGGAAAATGTTGCCGGCGTTCGTTTGGGAAAGTTAGTAGAGATCTTTGATAATGGTGCGCATGAAGTATACGTCGTCAGGCAAGGGGCTCGAGAGCTTCTTTTGCCGGCAGTCGAGGACGTGGTTCAGGGCATATACCCCGATGAAGGGCGTATCGTCGTGAACCCGCCGCCGGGCTTGCCGGGGCTGGATGAGTCTTGAACGACCAGACCGCGGAGAATGCGGTTTTGCGCTGGACGGTGCTGACCCTGTTTCCTGAGTTGTTCGGGTCTTTTGTCTCTACCAGCCTGTTTGGCCGGGCAGTGAAAAAAGGTCTGCTCAGTGTGGACTTGGTCAACTTTCGCGATTATGCCGAAGGCCGGCACCGGGTGGTGGACGACGATCCCTATGGTGGCGGTAGCGGCATGGTCATCAAGGTCGAACCGGTGGCCCGGGCTTTGGACGAGTTGCGGAGGAAAGACCCGGAGGTATGTGTGGTTTTGCTCTGTCCGCAAGGCGAGGTACTCGACCAACAAGCGGCGCGGGGCCTTAGCCGGGTTCAACACCTGGCTTTGTTGTGCGGGCGCTACGAAGGAGTGGACGAACGAGTCCGCAACTTGGTGGACCGCGAAGTCAGCATTGGCGACTTTGTATTGAGTGGCGGAGAATCGGCAGCCATGGTAGTGATGGAAGCCGTCTCTCGACTGGTACCCGGGGTAGTGGGTGCCCAAGAATCGGTGGTGGATGATTCCTTTGGCAGCGATGCCTTGCTTGATTATCCCCACTACACGCGGCCACGGGAATTTCAGGGAATGGAAGCACCCGCGGTCTTGCTCTCGGGAGACCACGCCGCCATCGCGAGTTGGCGGCGAAAGCAGGCGATACTGAGAACGGCCGAGCGACGGCCCGACTTGTTGGCCCAGGCAGTGATGACCGACGAGGAGCGGGCTTGGTTGAAAGAACAGAAGTAAGAGCATGGAACGTATCGGAGCGCGTACCAACGCGTTCTGTCTTAAGGAGGATGGAGATGCGCAGGCTGCAACACATTGAAAAAGACTATACCAAGGAATCGGCGGAACGAGTTCGGATTGGTGACACGGTTCGTGTGCACCTGAGAATTCGAGAAGGCGAAAAAGAGCGCGTCCAGGTATTCCAGGGCGTGATCATTCGGCGTCGTGGTGGCGGCGTGGGCGAGACCTTTACCGTGCGTAAGTATTCTTACGGTGTTGGCGTAGAGCGAATCTTCCCGGTTCACTCTCCGCGCGTCGAGAATATTGAAGTGGTTCGCTCTGGCCGGGTCAGAAGAGCCAAATTGTATTACCTGCGCAAGCTGCGTGGTAAAGCTGCGCGTTTGAAAGAAGTATAATCGAGTTACAAGACAACCGGTTGCGGGGCTGAGAAAGCTCCGCAACGTGCAGGTGCCATGCGATTTTCCGAATTGGTCCTCCAGGGCGTGCGGAATTTCAAACAGATGCACCGCATTCCCCTGGGCGCAGGGTTCTCCGTCTTTGTCGGGCCATCCGGAGCTGGTAAGTCTTCGGTGGTGGATGCCCTCTGTCACCTTCTTCATCCCAATCCGGCCGATCCCGCCACCGAGAAGTTTCGCAGTGCCGGGGCCGAGGCTTGCCGGGCCGCGCTGCTCATCGATGACGACAAAGGCCGTCGTTTTCGCCTGGTGCAAGACTTGGCCAGTGGTGCCATCTCCTTGGCTCAGTTCGAGGCCACCGCCAACAACTATGTGCCGGTAAGCTCCGCGGCTGGAGAAATTGTCCAGTTCCTAAGCAGCCAGGTGCGCATACCGCAAAAAGATATCCTGGAAGGTATCTACATTTTTCGAGCCGGTTCTTTGCCTTCCGGGGCAGGAGCGCCGGGCCGCACAGCCGCGGGCGCCGATCGACCGGCGGGACAAAGCTCTAGCCAACCTTCGATCCCGGGTGCCTTGGCCCAACAGGCCACCGCGAGCAAAGGCCATTTCCCCGGTTTCCAGGGAAAAGACGAAGGGTCCCAGATAATTACCGATGATGTAGATGAGATGCGTTCCCAACTCGAGATTCTGAAACGAGACTTGGCCACCGCCGAGGAAATGGACGACATGCAATTCAAACTGGACGGTCTGATGTCCGACCAGTTCTCGGTGGATGATCAACTCAAGGGGGTCTGGGATGCCGAAGAGAAGGTAAAAGAGCTCAACGGTGAACTGAAGCCCTTCGCGAAGCTGGCGCATTTGCCTGACGATTTCGACCGGCGGGCCCGCGATTATGACAGCGCCCAGCAGCGTCTTGACCGGGACATGAGCCGCTTGGCCGACGACGAAGAAATATGGAAGCGGCGGGCCACACCCAGCAGGAGCCACACGCCGCTATGGAAAGACCGGGCATTCTGGATTGGGCTGGGGATGGCGGTGTTGGCACTGGGTGCCGGTATTGCCGGCATAAAACTTGAGCAGGATAGCCTGCGCTGGTTGGCCTTGGTCGACTTGCTGGGCTTTGGCATCGTGGCCGCCACCGTGATTCGCCACATCGACCGTAAACAGGATGTGGCCCGGGCAAAGTCCCGCTTACTGACCCTGGGCGAACGACGAGAAAAGGTTCAGCGCCAGTTCGAGGTCGAATCCACCTTGGTGCGCAAGGCCATGGACGAAATCGATGCGGATACGCCCTACGAAATCCTGGAAATGTTTGCCCAATACAAAAGTGCAAAAGAGAAGTTGGCGGTGGTCAAGGCCGATTTGCAGGCGCGCAAGGACGATCCTGGCTTCCATGAACTGACCACTCGCCGGGCCCAGCTGGCCACCGAAATCGAGCAGTTTGAACAGAAGCTCAAAGACGGTGAAGGGCTTATGATGAGTAAGCAAGAGATGGGAAGCAGAATCGATAACTTGCAAGAGAGACTGGCCGAGATTGCTCCGGAAGATCCTCCGGTAGCCGAAGAGTCCGGTCCCACCGGCGTTCTGGATTCGCCTTTTGCCCAAGGTCCGGTGCTGGCAACGGCGGAGGCCGCTGCTCCCGCTTGGGAGGGTCCTACCCTGAGCGCGGATCCTTTTGCCGACGTGGTGCGCTTGGCGCGTGACCTGTTGTTCGTGACCCAGGAACAGCTCGAACCTATCTTGTTGCCCCGCGCCAGTCAGCTGGCGGCCCTGTTTACCGACCAGGCCTATGCCCAACTGTTTTTCGAGCCCGGTGGTTCGATCGAGTGCGTAGATTCTTCTTCCGGCGGTTCGGTGGCCGCGGTGGCGCTGCCGGTGGCCACGCAAGACCTGGTCCTCCTGGCTCTGCGTTTTTCCGTGATCGAAAACATGAGTTCACGCTTGGCCATCCCGGTCTTGCTCGACGATCCTTTCGGGACGCTGCCCAGCGAACGACTCGCAGTCGTGGGTCAGGTGCTCGCGGGCTTGGGCAAGCAAACCCAAGTGGTCATGTTTAGCTCCAAGGCGGACTGGACCCGTTACGCTACCGCATCGTTTCAACTGTGAAGCACAAAGTTCCCAGCCAGCAAAGTTTGCCCTTGCCCAGCGATGAGACCATGGGCCGCCTTGAACACTGGGCGCGCCGGCAGGGTTTTTCAGTAGTGGCCGGAGTAGACGAGGCGGGCCGCGGACCGCTGGCCGGGCCGGTGGTGGCCGCGGCCGTTGTTCTGGACCAAGGTCATCCCATCGAAGGATTGGCGGATTCGAAAAAATTGACTGCCAAAAAAAGGCAAAAGCTGGCGCCCGTTATCAGCGAGCGGTCATTGGCTTGGGGGCTGGGCGTGGTTGGCCCCCGGGAGATTGATGAGTTGAACATCCGGGTGGCGTCTTTGCTAGCCATGCGCCGGGCGTTTGAGCAAATGCTGGCCGCTGGTGTTGCCCCTGATCTGGTCCTGGTCGACGGCCGCGATCTTTTCCCCTTACCCGAACGCGTGCCCCGTCTCGAAGCCCGCGCCGTGGTCCGAGCCGACAGTCGCGCCGAGTCAGTGGCGGCTGCCTCTATCTTGGCCAAGGTCTACCGGGATGCGCTCATGCTCGAATATCACGCCCTCTGGCCGGTCTATGGTTTCGACCGCCACAAAGGCTATCCGACCGCCGAGCACAAGCGACGCGTTGCCCAACATGGCCCCTGCGAAATTCACCGCCTGACTTTTCGAGGGGTCAAGCCTTCGCCGGACTAACGGCCGGCTTCAAAAGCGTTTACAAAATGTTCAATACGTTCCGGTTTGCCGGTGACGGCCACGACGTCAAAACGAATCATGGTGTCGGTGATGCCGTGGTGTTGGCAATAGGCCATGGCGGTGCGCACGATTTGTTGCTGCTTACGTCGGTTGACGGTGGCGGCCGGATGAACCGGATTGGCCTGGGTTCGGGCGCGGACTTCTACAAACACCAGCGTGTCGCCGTCGCGGGCGACGATGTCGACTTCGCCGACGCGGTAGGTGGCATTGCGTTCCAGGATCAGATAGCCCCGGCGCTGAAGAAAGGCCGCGGCCTGGTCTTCGGCCAAGCTGCCAAGTTGTTGCCTGGAGTTTTGGGCCATGGTGTTCTGCCCTAGCCTTACTTGGTCTTGTCGTAAGGGCAGAACTTGGCGCCCACGGGTAACAATCGTTTGCAGGTAGGACAAAGCGGTGCCGACATCAGGGTGGGGGAACCCGGTCGATACATGGGCGTGCGATCGTAGGGACAGAACTTGGCTTCCGCGGGAATGGCCTTGCCACAAGTGGTACAAAAAGCCTTTTCAGGCTCATCGGCGGAAGTCGTAGCATTTGACGGTGGCTCGGTGGGCACAAAATCTTGGGCTGGGGCGGGGGCGGCTCTGGGAGCGGGACTGGCAGAGACAGCCCGTTTCTTGCCGGTCTTGATGACGATGATGATTACCAAAGCCAGCACCGCCAAGAGCGCACCCAGCCCAATGGCTAGCCAGTTCATGCCCTCTTTCTCTGTTTTGGTGACCACCGGGGTCGGGGCGGGAACAGGGGCAGTGCTCGCGGGAGGCGGCACGGTTTTGGCTTCTGCCGGTTTTTCAGCCACCGGTGCCGCGGCCACGGGGACTTCAGGTTTTGGCGATGCCGCTGGCTGGATAGCCTCTTTTTTCTTCTCTTTCTTTTTCTCTTTCTTTTTCTTTGTTGATTTTTTCTTGCTGTCCTTGATTTCGATAGTGATGGTCTGTTGGGCTTTGCCGACGCGAATTTCTGCCGACTGCCGGCCGGGCACGGCGGCCGCGGTAGCTTGTAGACAACCGGTGGCCGACAACTTGATGGCTTTGGGTTTCATTTTGCCCCAAGATAGCCGCGCCGCCGTCGCGCAGCCACGATCATCGAAGGCTTCGGCTTGCAGACAGACCGGTTTGTTGCCCATGAGCGTGATCTGGCTTGGCTTCAATTTTAGGCGAATTGCTTCGCCCGGCTTCTGACAGGGATCAAGTTTGGGACCGGATTCCGGTTTTTTCTCTGCTTTCTTCGTGGCTTCAGGTTTGGCTTTGGTCTCTACTGGAACCGGTTCAGTCTCTGCCGCCTTGCTTGCAACCCGGGAGTAAGTCCTGCGTATCCGTTTGGTGTGTACACACAGGGCGCCTTGGATATTGCGCGAATAACGGCTGGTCTCGCGGTAGCTGATCTTGTCTGCCGAATTGATCCGAAAGGAGTACAGGCCACTCTCGTAGGACTGGGCCGTCTCGGCATTGGCGCAGTTGATTCGAAACAGCTTGTCTTTCAGATTGCGCTCTTTGGGTTTGACGCTGGCATTGGTCGACTGGCAGGCGGCGGTGGAGAAGCTCTTTCCCGAGGCGTGTTTGAAAAACAAATCTACGCCTCGATCTTCTACCTGGTAGACCAAGTTCCGATTTCGTTTGCCCGTGGACCGCGGTGTCTCCCCGCAGTGAGTGCCCCACTGCTCGACCGAAAAGACTTCTTCGGTGCTGTCTTCCTTCCAAGTGCCACTCATGTTGTCACGGGCCCAAGCCGGTGCGTTGGCCAAGACCAGCAAGCTCAGTGCAAGCACACCCCGAATAGAATTGCCAAATATTGTCCTTAGCATGCGGCCATTATGCCACCGCCCAAGCATGTGTCAACCCTGCTTGCCGATGCTGCGGGCTTGCTTGTTGGTGGAAAGTTGGGCATTTTGTTTCAGGGAGAAAAACGATGAATGGCGCGGACGAGAAAAGTGGTGTCTTGTATCTGGTGGCAACCCCCATTGGCAACTTGGCGGACATATCCGCGCGCGCTTTGTCGGTGCTGGATCAGGTGGACTGGATTGCCGCTGAAGACACTCGCCACAGCAAGAAACTGCTGGCAGCTCATTCCATAACCGGCAAGCTGGTAAGTTACCGAGAGCAAAATCACGCGCCCTGTTGCCGGCGTTTGTTGACGCAACTGCAGGCAGGAAAAGACGTAGCCTTGATCTCCGATGCCGGCACCCCGGCGCTTTCTGATCCGGGTCAGCGATTGGTGCAAGCGGTGGTGGCCGAGGGAATTCAGGTCATTCCGGTGCCTGGTGCTTGCGCCGCTTTGGCGGCTCTGATTGCATCGGGTTTGCCCACGGACCAATTCTTGTTCCTGGGTTTCTTGCCTCGCAAGGCCGGTGCCTTTGCCCGCTTGGCCGAAGAACTTCGCCCCCAGCCCGCTACCCTCATCTTCTATGAATCACCGCGTCGACTGGGCAAGACCCTGGCGCGACTCGCCGAGAGTTTCGGGCCGAGAGACGCGGTGGTCGTGCGGGAACTAACCAAAATGTACGAGAGCTTCGACCGTGCGCCCCTTCCTGAACTTGCCGAGCGCTACAGCCAGGGCGCCAAAGGAGAGGTGACCTTGATTGTGGCCGGTGCCGAACAGGCCTCACCGACGCTGGCCGTGGCCGCCGAGTGGCAAGTGCTGGTGACGGCTTTGCGGGCGGGACGGAAACTGGGCTCGGCCGAGATTGCCAAAATGCTGGCGCCCCTGTCTGGGCTCAGCAAAAAGGTGGTTTACGCGCTGGCCGCGTCCTTGCCCGATGCTGACTCGTCATGACCGCTATTGAGAAAAACAAAGTCGGACTCTGGACCAGAGTCAAGGCGCTGGTGGTTTGGCTGGTGGCCAGCGTCCTGCTGGCCACTTTGCGTTATAAAATTCGAAATGCGGCCGGCTATCAAAAATTCACGCAGGCGAGACAGCCGGTAATTTTCGCCTTTTGGCATGGTCAGCAGTTGGCGATGTTTGGGGTCCGCGCTGGTCATCGTCTGACCGTGATGACCAGTCATAGCCGAGACGGGGAGATGCAAACCCGCATTTGCCGTCGTTTTGGTTTCTCGGTGGTGCGGGGATCGAGTTCCCGTGGGGGCCTGGCTGGTCTGTTGGGCCTGGCCCGCAGCCTGCGCGAGGGTTCTTCCCTGGCTCTGACCGTAGATGGCCCCCGGGGTCCTGCTTTCGTGGCCAAGTCCGGCGTGGTTGCCCTGGCCCGTCTCAGCGGTGCTCCCATTATGCCGGTAGCGGCGGCCTTTCGCCGAAAATACGAGTTTTCCCGGGCCTGGGACCGCTTCTTACTTCCCTTGCCGTTCACCCGAACCCGCTTGTCATTCGGCGAGCCGATTCAAGTTTCAGCGGATACCCCGGCTGCCGAACTCGATCAGATTGCCCATAAGCTGACCGAGCAACTGCAAGAACTGACTGCTAGCGTTAATGATTGATCGGTAGGCCAACTGAGAGGTAAACTCCCGCTTATCACTATGTTTTTTTTGTACGCATTGTTGGGACACATCGTTTTCTTGCT
>JAUVBB010000441.1 GCA_030591445.1 Deltaproteobacteria bacterium | reverse complement strand
GGCAAAGTCATCTCGGGAGCATTTCTTCTGGTAATCATGGTGGATGCAGTGCAAGTAGGCATGTTTTTCGCCATGGTTTTGCAGCAGGAATTCACGGTTATGGCAGCGCCAGATTTTGTGAAAGGCATTGCCGGGAGCCAGAATATTTCCACGTGGGATTCGCATATCGGCTAAATTGAAAGCAGAATTCATGCCATAAGCAACGCTTTTTGTAGGTCACCGAAAACACGTTTGTAATATTTTGGTCAACAAATGAGACGGCTGAAGGGGTGACCGAAAATCGGTCGATCTGGAACAACTGCCTACCGATTCTCGGACAGTTAAACCTCGTGTCTCCGTCCCTTGGTTTTTGCATTACAAATGAAGTATACATGCGAGGTGTCAGTTCCACGGTGAGAGGAATGAAAGATGCAGCGAGTTTTCGTGTTGTTTTCGATTGTCTCCATGTTTGCACTTTCCGGCTGCGGCGGGGTTCATTCTGATTTTCAGGAAAAGAAACTGGCCGAACTGTGTGAAAGGATGTTCGAGTGCCGCGAGGTTACTGATGTTACCAGCGTGGAGAATTGTATGCTGGTCATGGGGGCGATGCAGCTATCTATTCAGTGCATTGATGCCTCTATCGCCGCTCCCTGTGAGGAACACGAAAAGGTTGATGTTTCCTATCTTGAGCTGTGCTGGGAGAAATGTGAAGGAGAATGGCAGGTGTGTCGCGGAGATTTGCTGGCGCAATGTGCGAATGGTTGGGAATGGATACACTTTTGTGATCGAAGTTGCTACGAGTTAAACGGAGAGTATAGCGGTACTTGTGGTCGGCTCGCGCCGGACGGTCAGACAACTTCAGAGGTCGACACTTGCTGGTGCACGATCTGACCCTTGATTTGCTTGCCTTTATCTTTTTACCGATCGGTCCCTGGCAATTAAGGCTGCGCCCAGGGCGCCGATGGTGTCGGGTTCCTTGGGGACGGAGATCTCGCAGTCTAGTACTTGGCCCAGAGTGCGGACCACGCCAGGATTGCGGGCAACGCCGCCGGACATGGCTACTGCTAGGCCTGAGAGGTTGGGGGCCACGCGTTTGATTAGGGTGCGGGTGCGGTTGGCGATGGCGCGGTGCAGGCCGCGAACGATTTCTGGGACGGCGGCGCCTTCGGCGATGAGCGAGACTACTTCGCTTTCGGCGAAAACGGTGCACATGCTGCTCAGGGTTAGGTCGCCGTGAGCGTCTTTGTCCAGGTGGCCGAGTTGGGCCAGCTCAATTTCCAGGGTGCGGGCCATGGCTTCGAGAAAGCGCCCGGTGCCGGCGGCACACTTGTCGTTCATGGCGAAATCTAGTACCCGGCCTTTGCCGTCCAAAAGCATTGCCTTGCTGTCCTGACCGCCGATATCGACCAGCACTTCGGTGCCGGCAAGAGCTGCCTGGATGCCGCGGCCATGGCAGGTGATTTCGGTGACCGAGGCCAGGCGCCCTTCGACCCGGTCGCGTCCGTAGCCGGTGGCGATGGTGGCCCCGACCTGTTGGAGCGGAATACCGGATTTGGCCAGAATCTGGCGCTGGACTTTGGCAATGGATTCAACATTGCGGGCACCGGTTGGAATCACGGCCCAGTCGACCATCTGGCCTTGCTCATCGACCAGCACGGCATCGCAGGAAAGGGACCCGACATCTACGCCTAGATAGAACATGTTATGGTCCTCCTGCTGCGGCCTTGTGATCGAGCAGCATCTCGACAAAGGCCTGCAGGCGCGTGCGCAGTTGGCCTTCGGCAAAGTTGCGCGGATCGACGCAGTCTACTTCCAGGTTGAGAGTGGGCACGCCGGCTCCTCGCAGGGCTTCGCCCATCAGTCCACGGGCCCCGGTGCCCTGTCGACAACCCCAGTGGCAAGGGTTGATGGCGCCATCGACTTGGTAGTCTTTGGCCAAGCGCTGGATGCTTTGCGCCCGGTGGGCGGTCGAGCCCACCAGGGAGAAGGACAGGGCCCGGCGGGCGAAGCCGGGGTAGGGGTCCTCGGGATCGATGGGGTCCCAGGCGATGTCGTTGAGTTCTTCGGCCACCACTGCGGTCTGGTATTCTTGCTCTAACATCTCCACCAAGGGATTCTTGAACTGAATGCGATTTTGCAGCCACAGCAGGCGTAGCTGTTCGCCGGGCACGCCGGCAATATTTTCTCCGGCCTTGCGGGCAAACTCATCACGGTATGCTTCTGCCACCTCGGCGCCGCCCTCCGTCCCCAAAAACAAGGCCATCACGATGCCAAAGTTGATAAGGTCGCGGCTTCGGGCTGGGCTGGGTACCTGGCGGGCCCAACGATAGGTTTCTATCATGGCGGCTCGGGCGCGGTTGGTGTTGTCGACAGCCATACGCAGCCGGTCGGGATCGAGCGCTTCGCCGGTGTGCTCGGTGACGAAATCAGTCAGGGCCCGAAATTGGTCGGCCAGGTATGCTACTGCCCGTTCGTTTTTTTCATGGGGAACATGGATCACAAAGAGATCCTTGTCGAAATGGCGGGCCAGGCCTTCGATCACGGCCATGCCTCCGCTGCACACGGCCGAGGTGGCAATGAGAAAGTCGGGCTCTGGCAGCAGGCCCTGATGCACCGCCCCGGTGACTGCCCGGTGATAAGTGCAGCAATCGGTGGCATAACCCATTTGATCGGCCTGCTCCAGCATGGGGTCAATGCTGCCCATTGAGGCCAGCATGCCGCCGATGAACTCCACGAAACAGGGCACGATACCCATGGCGGCTAGCAGATCATAGGGAGCCACCAAGCCACTCCAGGTAATCCGTTCTTCGCCTGAATACAAGCGTTTACCCAGGCGGGCGGTCTCCAGGGTTAAACGTTTTCGAGCCACGATTCCGCTCTTGTCGGTCGCCAGTCGTTCTTCAATCCCTTGGATTAGGTTCTCGAAATAGGGCAACATCATGATTCTTCTCCTTGCAGCATTTCCACAAAGGCTTCAATACGGGTACGCTGTTGCCCCAAAGAGCGCATGGTGCAGTCACCCTCCAGTACCAGCAGTGGCATGCCCTCTTTGCGCAATCGCTCATGCACGGCGGGCAAGCGGGCCAGGTAGGGATCGCAAAACTTGAGCACATGGGCGACTACGCCGCGGGCGCCGGTCTCTTGGGCCCGACGCATTACCTGCTCGGCCAGATCGCCCGTGGGCTCGGCGTGGATGGTGCGGGCGCAGGGCGGCCGGTTGAGCAGGCCCCGGGCCAAGATCAAGTATGGATCTTCGGCCGGATTTTCGGGCAAGACCGTGAGTTGTCGCGAGCCGGTGCAGAGATCTTCGGCCACGATACGGGCGCCGGCTTCCTCGAACAAGTCGAAAGCCTCGGTTTCGGCCAGCACGTTGCCAAAGAGCAAGATCGGTGCTCCGGCAGCGGCCTTATCGGGATGATCATTGTCGGCAGCAAAGGTTTCTAACTCGGCCAGAATTTTGTCGATGGGCTCGGTTACCGAGCGCTGGTGCCAACGTTGCAAGCCGGCCCGTCCGCCGGTGAGCGTGCCCGCGGCTGCCCGGGCATCCAAACGGTCAAAAAGCCGCGCCAGCCGATTGTAGGTCGCAATACTTTGGTGGAGTTCTTCTTGGCTCGGAAGTCTACCGGAGCCAGCGGCGAGTTTCTCGGCCAAAGCCAGAAGCTCTTGCCGCAAAAAGTTCACCGCCCTTTCATCGGCCGAGTAGGGCAAGTCTAGCAGCATAACCGGCTCGGCCGGTCGGGCCTTCGGCCAGGCATCGGCCAGCCGCCGCATGGCATCACAACTGTTAATCACTACCAGAGCATCGAGCCCCGGCAGGTCGTCGTCCAGGGCACGGTCGAGTACCCGCTTTACGTGGGGGCACATGTTGTCGTGCAGAATCGAACCCGCTTGATCGGGCGCTTGTCCCACCGGCAAGATTCGATAAGGGGTAAATCCAGCCGCGGCCAGCAAAGGCAATGGCGTGTAAGCGCAAGTGAAACCGGCCAACTTTGTTATTTCTTGGTTCATGACTTAACCGATCTGTGGGTATTGTCCAATACCTGTCTTAGCGTTTTCTTCAACAACTCGATGTCACGCTTGGCGACGCCGTCGAGAATGCCGACCAGGGTCCGGTCCACGACATCCTCCACTTGCTTTTGCATGCTCCGTCCCTCATCGGTAAGCATGATGCGCTGGGCGCGTCGATCTTCCGGGTCGGGATGGCGGGCCAGCAAGCCGTCGCGCTCCATGCGATCGAGCATGCCGGTCATGGTGGAAGGCTCGAGGCCGGCCCGGCGGCCCAAGTCCACCACCTTCAAGCCGTCTTCCCGCCACAGGGACATCAACACCCCCAGGTAGGCCGGTCGCACTTGCGCCACCCCCGCCTCGGCCAGTTCACGCTTCAGGTAGGCCGTGGACATCAAGCTGGCCCGCGTGATTAGATAGTAAGGACAGTCAGTCAGGTTCTCGGGAATAGTCATATTTTATCCCTTTCAGTATATTACCTATCAATAATATATTGAAGAGGAATGTACAGCAAGAGATATTTTAAGGCTCTCTGCTAAGTGGGCTTGGTCTGGCTTGACTGTCTTTGGTAGCGACTGTACCTTTAGAATGTTTTGAATAGCACTGTCGCTGACGAAGATACGGGGCCTGAGACTCAAGGCATCTTAAGGGAACTTGCGCGGGGCGCCTGCGTGGGGCGGTATGTAATTGTCGAGAAGCTCGGCAAGGGGGGCATGGGGATTGTCTATCGGGCTTTTGATCCCGAATTGAGCCGGTTGGTTGCGCTCAAGCTGCTTTCTCTGCCGGCCGAGATGGCCCACACAAATCCTGAAAAAATGACCAGAAATCGCTCTCGTTTGCTTCGGGAAGCCCAAGCCCTGGGACAGCTCTCTCACCCCAATGTGGTTACGGTACACGATGTCGGCACCCACGAAGATTCTGTGTTTATCGCCATGGAGTTGATCGACGGCAAGACCCTTAGGGAATGGATGAGGGTCAAAGAGCCGGACCTTCAGGATATTCTCTCGGTGATGGTGGCGGCGGGATGGGGTCTTTTTGCGGCCCACCAAGCGGGTCTCATTCATCGTGACTTCAAGCCTGCTAACTTGATTGTTGGTCAGGATGGCCGGGTGCGGGTGCTGGACTTTGGGCTGGCACGGGCGACCGAATGTTCGTCGTTGCCAAGAAACTTTGCTACCCTAGACTTTGATACCGAGTCCCAGGAATCTGAAGAGACCCAAACAGAATCTGATCCCAGCCTGGACAGAGAGCTCTCCGGCGTTGGGCTAAATTCCTCTCTCACAAGGGTGGGAGCGGTCATGGGCACGCCCGGCTATATGTCTCCCGAGCAATTGCATGGCCAGAGCCTCGACGCCCGCAGTGATCAGTTCAGCTTCTGTATCGTTTTGTTTGAAGCTCTCTTTGGTCGGCTTCCATTTTCTGGCAATAGCCTTGCCGTCATCGCCCGCAAGATTGCCCGGGGCCGCATCAAATGGCCCGCCCAGGTTAATGAAATACCCGATTGGCTGCAAAAAATTGTAGAGCGTGGCCTTCGTCCTAAACGCAACGATCGCTTTGCCGACATGGCGGATCTACTCAAAGTCCTGGCCACCGATCCCAGCGCCGCCATCCGGGCGGCCAAACAACGCCGTCGCCGCCTGGTTTGGTCTACCAGCGCGGTGCTGGTCTTTGCCATAGCGCTAACGGCGGGAATTTGGTACGGCACGACCCAGGGTGTTCGGTTTTGCCGGGGCGCCGGAGCCCATCTGGAAAAAGTGTGGAACCAGGCGAGCAAAAATCGCATCCAAATCGCCTTTTTGGCCACCGAACTTCCATACGCAACTGATGCCTACCAGCAGGTGGCAAAGCTCTTCGACGCGCGTGCCTCGAAATGGGTGGCCATGCGCACCGAGGCTTGCGAAACTACCCACGTGGCCGGCGAACAGTCCGAGGCCATGCTCGATTTGCGCATTGGCTGCCTCAAT
>JAUVBB010000291.1 GCA_030591445.1 Deltaproteobacteria bacterium | reverse complement strand
AGCCCACCGCCATCACCGCTACCAATACCAAGGTACCGGGTGTGAAAAAACGTACCCGACCGCTAAGCATTTGGGACTCACTCATCGTCTTGTCCCCCTTTGCCGCCGCGATTGCTCAGCCACATCAGGCCGGCCAGGCCGCCATAGAAAGCCAGCGGGGCAGCGCCGTAGTTGAAGATGCCATGTTGGATAGATTCGGTCAGCCGGGGCGGTGCCAGACGCGGCAGCTTGGTCAAACCAATTTTGGGCAAAGGTCGCCCGGCCAGATAGAGCCAGGAAGTGCCGCCGACTTCATGCTCGCCATAAACGTGATCGACGTAGCGGGCCGGGCGCTGTTCGATGCGCTCGTGGGCCAGCTTGATCAATTCGCTGCGCTCGCCAAACAAGATGGCTTCCATCGGGCAGGCGGCAGCGCAGGCCGGGTTGGCCCCGGTTTGCTGCTGCTCGTCCACACAGAAGCTGCACTTGCGCACCCGCGGCGTGAGCGGATCGAGGTATTCATAGGCCGGAATCTCGAAGGGACAAGCAACCATGCAATAGCGGCAACCGATGCAACGATCAGCGTCGTAGATCACGGGGCCCTCGGCGGTCTTGGTCAAAGCAGCCACGATGCAGGCCGAAACACAGGCCGGGTCCAAGCAATGCATGCATTGGACCTTGACGAAGGTCTCGGCGCGGTCGAGTTGCTCCCGCGAGGGTTCGCCAGGATAGGCATTGATAACCGTGAAAGCATCGGCCGACGGCCGGCGGTTATTGCGCAGTACGTGCCGGGTAGAAAAGGGCTGCGCCGGTCGGGGCAACCGGTTCGAGCGATTGCAGGCTTCTTCGCATTTGCGGCAGCCAATACAAAGAGTGGTGTCGACCAGGCAAGCGACTTGTGCCCCCGCCTTTGCCGACTGCGCCTCCTGCGCTTTGGCCGGCTTGGGCTTGCCCACCGTGGCCGCGACCGCGGTGACCCCAAGACCTGCTTTGAGAAACCCTCGCCTATTCGTAGCCATCGCTACCTCCGTCACTCACTTGGTCATCACTCACTTGGTCACTCACTTGTCCCCGCTTGGCAAGCTCCTCCAACAAACCCTCGCGCACCAAGGCGGAACCTTCGACAAACTTTTGATTGGCAATTCGGTAGTACACGTGGCGCCCATCCCGGCGCGGCCTGATCGCGCCTCGATCGCGCATAATTCGCAAGTGCTGCGAGACATTTGACAAAGACAGACCAAGAGTCTCGGCAATCTCGCTGACCGAGCGCTCTCCCGACTTTATCAGCCAAAGGATCTGCAATCGCTTGGAGTCGGCAAAAACCCGACAGAATTGTGCGTGCAGATCGAACAAAGGGATCTTGTCACTATGGTCCTTTTTGTTATGCATATCATGCCCCTTTCATAGTTACACTATTGTGTAATTGTGCAATGATGTCAATATGAAAATGACAGCCATGGTCATGATTATTGTAATACCTGGATTGACTTGATTATTTTGTGATTTTCAGACTACGACCATCTTTTTCGGGGATGCTCATTCCCAGTTTTTGCAGCTTCCGGTACAAAGTACTCGGGTTGATGCCTAGCTCCGCGGCGGCCGCCGCTCGTTTGCCCTGGTGCTTGTGCAGGGCGGTGGCAATCAACTTCCTCTCCGCTTCCTGCAAATTCAAACTCAGGGCGATATCGGGCGGCCCGGACCCAGTCGCCGGTCGTAAATACGGCGGCAGGTGTTCGACCTGGATGGTATCCCCACGGCAGAGGACAAAAGCATGCTCCAGTATGTTCTGAATCTCTCGGACATTGCCGGGGTAATCATGCTCCATCAGCAGGGCATAAGCCTCGGGACTCAAACCGGCCACTTCTCGGTCGTGCCGCCGGTTGAAACTTTCAAGAAAATGCTCGACCAGCAAGGGAATATCTTCTCGCCTATCCCGCAAGGGAGGAATATCAATATGGATGACATGAATTCGATAGAACAAGTCCTCGCGAAAGGATCCCGCGCGCACCAATTCGCTAAGGTTCTGGTTGGTGGCGGCGATCACGCGAACATCGGCCCGGACCGGCTCCACCGATCCCAGCGGCTCGTAGCTGCGTTCTTGCAAGACCCGCAACAAGCGTACTTGCATGGCCGGCGAGATATCACCGATCTCGTCCAAAAAAAGAGTGCCGCCTTCGGCCAAGGCAAAGCGACCGGGATGGTCACGATGGGCGCCGGTAAAGGCACCGGCCCGGTAGCCGAATAACTCTGACTCCAATAGCGTGTCCGGCAAAGCGGCACAGTTGACCGCCACCAGGCGTTTCTTTCGCCGGGGCGAGAGCCCATGGATGGCGCGGGCAAACAACTCTTTGCCGGTGCCACTGGCCCCTTCGATCAGCACCGTACTTTCGCTGTCGGCAATCTGAGGCAGTAAGTCGAAAAGCTGAGAGATGGCCGCGCTCTTGCCCACAATGTCGGCAAAGCTATGCTTGTCGCGCAGCTCCTTTTGCAACTGTTCAACCTGCCTGAGATCCTGAAAGGTCTCGACCCCGCCGATGAGCGTGCCCTCGCGGTCATGCAAACCGGCAGCGGAGATCTTGATGGGGATCCGTTGGCCGGCAGCATCGATCACGTACACGGTTTTGTTGACCACGGGTTTGCCCGTGCTCAGGGTCTGTTTCAAGGCGCAAGCACTTTCGCAGATATTGGCGCGAAACACCTCGCTGCAGCGCTGGCCAATAGCCTCCGCCTGGCCAATACCCGTTATCTTCTCGGCAGCCCGGTTGAAAGAAGTAATGCGCCAGTCCAGATCGACGGTAAAAACCCCCTCGTTGATTGAATCCAGAATGGGATCTCGATAGCCGTCCATGTGGCAAATTTAGTACACAATAGTGCAATATGCAATACCAGGAACTCGATCAAAGTGCATATTGCACGTTTTCAGGATGAACCATAAGTCCCAATAGACTGTATTTACTAAACATATATAGTGGTATGATTTATGCTTATTCAAGAAGTATGAAACTGGCCCTTCCCATAAATGGCGACAGAATCTCCCCCGTGCTTGATGTAGCCAGGCACTTTGTGGTCGTCGACTTCCAGGGCAACAGCAAAACAAGCTACCGGGAGCTAGTCATCGAAAGCACCGCTCCGAGCACCAAGGTCAAACGCATCGCCGCCCTCGGAGTCAACGTGCTTATTTGTGGCGCGATTTCCCGGCCGCTTGAGTCAATGTTCATTTCGGCCGGGGTAAGGATAATCCCAAACACCTGCGGCGCGGTCGAGGAAGTAATCACTGCCTTCCTTGCCGGCCAACTGACCGAAAGGGACTTTCTGATGCCAGGATGCCAGGGCCATCGCCGACGCCGGCGCCAAGGCCAGCGGTGGGGAAGAAAGCAATAAAGCAATAACAACCAACCGAATAAGGAGTCAATCATGCCCAGAGGAGACGGAACAGGCCCGAGTGGAATGGGTCCCATGACCGGACGCGCGGCCGGCTATTGCGCGTCAAACCAACCAGCAGGTTTTGCCAATCCCGGATGGGGAAGAGGCTATGGCGGCGGCCGAGGCTATGGCGGCGGCCGAGGCGGTGGCTGGGGAAACGGCGGCGGCCAACGTAATCGCTACCGCTTCCAATCTCCCGGAACGGGAACTTGGCAAAACCCAGCCATGGCCGGGCCACCTCCCTTCGGCGGCCCGCCGACCCCCACGATGTCGCGGGAGCAAGAGATGGAGTTTCTCAAGAATCAGACCGCGTATTTCGAAAAGATCTTGGCTGATCTGAAAGATCGAATCACTGAGGTAGAATCCAGCAATGACGACCAGTAAGCACATTGTCAATGCCGATGACCAGACATTCGAAGACGTGGTCATCAAAAGCAATCTGCCCACCCTGGTTGATTTCTGGGCATCCTGGTGTGCACCTTGCCACATGCTGGCCCCCGTTATCGATCAACTTGCCCGCGACCACTTCGGCCGGGTGAAGTTCGTCAAGGTCGATATCGATAAGGCCCAAAAGATTGCCAGCTCATTGGGAATCCGTAGTATCCCAACGGTTATCATATTCGACCAGGGTAAGGCAGTGGCCCAAAAAACGGGTATGCAAGCGAAAGAGGTTCTAAAGAAATTCATCCAGGCATCAGTCAGGGGAACATGAATTGAACAACCGTGAATTTCTGTTCACGTCCGAGTCGGTAACCGAGGGCCACCCGGACAAGATGGCCGATCAAATATCAGATGCCGTGCTCGACACCTTATTGGCACAGGATCCAAACTCCAGAACGGCATGCGAAACACTGGTAAAAACGGGCATGATCCTTATCTCTGGCGAGATCACAACCCAGGGTTTTGCCAACCTGCCAGAGCTGGCCCGTGGGGTGGTTCGCGACATCGGCTACCAGAGTTCTTCGATGGGTTTCGACTGGGAAACCTGCTCCGTGGTCTCGGTGATCAACCATCAGTCTCCCGATATCGAGCAAGGAGTAAATCGGGACAAAGGGCTATACCGGGAGCAAGGCGCTGGCGATCAGGGCATGATGTTTGGTTATGCCACCGACGAAACCGAAGAGTTCATGCCCTTGCCAATCGTGTTGGCTCACCGGATTTGCCGGAAACTAACAGAGCTCAGGCACAACAAAACTCTGCCCTTCTTACGCCCTGACGGCAAGAGCCAGGTAACCATCCGCTACCAAGACGGGCGACCCCAGGAAGTAAGCACGGTAGTGGTCTCGACTCAGCACGCAGAAGAGGTAGGCTTCGGAACCCTGCGCGAGGCAGTCATCGAAGAAGTAATCAAGCCGTCCATTCCCGCCAAACTCAGGAAAAACGAAATCGTCTACCACGTAAACCCCACCGGCCGATTTGTGGTAGGCGGACCAGCGGGTGATTGCGGTTTGACCGGCCGAAAGATCATTGTCGACACTTATGGCGGCTGGGCCCGTCATGGCGGCGGTTGTTTCTCGGGCAAAGACCCCAGCAAGGTGGACCGCAGTGCGGCCTACGCTGCTCGCTACATGGCCAAAAACATTGTGGCCGCCGGGCTGGCACGACAAGTCGAGATCCAACTCGCCTACGCGATAGGTGTGGCCGAGCCGGTCTCTCTGATGGCCACTAGCTTTGGCACCGGAGTTCTGGCCGACGACAAAATTGCGGCCATGGCCCGTCGCTGCTTCCCCTGCCGACCCGCCGACATCATCGAACAACTCAACTTGCTGCAACCGATGTATCGCGCCACTTCCGTCGGTGGTCATTTTGGCCGTTCCGATCGATTTCCCTGGGAGAAAACAGATCGGATTGAGATGCTAAAGGAAGGAAGCTAGCCATGCCAACCAGCAAACAAAATCCGGGCGGGCAAATCGCCGCGCGTATCGTAGACTGCCTTCACGAAAGGGCCGGCAAGGCCCGGGTGGTCGAGGTTCGCATCGGTCTTGGCTACACGGCCGTCTTGCTTGACGACAATCAACTGGGCGTGGCCTATACTTTTCATGACGAGGCGGTGGGGGGCTGTTCGGTGTTTCGCGGTATTCGACCCCTGGCCAACCGACTGGCCGCGGACCTGCTGGTCTTGCTGGAATCTTCCGACCCCATCGAGGCCGGCGTGGGTCTGGCCTGCGCCAACGCGCTGGCAAACCGATCAGGCACCGGGATGCAAGCCGGCGACATCCTAGAACGGATTTCACTCAGGCCAGAAGATCACGTGGGCATGGTCGGGCACTTCGGCCCCCTGGTCACCACCATTCAAGAGCGGGCGGCCACGCTGACTGTGTTCGAGCGCATCGATCTACCCGCCGGCTTGCTGCGGCCAACGGCCGAGGCCTTCGACATCCTGCCGCATTGCCAAGTAGCGTTGATCACCGCTACCAGCATCATCAATCACACCATTGACCGCTTGCTGCAGGCGGCCAGCCATTGTCGTGAAATCGTGGTATTGGGTGCTTCGACGCCGCTCTTGCCCGCGGCCTTCGGGGAAAAAGAAGTGACCTTGCTTTCCGGGGTGCTGGTAAAAGACCCGCCCGCGGTCCTGCAAGTGGTTTCCGAAGGCGGCGGTATGCGCCAGTTCAGCCCTTTCGTGCAAAAAGTCTCCCTGCCGGCAAAAATTGCCGATCTGTACCACTGAAAGAACCAAGAACTCTTACTCTACCTTCAATGACATGCCGGCCGCGCGCCACTCCACCACTCCGTCAGCACAACGCAGGGCTTCGAAACCCGCCTTTTTCAAAATCGATACCGCCCGGTCCGCCAGGCGGCAATAGGGCCCGCGGCAAAAGGCAATCACCGGTCGGCCCCGGGGCAAATCCATGAGTCGATGCTCCAGCTCCGATTCCGGCAGCGACAAGGCGCCGGGCAAGTGCCCGCTGGCAAACTCCTCGGCGGGGCGAACGTCGACCACCAGCACCCGCTGCTGGGCCAACAATGGCGCCAGGCTCTCGGCGGAGATACCTTGATCTGATTGCTGCCAATCTTTGAGATCCACTTCAGCCAAGGCAACACGTTGCTCGGCAAAGCGACGAAAGGCGGCCCAGAAGGAAGCAATGCTTTCATCGGCCAGCGAGTAAACCGCCCGACGCCCTAGCTTGACCCGGTCGACAAAACCTTTCTTACGCAAGGTACGCAAGTGGTGAGAGATGTTCTTAAGCGGCAGCCCACAGACCTGAGCCAAAGAGTCCACATTGCGGGCTCCCTGCGCCAAGGCCTCGATGATCTCCAAGCGGACAGGATCGGCAAAGACCTTGGCCACCGCGGCCACTTGTTGGTAAGCCGCTAAATCCTTTTCCGCTGCGACTTGCCGGGTGCGGGTCTCGCTCATGACGCCTTACTCAGAGAACTGACACTCGCGGCCGCCTCGACAATCGCATTGCGCGCGGGGAAGAATGTTTGCCAGGGCTGCGCCGCATAGCTCAGCTCGGCCAGGTCGGAGGCGGTCGCGCCCCGCTGGATGGCAAAGGTCAGCAAGTCGATCCGTTCGGCGACCGCTTCGGTACCCACTACCTGGCCCCCAATGATGCGTTCACTGCCCTCTTCTATCACCAACTTGATTTTCACATGGCCGGCGGCCGGCATCATGGGAAAGCGGGCGGTGGTACTGGCTTCGGTGCTGGCCACTTGCAAGCCACGACTGCGGGCGAAGGTCTCGGTAAAGCCGGTACCGCCAATGCGCAAGGAACCAGCCACCGTGGCTGCCCCATTGAAAAAGCCAGGATAAGCCGCGGCCATACCCAACATGTCCTTGGCCGCCACCTTGGCCATGGGTACGGCATTGGTAGCCAACTTGCCGCCCAGTGCCTGCCCATCGATCCCCGATTTGTAGGCCACACAGTCTCCCGCCGCCCAGACGTCCGGGACGCTGGTACGCATATGTTCATCTACCACCAGCCCATCGGCCACTCGGTCGAAGTTGTCCTCGCCCAAAAAATCAATATCCGGACGCATTCCCACCGAGACCACGACAAAGTCACGCTTGGGATCAAGGGAGATGGTCTCCTCTCCGGCCAGACAGACGCCGGTCACTGCCGGCTCACCCACCAGCGACTCTAGACGAGTATTCAGGTGCAAGTGTATTCCCAAATCTTCCAATTCTTGGTGGATGGGAGCGGCCATATCCGCGTCGATAAGATGCGGCAGCACATGGTCCTGCATTTCAACCAGGTGTACTTCCAACTTATGGGCGCGATAGGCGGTTGCCTGCTCGATGCCAATGGCACCCGCCCCTATCACTATGGCTTTCTGCGCCGGCTGCTTGGGCGATGAGTCTGAGCCATCCGATTCGCAGCCGGCATTCAAAGCCAGGCGGGCAATAATGCGCCGGGCATCGGCTTCGGTCTTGACCGTAAAAACATTCTCGCCGTTCATCCCGGGCAATGGCGGCTTGACCGGGATGGCACCAGTGGCCACCAACAATTTGCGGTAGCTGATGCTGCGACCGTCTTGCAGTTCCGCCCGGTGACCCTTGGTATCCACCCTGCTTATCGCACCGCGAATCAACTCGGCCCCGACCCCGGTCAGCAGGTCATCTTTTTTCAGCGTCTTCTCCAGCGGGAAGAGCCCTTCGATGGCATACGGGATAGCACAATACACCATCGAGAAGTCCTCCGGCCGAACCACGGCCACTCGCCAATCGGGTTGGCTACTTCGCAATAAACGCGCGGCCTGAATACCCGCGGGACCGCCACCGATAATCAATACATCTGCTTCGAGTTGCGCACTGGTCGATTTCATTTTTTTTCCGTTCGTTCCAAGGTTATTGAGTTCCAAGACGGCTACCAGCCAAAAGCAAGCAGGGTCGCTCCCACGGCGTAGCCAACCGCTAAATTGATCAATTTGACCGCGATAAACACCCTTTTCGACGATGACAGCAGCGGGAGCATGCCATGGCCATCCTGAACCACGGAGCTCGCCACCAAAATGCTCAGCGGCACCAGGCCCTCGGCATAAGTGGTCACAAAAACCAAATGCGGACCTGACTCGGGCAAGACACCCACCAAACCCGCGACCACCAGGGCTGTCCACTTGTTGGTCGAGATCAGCGTTCCCAAATCAACAAAATGCACCAGCACCGCCAGGCCCACCAGAACCCCCAGGGTCCAGAGGAAAACGCGCGGCACATGCCGCTGGGCTACGTGACGCCAAAGATGCTCTTCGAGAAAATGCTCTGGCACCGTCGAAGAGACAAACAAACCAAACGCCATGACCAGCAGCAAGGTAATGCGTTTCCAACCCCACAGGGCAGGCCCCACCTGACCGGTACTCAGCGCCAAAATCACCAGCAGGATTCCCACCACCAGCGTGACTCGATAAGGGCTGGGGGCTTGCCACTGGGCAAGTATTTTGCCGTATGGAAAACATTCACAATCTTCCTGGTCATGAATTTCGAATTGGCAGCTTTCCAGATTACCGCTAAGCAGTTGCGCGGGAATCAAGCGATCCGTCAGCCAGCCCGCCAACAAAGCCACCAAGGCCAGCCCCAGAGTCAATAGCACCGCGGTTTTTGGAAAGAGGGCCAGCATGACAAAAGTCTCATCGCCACTGGTGGCAATCATGGTAGCAACCAACGCCCCCAAGGTGACTTTGCGGTGAATAAACAAGGCCACCACCGCATAGGCCCCCAAGCAGCCAGGAACCGCGCCCAGCAAGGCAGCTACCAAGTACTGACGCCACCGCGAACCACCCAGAGCCCGGAGAACAACGCCTCGGGTTTGTACATTGAAGTACTCAACCAGCAACATCATCACCGCCACGAAGGCTGTGATCATAAGCGTTTTTTGTAAGATACCAATCAGCAAAATCTTCTCCAACTCGAGATAGGCATCAAAAATCCGCGGCTTTATCACAAATTCGCAGACATGCTATATTGATAACACTCCAACACATGTTGGACAATATATAGTATTTT
>JAUVBB010000533.1 GCA_030591445.1 Deltaproteobacteria bacterium | reverse complement strand
GTCATACCAGGTTTCCGTGGCTGTGCTGAAAATAGCGGGGTCGGTGTCGTTGCAGTCGAGGCCGCCGTGGGCATCAGAGTCTTCGCCGTCGCCGTCTTGGTCGTAATCGGAGGCGCCGTCGCAGTTCTGGTCTACGCCGTCATACCAGGTATCTGTGGCCGAGGTGTTGATGGTGGGATCAGTGTCGTTGCAGTCGAGGCCGCCGTGGGCATCAGAGTCTTCGCCGTCGGCGTCCTGGTCGTAGTCGGAGGCGCCGTCGCAGTTTTGATCTATGCCGTCGTACCAGGTGTCGGTGGCTCCGGGATGGATGGTGGGGTCGGTGTCGTCGCAGTCGGTTCCGTGACAGCTTGTGTCCTGATAGAAATCTCCGTCCCCGTCGGCGCAATCGGCGTTGTATATGGTCCAGGCTACGGCCGAGGTCATCATCCAAGCCCCGTCAGTGGCGGTTGTCCACAGGTCGGCGCGCACGGTGGACGAAGGTGGCCAGAAATTCAGGCCGGCTACCGCCGCTGGAGCTGTCTTTCTGGCGGCGGCCAGCGGATTTCCATCCGACCAGTTGCCCACTACGGTGGTGTCAGGCCCCAGGGTGATACCGTTGTTGCGATAGCTGCTACTGCCTCCATCGAAGGAGGCGACGTTCCACATGAGCAGGTGATCAGAGTCGAGGATGTTGAGTGTTTGCAGGCTGCCACTGGTGTAATTGGTACCCAGGAAGGGCACGTAATCAGTGCGAATCCGACCGGTAAGGTTGTATCCGCCGCTGTCGTCGTGGGCAAAGGCGGCCACCGTGAGCCCGCCGCCCAACTCTACGAAATCGGCCAGATTGTTGCCCAGTAGAGTCGAATCGTGAAAACTAATATTGGCATAGACAAAGACAGCGTCGTAGTTCATTAGTTCGGCTAGAGAAGGCGTGGCGGCGGCACAGTCGCGCAGGTCCACGGCCCCGCCGAAGACACCAGTTGCCAGGAATTTGGCATGCGGATCTGTACCGTAATCTCCGCTAGAGGAAGCGGTGCAAACAAGAACATGCTTCTTGCCCAGGCCGGCCCAGCGGATGGCGCTTCTGTACATGGCCAGCACGTCGGTGTCGGCCAGGGGGCCACCCAAATAGTTCGGGGCCAGGTTAAAGTGCACTACCCGGCCGGCTTCGAAGGGACGGACGATGATTCCCGGGTTGCCGTCTTGATCATTGGCGATGGCGGTGGCCGGATCGGAGGCATAGGAGCGGACCAGGCCCGGACTGTAGTGACTAGTGTAGGTCCAGTTGGCCGGCAGACCCTTGATGATGGGATGATCTTCGTAGCCCGAAACCTTCGACAGGGTTCGCTCACTACTGGTCCCGCCGGTTCGCTGCAAGGGGACCAGATCGATCATGGCTTGCATCTCGTTTTTGTCGTCTACTTCGTAAGCGCTCCACTCGCTACCGATATAGCCGCCGCCATTGCGAACAAAGTCCACCAAGGTGGTCTGGCCGGCTAAGGGCATCTCCGCGCCATAAGTATCGCCATTGAGGTGCACGATTACATCGAAGCCGCCTGGGGAGGGATTGGTGCCGTCCCATGCGGTTTCGGATATGCCCGACAGGGTCACCTGCATGCCGGCTGCCTCTAGCGATGTTTTCAGGGTTACGGTATCGGCCGCGCCCACTTCGTCTTCTATGATCAAGACTTGCTGGGCCAGAGCGGGGGTCGAGACAAGCAGGAGGGTCAAGATCAGGATTTGGAACCGAGGGGACAAAAGAAAATTCTTAGCGGGATATGCTTGCCTATTTTCGATCAAAATAAATCTCCATTGGCTCTGCTGGGATCTGGGGCCCGGCATGCGTGTTGTTCGACTAGGGCAAAGATGACTCACTATGTCCGATTTGTGACTGTTCTGTCAATGACGCCGGCAGATGGCCGGGACCGGGGTAAACGCTACCCTTTACAGCGGTTCAAATCCTGGTCTATCATGCCGCCAACTGGCTCGGTAGGCGGGTTGGGGTTCTTGGCTGGAGGTTCCATGCGTTTTTTGTTGATTGGCATTGCGTATCTGATTTTGCCACTGATGGCGGCGGCGGAGGAGTCTAAGCTCGCGGATGATAAAAATGAGAAGGTGGAGAGCGCGCAGCCAGACAAGCCGGAGGTCCGGACTTTGCGGGCCAAGAGTGGTTCGTTGCAGTTCGTGGTTCATCTGCGTCCTGGGGTGCCGGATCCAGGTAAGGTGGTCGAGGCCGAGATTGAAATGGCTGACATTCCGCCCATTCCCGATCCCATTTATGGTGAGCGGATTCCGGTCAAAGGTGTCCACCTGATTGCCAAGGTTACCGATGCCGACGGGGCTGGTTATACGCTAGCGTATCGGGTACATGCTTTGCAGGATGCCGGTCAGTATGGCTTCCACTTTACCCCGATTCGCAAAGATAATTACCGACTGGCCTTGACCGGATCATACAAGGGGGTGCCGTTTAATGCTTCTTTGAAGGTGCCGGTGGGGATCTGGCCTTTGCCGGCAGAGGAAGCTGCCCAGAACCAGACGGCCAGTCGCTTGCCGGCTTTGCCTGGGGGCATGCGGGCGCCGGCCTCGCCGGGGGCTAAGAGTTCTTCCCCGAAGCAGGTCGAGTCTGCGCTGCATGCGGCCATGGAACGCATGGGCGAGAGCTTTTCCCTGATGGGAGAGGCCTTGTATCAGGGTCGCCGGGCCGATTTGAAGAAAGCAAAACCTATCGCGGTCGAGCTCAGCAAGGCCATTCGGCAAGGCGTCGAGGCGTCGGGTCCAGACCCGGTGTATCCGGCTTGGATGCAAGAGACCCTTGATGCTGCGCAGGCTTTGGAGCAATCGATTGGTTCCGGTAAACGCAAGGCGGCGCTTCGTGACTTTGGGGCGCTGGGCGGACAACACTGTAACCGGTGTCATCTCAAATTGCGTTGGCAGCTCGACGGCGGGGCGTAGGAGGAAATGATGATGGGCAGAACTATTCGGAATAAGAAGAAAGTGGCTTGGGCCTTTGGTTTGGTTATGGCCATGTTGGGGCTGACCGCGCTGGCTGCTGACGACGCTTTGGTCGGAGACCTCACCCATGGCGCCCAACTGTATCGTATGCATTGCGCGGTTTGTCATGGTTTTGACGGATCGGGCAAGGGCAAGGTCACCACCGGCTTGAAGGGTACGCCGGCCGATCACCGCAACGGTGCCTTGATGAATGCGCGTGACGACAAGATGCTGTTTAATGTCATTCAGACCGGCTGTAAGGGCACTGGTTGCGACGGTAGCATGCCAGCCTTCGACCGCTCGTTGAGCAAATTGGATATTTGGGATTTGATCGCCTACTTGCGTTCCTTGCACATGCCGCTGGTGACTTTCTTTACTGATGTGAATCAGTATTTGGTCAAGGAATACACCATTGGGCAGGTGGGCGGGAGCGAGTTCAAGGAAGGGCAGATTGAGCGCTTGGAAAAGGCCTTAAAGAAAGTTAGCCCGGCCGAGCTGACCAACACGGTCTTTACCCTGTACCGAAGCGATGGCCATCTCCCGGGGCCGGAACTGGTTCCGCAGCAGCCTCGTCGCCTGGCCAAGCTGCGTAAAGATGAAAAAATTGGTTACGTTCTGTTCATGACCGTCAAAGGGCCGCGCGGACGGACTATCCCCGTGGGTTTGGGTTTGGATAACGATTATACCATTACTCGCTTGGTCACCACTTTTTCCGATCCGGGCCTGAGCGAAGAGTACAACCGGCGTTTTGCCAATTATCAGGGCATGGGCAAACGGGGTGACAAACCCGAGTTCTCGGGCTCCCGCGATAAAATCGGCAAGTTCTTCGACCAGGCGGTGACCCGACTCTACCTGTTGGCCGTAGAAGCGGCCAATGCCTACGAATCAGAAGAAAGAGAACGTTCCTGGGCCGACGGTACTTTTTAATCTAGCTTGTTCGCGTCCCAAAAGCCCCGTTTTTTCATTTCTGCAAAGTTCAGTGTCTTTATTTTTGATGATCAAAAAATGCCGTCATATATGGACCCGCTCCTTTCGCAAGGGAAAAATGACCTGTTTGGCAAAAAAATGGTAGCAGTCATATATCCGGCCTCTTTGGCGAAATGACTTACGGAGCATTTCGGGCCTCGATGAATT
>JAUVBB010000373.1 GCA_030591445.1 Deltaproteobacteria bacterium | reverse complement strand
GGTTGGCAGGACACGGTCAGCCACGAGCTGGTCCATCTGATCATTTCGCAAAAAACGCACAATCGCACGCCCATCTGGATCCACGAGGCGCTGGCCAAGTTCGAGGACAGTCGTTGGCGGGCCGATGAGGAGCTTTACCGGCCAGGCTTGGACCCGATGTCGGCCAGCAACTTGGCCAAGGCCTTGCGCACCGACTCGTTGGTAACTTTTGCCCAAATGCATCCCTCGATGGCCCTGCTACCCAGTCAGGAAGAAGCCGACCTGGCCTACTCCGAAGTGTATCTGGTCACCGAATTCCTGCTCGAACGCAAGGGCTATGCCGGCCTGCGACAACTGCTGACCCGGTTGCGAGAGGGCAAGCAAGATATGGAAGCCATTGCCGAGATTTACCATTTGAACCAAGATCGCTTTGAGAAAACCTGGGTCAACTGGATGAAGCGGCAGAAGTTGAGAATACTGAAAGGCGAGGCCGCCCTCAGCAAAGACCAGGAAAAACGAGCAGCCGCCACCAAGGGCGAACGGGCCCTGGCCTCGCAACGACAAGTCAAGCTCCGTGATCACTACCACCTGGGTCAACTACTGCGGGCCCGCTCACGGGTCCCGGCCGCGGTGGTGGAATACACCCAGGCGGTAGAGAAAGCCGGCCCCAATCATGCAGCACTGTGGCTGCTGGCCAACAAGCTGGGCCTGGCCTTAATGTCTTTGGGTCGCAAGCCGGAAGCCCTAGACGCCTTCACCCGCAGCCTCGACATTCGCCCCCGCGATCTCGAGGCGCATCTTCATCTCGCCCAACTCAAACTGGCGGATGACCCACACCGAGCCTTCCTGCACTTGATTGAGTGCCTGCGGCTCAACCCCTTGGACCCACGGGTGCAAACTCTGGCCTATAAGGCCACTCAGGCCCTCGACAAAAAGGGCGACAGCCGGCAAGACTGGCCGGCGCTGAGCGCCCGCCATCGCCACGCTCTTGGCTTGTTACAGCGGCAAGCAAGAGCCCCGGCCCCGGTCGAAAAGGCGAAGGCCGCGGGCAAAGAGCAAGCCTACCTTCGTATTATCACCCATCCCTGGGCCCGGCTTTGGCTCGATTATCAAGACACCGGCCTGACTACGCCCGTCTATCGCTTGCCGGTATCGCCCGGTACCCACGTTATTGGTCTGCGCGCCGACTGTCGTCCAGAAGCGCTGGCTTTGCCGGTGCAGGTGCAAGCGGGGCAAGTCAAAGTCATCGACCAGGAACTGTGCCCGCCGGAGACCGACGAAAGCAGCCCGGGTTTAATTCCGGGTCCGTGATTCCAGTTTTTCGGTCTCGTAAGAGGCAATCGACCGCAGTGGAAAACGCGCTAGGAAATCTTCGCTAAGCAACTCAGTCAGGGCCCGACCGGGCAGATCTTTCGCCACCGGAAAGCCAAGCAGATATAAAATCGTGGGCGCAATGTCCAAATAGCTTAACTTGGCTATTCTTAGTCCTTGACGCACTGGGCCCCCGGCCATGACAAACAAGCCCTCGGGGGCATGATTGCCCTTCCAGGTCAAACTGTTTGGATCGGCGGCCATGCCGTGATCGGAGAGCAGAATGACCACCGTGTTCTCTCCAGCCGTTTTTACGATTTGGGCGATTCTCTCGTCCACCAGCGCATGATAAGTGTCTATCAGTTTTCCCCAAGCCGGCTGGGGGCTGCGCCGCAAACCAAAATCGCCGGGAAAACGATGGGGCCAAAAGGCATGCATGGCCAAATCGGGCCCATTGAGCATGACCAGGCTCAGACGATAGGGGCCCCTGACCAACTCGGCCTGCATGAAGTTGAGAAAAGACATGTCGGCATCATAGACCGTGGTCAACAAAGCCAAGGGCGAAGGCAGCATGGGGCTGACCCGATAGCGCGAAAGCTCCTCGATCTCAGCTGCGCTCATATCGGCTAGGCGCCCAAGCATGGGACCCGGATCGCCGCCGGAATCAACCATGAGCTTTTGCAAACGCGCTTCGGCCGCGGCCGGATAGATGCCCGCGGCCAGCTTGCGATCGGGGGAGGAGAATAAATCGAACTCATTGGGCCCAAAGCGATCGGAGACCGTCAAGCCACAGATTGGCTCAGCCGGCCAGGTACAAGGCCAGCCCAAAACCAGTGAGGGGACGTCACCGTCATCCAGCATGTGCCAAAAGGTCTTTTTGCGCACCTGGCTGCTGGTGGGCGGGATGCCCTCGGCCAGACCGGCCGCGAAATAGCTGAGACCCACGAAGAAAAAAGGCACCATGCCCCAATCGTTGGCCAGCGCTTCGAAGGGAAACTTCACCAGCCCGGGCAGGGAGACCAGCAAGTATTCTCGCACTCCGTGCTCGGCCGGCGCTCGACCGGTCACCACGGTGGTCCAGATAGCCGGTGACACCTGCGGCGGCGGCGAGATGGGCGTGGCCCGAACTCCGCGCTCGACCAGGTCGGCGACGGTGGCTAGCTCCCCGGCCTGGATCAGCGGATCGAACACCGACCAGGTAGCCCCATCAACCGCAAAGACCAGCACTTGCAGGCCCGTATCGACGGGCTGCAAATCCGCCGGGGCTGGGGCCCGCGCTCGCGACCAGCGCGGACTAGGCGCACCCAGCCAAGGGGCTAAGAAAACCACCGCCAGCATCAGACCCGAAAAGCCCAACCAGAGCCGACCGTCTATCGCCTGACCCGTGCGCGCCCGCCGCTTTTCCAGGCGCTGCGCCCAGAGCCCACCCAACAACCAACAATGCGCCACCCCGCCGGCCAACATGAGCAGGTCGCATACAGCCAGCCACCAACGTGAGGTATCCGGCCGAAAAGCCAGGGTCAGCAACAAATCCCCGCCGGCGGCCAAAACCGCCAAACACAAGACCGCTCCGCCCAGCGAAGCCCAGGCCATGATCCAAAAAGAACGCCCCTCCTGCATCTGTCGGGTTGAAAACACCCGCAACAGACCCCGGATCCCCGCGCGCAGGCCAAACAGAAAGCTGCCCAGCAAGGCAAAAAACAAGGCCACATAAGCCATCAGCAACAAACTGTCGCCCGCTCTGCCGGCCAAGCCCATGCGCAAAGCCACCATCAGCCCATAGATCGCACCCACCATCGCCCAAGCCAACAACACCGCCATCCAGCCTCGTAGAAACATGCCCGCAGTCTACTCATATCGATCGGCAAAAGATAGCCGGTGTTTTTTTGTTGCACTGCCGCACAAAATCATGTAGTTGACGCACTGTGTTATGTTGATGGTCCTATTTTGATGGCAAGGAGGGAATGATGAAATCATGTTTTATGGTATTTTCCTTGGCGCTGGCCTTGGCTCTGGGCGCTTGTGCCAACAACGATGACGAGGGTGGAGAGCAAGACGGCTTGACCGAGGACGACGGCGGAATGCAGGAGGATTCGGATCAGCCGGCCGATGCTGGTGAGGATGCGGGGGCGGACGAGAACAACGGTGAATGCGCATGCAACACCACCACCAACTGCGATCCCGACTGTGAATGCGACTACCATTGTGACCCGGACTGTCCTTGCAACATCCATCCCGCCTGTGACGAGGGCTGTGAATGTGATGAGATCTGTGCCGAGGTTTGTAACTGTAATATTTACGCGGGGTCCTGCGATACCGGCTGCATGTGCGATCCCGACTGCAATGCCTTGCTTGGTCCCAAGGCCAGCGATTGCGCCCAGACCGTAAGCGTAACCCCCGTCGAGATCGAGGACTGGATACTCGACAGCGACCCGATATTCAACTCGGTGCACTACAAGGCCTACTGCCTGTCACTGACTGCCGGCCAGACTCTGGTGGCCGAAACCTCCGAGGCAAGCGATGGTCAGGACCTCTTGGACGATACCATTCTCAGACTCTACAGCGAAGACGGGACCTTCCTTTTCCTCGACGACGATGACAGCATCGGCCGCTATTCTTTGATCGAATACCTGATCGAAAATGACGGGGTCTATGTCTTGTCGGTATTCCCTCCCAACCAGCTCTACGGCGTGGGCTCGAATCATTTTCGGCTCAGCTTGGATGTCCAATAGTAGCTGGCCGGGAGGGTGACAAACATGATGAAATCAGATAAGACCCGATCGAGCCCCTGTGTTTTCTTGGCCGTAATTTTCCTTTCCGCCGGCTTCACTGCCTGTGGTTCATCCAACGATGAAACCTGTACCGACTGTCAGGAAGTCAAGCTAACCCTCCATTCCGCGGCCGACTGGGTCGGCCTGCAGATCGACGACCAAGGCTGGCAAATTTGGGAGCCCTCGGCGGCGGAACATTATGAACGAATGATTGCCCCGGATTCGAAATACCTCATTATCGAGCACGCGGTGATCAACAAAGTGCAGACCAGTAACTTGATCATGGCCACCGCCGCCGAAGCCACCGAATGGCTCGGATTCAAACGCTTGACCAGCCATCGCGTGGCCGGCAGCCTGTTGGGACTCGAGGCCAACCAGAACGCTGATATTTCCATTAACGGCTCCTATCTTTTAGGAATTCCCGCCAACGCCCCTGCTTTCGATCTGGCCAATGTGCTCGAAGGCCACCAGGACATCATTGTAACTGTGTATGGCGATTTGCATGCGCCGGATAGCTTTCACATTGTTCGTGATGTCGAGGTGTCTGCCGACATCAGTGATTTTCAGGTCGATCTTGCCCAAGACCCGATTCCGATGGTTCACCACAGTTTGACGGCCCTCGGCGGCGACGCCTTTGCGCGCTTCTTTACCAAAAACGGAACCGGGATGGCGGGTTTGGGCGACACCACCATGATAGATGAGTGGTACGCCCCCGGCAGCGGACTCCAAGACGGTGATTGGTACAGTTTTATCGCCAAAGACGACAGCAGCCTGGATAAGCTCATTTTCAAATCCTTTCCGGCCGTAAGCGACCCGGGAGATCTCGAATTCAATCTAACCGCCGTTACCAGCCTCGATTCCATCTCCTTTGCGCCATCCCTGCCTTTGCAAATCACTGGGCTGGATTACGCGCCCGGAGCAGAGATGCCGCCGGTGCAATCCTATTTTTTCGAGTTGGCCCAAGAAACGCCGGCCGTCGAATGGACGGTTTTGGTCAGCCAGGATTTTCTGGCCGGCCAGAGCGAACTCACTTTGCCCGCGGTGCCCACCGAACCGGGCTGGGAAGATTTTTGGAACTTGGGCGCCGACCGGCCGATTTGGGTGACCTCGTCGGTGCAAATGAGTCACGATTCGATGCAAACTTTCGCCAATGTTGCCGATCCCGGCCGCGTTGCCGATACCGAGCTGCACATGGCCGTTCAGAGGGGATCGGTTACTCCGCACTGAACCGATCAGAAATAAATCTATTAAATCATGAGGAATGGGAGGAAAGTCGAAATGAAACTGTCGCTCGTCAAACGCGTAGTGGTACTCATGGGAGCCTTTTCACTGTTGCTGGGGGGCTGCGAAAATACTGAAACAGAAACCGGAGGCCAAGAGGGCCAGGCCTGCGTGCAAGGCCAATGCAATGCCGGACTCGCATGTGTCAATAACATCTGCGTCAAGTCGGACCAATGCAGCGACGCCTGCCCCCAAGCGAATGATCTCCGTTGCGGCAGTGATGCCAAAAAGATCGAAATCTGCTCACTGGTCAACGGCTGCCTGGCTTGGCAAGATCAGCAATTTTGCCTGGACGGCGCCACTTGCATCCTCGACAACGGCAGCCCCATCTGTGATGCCGGTGATCCCTGTCCCGGCGGCCATCTCTGCAGCCCGATCGGTGAAACCAAATGTGATCCTGACGCGGACCGCGTTCTCACCTGCCAAGCAGCCGTCACCAACGGATGCGATGACTGGACCGTGACCGATTTTTGCCTGAACGACACCCCGAAATGCAACGACGACACCCAACCCGCGCAATGCGTTTGCGGCGACGAATGTGATCTGGTCGGTGGCAGCTGTGTCGAAGACGTGCCCCACAACTGCGTAGAAGGCCAAGACGGATGTCTCGATCTGGAACTGGGCAACGAATGCGCCTTGACCGAAGCCGAATGCGCCGTCGACGGCCAAGATCTCGCCTATTGTCTAGACCTGCCCTGCCAACGAATCGTCAAACAGGCAGTAGCGCCCTCCAACGACTTGTGGACCGTCCAGAACAATCCCCTCAACGATGACCTCGATGTATTTCGGGCCGACGACTTTGTCCTGACCGCAGAAACTGAGATTCACATGATTCAAGTCCCGGGCAAAATGAACAACGACGGGAGTTTGGCCGTGGCTGAATCCTTCCACTGGGAAATCTACACCGATGACGGGAACAAGCCTGCCGGTGTGCCCGGAAATGCCGGTCAAGCATTCTGGCAACTTTCCTTACCACCTTCCGACCCGAAGATCGTCCTGAGCGAAAATCAAACAGCGGACGTCACTGACATTTTTCTGACCATCGATCCACCTTTGACCCTTGCCGCCGGCACCTGGTGGTTCGTTTTCTATCCCACCATTACCGTAGCCGCAGGCGAATTCGGCCTCAAGGCCTCGGCCAGTAGTAACGGCCTGCAAGCCCAAATCATCTATCCCACCGGCGCCGGTGGCCAGCCCAGCACCTGGTCAGTAGACGACACCATGACCGAATACGATCTCGCCTTTTACCTGCACACCGGAATCGACTGCTGTGTCGACGCCTGTGTCCTCGATCAAAGCCGCTGTGTCGATACGGTCATCGAAAAATGTGTCCTGGGCGCAAAAGCCTGCACCCAATGGCAAACCGATTCAGACTGCGCCGACACCCAGGAAATGTGCCGCATGGTAGACTCCGCCGCCCAATGCGCCGCCGACTGCGAGGACGAATGCGATATCCTCGATCAAACCCGCTGCCTCGGCTCGGTGGCCGGTCAATCCTCAGAAGTTCAAACCTGTTCCCCTGGCGCCGATCTGTGCCTAGACTGGGCAACCACCACCAATTGCAGCCAGCAAGACCAAGGCTGCCAACAACTCGACGCAAGCCCGGCCCAGTGCGTGGCCCCCACCCTGGCCAATCCCGGCACCGACTGTAGCGACACCGACAACATGCTAGCCATCCTGGTCCCCGCCGACCTGCCCGCCAGCGACATCAACCAGATCACCTGTGGCAAGGGCAACAATTTTGAAGATGACTTCTGCTTGTTTCCCTACGCGGATGGCGAGGACATCATCTACGAACTGACGGTGACCCAATCATCGATCATCAGCATCACCATGAACCCGAAGAACACGGAATGGACTGGATTCGGCCTGGAACAAGGCAGCTGTCCCGCGGCCGAAAGTTGCGCCCCCAATCCTGAAACCTCCAACAACACCGATATCTATTACATGAACTGCACCCGGATCGAGC
>JAUVBB010000028.1 GCA_030591445.1 Deltaproteobacteria bacterium | reverse complement strand
GGGTTGCTTTGCGGTATAGATATGCTGTACATTTGTTCAGTTGTGGTTTTGGAGGCTTATGAGAGTCATTTTTCATGTGGACATGGACGCGTTTTATGCGTCCATCGAGCAGCGCGATCATCCTGATCTTCGGGGCTTGCCGGTGATCGTGGGGGGCGACGGTAAGCGGGGGGTAGTGTCTACTTGCAGTTATGAGGCGCGGACTTTTGGCGTGCATAGTGCCTTGCCCATGGTCCAGGCCATGCGGCTTTGTCCGCAGGCCATCGTGATGCCGGTGCGCATGCGGGTGTATTCAGAAGTCAGTGCTCAGATCATGGAGATCTTGGGGAGTTTTAGCCCTTTAATTGAGCCGTTGAGTCTCGATGAGGCCTTTTTGGACATGTCGGGGACCCAGCAGCTCTTTGGCGAGCCTCTACAGATTGCCCGCGCCATCAAGGACGAGGTTCTGAGGGTTACCCAATTGCCCTGTTCGGTGGGCATTGCCGCCAACAAGTTTTTGGCCAAACTCGCCTCTGACTTAGAGAAGCCTGACGCCATTACTTTGATTCCTTTTGGTCGGGAGCGTGAGTTCATTGCTCCGCTTTCGGTGCGCAAGCTCTGGGGGGTTGGTCCTAAAGCAGAGGCTCGCTTTCGGGATCTGGGTTTGCGCACTTTTGGCCAGGTGGCGGCTTGTGAGCTTGATTGGCTCGAGGAGCGACTGGGGTCCATCGGCGCGCATGTTTATCATCTGGCCCGCGCCGAGGATGATCGGGAAGTGGTCACCCAGCGCGAGCGCAAATCGGTTGGGTCCGAGCGCACTCTTTCTGAAGACATTCGTGGTTACGACCAGGTTGAGCGGGTGATGTGGCAGCAATGTGAACGGGTGGGCCGGCACCTGCGCGGAAAGGGTCTGGTGGCCCGCTCGGTTCGGGTCAAGATTCGTTACTCCAGAAATTTCCAGCTCATGACCCGAGACGCTGCCTTGCCCTTGCCCACGGACGACTCGGCGGGACTCATGAGCGGGGCGCGTCAGTTGATGGCTAAGATTGATCTCCAGACGCCAATACGTTTGGTTGGGGTCGCGGCCTTTCAGCTCGACCAGGCCGGCTGCGGAGGTCAAGCCGATCTGTTCTTGCAGCCCAAACGAGACAAACACTCCAAGGTCGAGCACACCATGGACGCCATCCGCGACAAGTTCGGCAACATGATCCAGCGCGGCAGCACCAAGACCGGCCAGCGTTGACAATCTGGCTGAAAGTCAGTACTTCCCAAGCAAGATCTATTTATCGGGAGGCGACATGTCCAAGGGCTATACCGGTACCATTCTACGAGTCGATCTGACCACCCGCAAGATTTCCAAATTCGAGCCCGAGCCTGATTTTTACCGTACCTATATGGGCGGCAGTGCCCTCGGCGCCTATTTTTTGCTTAAAGAAACGACAGCCAGTACGGATGCGCTCGACCCAGAGAATTTGGTCGTCATCGCGCCCGGAGTAACTACCGGGGCGGCGGTCTCGGGATTCAGCCGCTGTTGCGTGACCTCGCTTTCGCCGCTGACCGGCATGGGGGGCGATTCACAGGCGGGTGGGAGTTTCGGGCCGGCCCTCAAACGGGCCGGATACGATGCCATCGTCGTGACCGGAAAAGCAGATGCACTCTGTACGCTGAGGGTGGTGGGCGAGCAAGTAGAAATTCGAGAGGCCGCGGAGCTTGCCGGCAAGAAGAGCAGCGAGGTCTTGGATATCCTGGCGGCGGAGATTGGCGACAAATCCCTTAGCGTGCTCCAGTGCGGGCCGGCGGGAGAGCGGCTGGTTCGTTTTGCCTGTCTGATGGCCGATCGTAACGATGTGGCCGGCCGCACCGGCATGGGGGCTGTTTTTGGCAGCAAAAACCTCCGGGCCATCGCCATTAGCGGGGGTGGAGAGGTTTCATTCGCCGATCCAGATGGCTTGCGAAATTTGGCTCGCGAGGGAGCAGCGCGATTAAGTGAGGCCGATTTTCCGAAATTGCTAAGCCAAGAGGGGACACCGGGCCTGGTCAAGCTCCAGGGGGTGGTGGGCAATCTCTCTACCCATAACTACTCCAAGGGCAGCATCGCGGATTATCGCAAGCTCGACTACGAAGTCCTCGAGCCCGAGATTGGCGCCGGGGCGACCACTTGCTTTGGTTGTGTGGTGCGCTGTCGTCGCAAAGTCCGGGCCGAAAAACCTTACCCAGTTAGCGACAAACTCGGCGGGCCTGAATTCGAAACTCTCGGATTGCTGGGCTCCAACCTGGACATCACTGATGCCGGCGCCGTGGCCCATGCCAACGAGTTGTGTGGTGAGTACGGCATGGACACCATAACCATGGGCGGCGTGGCCGGTTACTTGTTCGACTGCCTCGATCAAAAGAAAATCAGCGCCGACGATGTGGGCCGGCCGCTACGCTTCGGCCAGCCCGAGGATTTGTTCTGGCTTATCGAGAAAATCGCCCAGCGCGAAGGCATTGGCGACTTGGCCGCCGATGGCTTTGTCGGTTTGGTGAAAAAGTTTGGCGTCGAGACCGAAGAGTGCGCCATTCATGTCAAGAACCAGGGTCTGGCCGCCCACATGCCGCAAATGAAGCCTTCCTTGGCGCTGATGTATGCGGTATGTCCCATCGGTCCCGACCACATGTCATCGGAACACGATTGGCTGCTGGCCTCGGGCGGGGACGAAGCCTGGGGGCTGGGTATTGCCGGTACCGGCGATGTCACTTCGGTGGGCATGGACAAGGTGCGTATGACCGTCTACTCGCAGATGTACTACAGCCTGCTCGATTCCCTCTGTCTGTGTATGTTTTGCTGGGGCGCGGGCAACCTGTTCAATTACCGCCAACTCGAAGATGCCGTGCGTTTTGCCACTGGCTGGGACTGCAGCTTTTGGGAACTGATGAAGGTGGGTGAGCGACGCATCAATATGATGCGTCAGCTCAATGCCAAACGCGGCTTTTCCCGTGAACAAGACCGATTGCCCGCGCGTCTCTTCCAGCCCTTTGCTGACGGACCCAGCCAAGGACGTTGCGTGGACGAAAAGTCCTTTGCCGAGATGCTTGATGCCTACTATGCTTTGATGTCTTGGGACTCAGCCACCGGCAATCCCCATCCAGAGAAACTCGCCGAACTCGGGCTCTCCTGGACGCAATAGTCAGCTGAATCCACAAAAACTCAAAACACTGAACAAATGAACAGCGGTCAACTGACCGTTATGCAAAATTACGAAAAGCTGATATTTTGGGGGGGCGTGGAGTACATTATATTAAATAACGTTCGATTTCCGAGGAGCCGATGGCAATGAAAAGAATTGCAAGTTTTGCATTTGCGCTGGTTTTGATGGCCTTAGCTGTTGGTTGTGCCACCCAGCCTGATATCAGTTGCAAAGTGGATTCCGATTGCCTGGGTGCCCAGGCTTGCGTGACTGGAACTTGCGCGGATGCCAATGCCGGCGAGATTGCCAGCAATGTGAAGTACCTGGAAAAAGAGGATGGTTTCACCGCTCTGAAAAAAGAAGCCAATCGATTGGTATTCCAGTTTGCGCAGCCGGCCAGTGAGATTGGGGTGCAGACCGGAGACATCATCGTCGGTACTCTCGATGGCGGCTATTTGCGGCGCGTGCTATCGGTTTCGGCCGCGGGCAGGCAACTGACCCTCGAGACGCGTAAGGCCGGGCTTGACGAGGCCATCGTCTCCGATCATTTTCGCTTGCGGGTCGATACCAAGGATCCCGAGGTGTATTACCAGGGCGGTAAATTCGGCCAGATGGTCCAGCCGGCCCTCCTGGAAAAGTCGCTGGCCGGTATCAGCATTGTCGACAAACCGGGTCTCACGGTTGAGATCGTGGATGGAAAATTCTCTTTCGATCCCAAAATCGAAGCGCAGTGGAACAAGTCCGAGGTATGGTTCTTCTTCTTTCTCGAGGGCCTGGTCAACCTCAACATGAAAGTAAAAGCCACGGTTACGGCCGAAGTCGACGCCAAAGCTGAGAAGGTTATCTGGACCTCGCCAGAGAAAAAATTTGTACAAATGGTTGGTTGGCTGCCCGTGGTCATGACCGTGCAGGCCCGCTTGCGGGTAGGGGTGGATTACAACGTTAATGCCACCGGCTCCATCACCGAAGGTTTTGATTCCAGCGCTTTTGCCAAGATCGGCGCGCGCTACCAAAGCGGGTCCTGGTCCAAGATTTGGGGCGACGATTTTACCGTTACCCCCATGGAGCCGGAGTCGACCATAGAAGGCAAGGGCCTGATCAAAGTATGGCTTCGGCCTGAAATCGAAGTGTTGTTCTACGAATCGGCTGGTCCGGTGCTGGGGTTGGAAGGCTATTTGAAGCTCTTGGCAACCTTGTTGCCGCCGCCTCCCTGCTGGAACTTGTACTGGGGCATTGTTGCCGATCTCAATATCAAGCTGGGTGAGTGGTTAGAAAAGGGGCTCGAAGATGTGGGCATCAAGCCGCCCGGATCGGCACTAGAGCTGTATTCGACCGGCGACCAGTTTATCATGGGCACTTGTAAGGCCTTGGTTTGCAAAGAAGGCACCGAGGAGATTTGGACCTATGATACCGAGAAAGAAGAACTGGTGGAAATGCGAGACGACTGCGCCGCCCTGGATCCGCCCGAGACCTGCGAGCAGATTAACGATGTGATGGCGGTGTGCCAAGCTGAAGAAGTCGTAGAAGATACCAACTGGCGGGTGACCTTGCGCTGGGCAGAAAAACCGGAAGATCTTGATCTTCATGTCCGTACCCCGGATGGCTCGCATATTTTCTTCCGCGATATGTGTGAGGGCTCTCGCGATGAGGCTCCCTTTGTTAAGATTGATGTCGATCACCGAAGCGGCTATGGGCCGGAAACCGTCACCCTCACCAAGCTCCAGCCTGGGACCTATACTTTCTTCGTGCACAACTACTCGGCCCAAAACGAGGATGACGAAACCACCTTTGCTGAGTCTGGGGCCAAGGTCATTGTTTACGACGACACCAACACCGAAGTACATAGCTTCGCGGTTCCCAGCGCTAGTGGCTATTTCTGGCAAGTATTTGAGTTGGACGGGGCCAGCAAAACCATTACTTCTCTCCAAACCGTGGGTGGTGGCGACAATCCCAAGGATTATACCGACCGTTGCGACCCTTAGTATTTCATCCCTTCCGCTGTCATTTACTTGGCCGGCACATCTGGTGTATATAGACCGGCAGCAACCAAATAGGGGAGAGTGCGCCATGCGGCGATTGCTATGCTCCAAGAGAGGGGCCTCGGTTTTTACGGGTTTCGTTTTCATCTTGTTCCTGGGATTGGGCGCATGCTCGTCTCCTTCGTCCGGCGAATGTTCGGTGGATTCCGATTGCCCGAATCCCGACCAAGCCTGTATCGACCAACACTGCATTGGCGGCGATCAGCAAGAGCCGCTGGCAGATGACGGCGAACCGAGCAACAGCGACGATGGTGGTGTGGCTGACGGCGGTGCCGACGAGGCGGATGTCGAGCAATTGCCCTGCGAATTGACTTGTCCCGTCAGTACCCACTGCGTCCGTCAGGGAGATACTTCCTGGTGTGAAAATGACGCCGGCGATCAAGAGGGTCCCTACCAAGAAGAAGACGAGCAAGGACAGGTACTCATCGAGGGCCAGTATGAAGACGGCGACATGGAGGGGACCTGGCGCTACTACGATGCCGATGGCAATCTTCGGCGCGAGGAAAACTATGTGGACGGGGTGACCAACGGGCCATACAAAACATGGTACGCCAGCGGCCAGGTAGAGACAGAAGCCAACAACCTCAACGGAAAATTGGATGGGGCCTATCGCAGCTATTTCGAGAACGGCCAAATCGAAAAAGAAGGTGCCTACCAGCAGGGCTTGGCCTGCGGTACCTGGACCTATTACTTCGAGGACGGCCAGATCGACCGGGTCGAAGAGGCCGACCCCTGTACTTGATAGATAAAATCCAGAAAAGAGAGGGACAAGGATGAGACAGCGCGCACTTGCTTGCTTGTCGGTTGGTCTTATGTTGATGGCATTCGCCTGTGGGGAAGACGAGGGTGGCTCTGCGCTTTGTGATGGCGATACTGTCTGTGAGCAGTGCGGTTCCGACCCCTGGTGTTATCATCACATCGTGGTAGCGCAGCGAGACTCAGTGCGCTGTGCCAACATTACCTTGTACTGGGGCAGCGATGCTGTTGGGGTAGAAGGAAATTGCTACTACGAAATTGCCATGCTTACCAGTGATTGTTCCCTCTGCGACAAGATCACCAAGGCCGACATCGCCGCGGCCTGCGTGGACGACGTCTGTAACGCAAGTTTGTGCGGCAATGATGCCTTATGCGCGCAATGCGGCTCCGATCCCTGGTGTTATCACGACGCTTTGGTAGATCAGCTAGATTCGTCGCGATGCGGTAATATCACCGAATACTGGGGCAGCGGGGCCGACGGGGTAGAGGGTTCCTGTTTCAATGAAATCGCCCGATCCACCGACGACTGCGCTCTGTGCGCCCAGATCACCAAATCGGATATCCGTTCCAGCTGTGAACTAGACGTCTGCTGATGATTCCTTGTTAGTTAACACAGATAGTCATCCCAAAATGTTTCGAGACTATCGATAAATGGAAATTCAGAAGAAAACAAGTAGTCATCCCCGAAAAGTTTCTGTCGGGGATCTCGTGAACAACCTGCCAGTACAGGATGTTAGAGAAACCTGGGTTCCCGACAGAAACGTTTCGGGAATGACTTGTATATTTCCGGAGGTTACATGAGCAAGCGGGTTCGTGTTCTTGCAGTTGGTTGGCTGGTGTTTGTGCTTGGCGCCGGGGCTTGTAGCGAGGGCCAAAGCACCAGCACCGACGCCGGTGTCGATGCCGGCGTCGATGGCCGTTATCCAGATCCGGCCTTCATCTGGGAATCGCCGGCACCGGCCCAAACGGCAGTCGACGAGACTTTTGCCCAGGAAAGGCCGATCTTGTATCGCACCTCAGAAGTGTTGGCCGACTTGGACGTACGTGCGTTGGTGGCCTTGCCTTCGGGGGTGTGGTTGGGCACGGCTTCCGGCTTGTTTCGCTACGACTCGGCCGGCGATCGTTTTGTCCGTAAAGAGTTGGATTCCGGGCAGGTGTCGGTGGTGGCTTTGGCCACTGCCGAACTAAGCGATGGCCGCTTGGCCGTGGCCATGGCCGATAAAGTCGAGTTGCACGATCCCGCTGGAGACAATCACCAGACGATCCCGGTCCCGGCGGTGGTGTCATCTCTGACCGTCGACGACTCCATGGTCTGGGTGGGCACCGATCAGGGCCTGGGTCGGATTGAGGCGGGAGTATTTTCCTTTGCCGCGGCCGGCCAGGGTATTGCGATCAGAAGTCTGGCGCTTGATTCCGAGGGCAAAGTATGGCTGGCAACCGCCAGTGGATTGCTGCGGGTTGCCGGGGCCGAGAGCCAGGCTTTTTTGGCGGCAGACTCCAGCCTTCCCGATGACGATGTGCGCGCGCTGGCCGCCCTGACCGGCGGTGGGGTACTGGCCGGTTGTGCCACCGGGGCGGCGGTGGTAGGCACCGACAACGATCGTACGCTGTTGGCCGGGCTAGACGGCTTACCCTATGACGATATCACCTCGGTGGCCGTCCTGGGCGATCGCTTTGCCTTTGGCCACAAAATCGGCGCTACCGTGGCCGCCGCCGATTTGAGTAAAATCGACTACTATCATTCCCTGCGTTGGATTCCGGCCCAACAGGTAAACGCTGTGGCGCTGGAGGCCGACCGCCGCTGGATTGCCACCCCGGGCGGTGTGACCCGCATCGAGCTTGCGCCCACTACCTTGGCCGAGAAGGCTGCCTTGTTCGAGACGGTCAACGAGAAATATTGGCGGCTTGATTTCGTTTGCGATACGGCCGTGTTGGACGACGTTTGGGACTCGACCGCGCCCCTCACGCACACCGATAATGACAACGATGGCTTGTGGACCCAGATGAACATCGTGGCCTGGAGCTATGCCGCCGCGGCTACCGGCGATCAGCGATATTGCGAAAAGGCCCGGCGGGCCATGCAAGCCATGATGAATCTCGTGGATATTCCGGCGGTCTCTTTCGAGGCGGCGGGCATGAAGCGCGGTTTTGTTGCCCGCTCCTACGTTCGTGACGACGAAGAAGTGCTATTTGCCCAAAAGGCCAACGAGGACGATAGCATTGAAGACATCTGGCATTTGGTAGAGGATTTTGACGGTCACGACTACTACTGGAAAGGTACTACCTCCTCCGACGAGTTCAGCGGGCACTATTTTGGCTATCCGGTTTTCTATGACTTGTGCGCCCAGGACGAAGAAGAACGACAGCGTCTGGCTGACTATACCAGCGTGATGATGCGCTATGTGGTGGAAAATGGCTACCGCCTGATCGACATCGATGGCTTGCGTACCCAGCACGGGCACTGGGATCCTGAAACCCTGGCCATCGCCCGCAATGGTCTGGCCGACTGCATGGAGAATTATCCCATACCGGACTGTATCGACTCCGCCTTTGGTGGCGGCTGGCTCAATGCGATTTCTATCCTGGGTCACTTGTTGGCCACCTATCACATGACCGGCGACCCCTATTTTTACGAGGCTTACGAGGAACTCATCGACGAGCATGGTTATGACCAGATGGTGGATTTTCATGAAGAGATCTGGACCGTCACCGAACGAGGCACAGCCAATTTCTCTGACCACGAACTGGTTTTCCTTGGCTACCACACCCTGATTCGCTACGAGCCCAATGAAGAGAGACGGCAACGCTGGATTCAATCCATGCTGGACATGTACCAGTGGACCTTGAAGGAGAGAAATCCGCTATGGTCGGCCATTGTGGCCGGTGCGGTCAACGACGGCTACTACCTGGAAGAGGCGCTGTTGACCCTGCGCGAATGGCCGGAAGATCGGCGTCATTGGCTGGTGGACAATGCCCATCGTAAGGACGCTACCTTGGATGTCAACGACCGTTCCGGTGGTGCCCAGTTTGTCCAGTTCTTTCCTTATGATGAAATTGGTCTGATGAAGTGGAATGGCAACCCCTATATGGTGCTGGCAGGATGGAGCAACGGTTATACGCGCCAGGCTCCCTGGCCCTGGTTGTTGCCCTACTGGATGTACCGTTACCATGGCATCATTCAGTAAGGAGCGCGCAAGATGTCTTGGCGAAAAGTACCGCAGGAACTCATAGACTTCCTGGAAGAAGCACTCAGCTCTTTCGATGCCCAGCGGCGCACCATGTTTGGCTGCCCCTGTTTCTTCACCGGCGGCAACATGTTCGCCGGCGCCCATCAGGAGAGTATTCTGATTCGCTTGTCGGCAGCCGACCGACATGCCTTGCGCAAAGAATACGATGAAGTGGTTCCCTTCGAACCCATGGCCGGCCGCCCCATGCGCGAGTATTTGCTTTTACCCGAAGCGCTCAGCGCCGATGCAGATGCTTTTCACCATTGGTTGGCCAAGGCGCATGCTTACGCTTCGTCCTTGCCTCCCAAGCCCAAGAAAGAAAAACGAACCACGAAAAAGATCACCAAGAAGACCAGTCGCCGGCGGCATTAAAAAAAACACCCCCCAAAGGCCGGGGCCCATGGGGGGTGAGAGTGATAAATGCGACAGACGATTACTCAGTAAGCTCCCAGGCAAGATCCAAACAGGTATTGGTGGCCTCGTCTCCCTTGCGGAAAACGGCTCTTACCTTATCGCCAATCTTGATCTCTTTGTCCCGATTCAACAGATAGCTCTTAACGATGGTGCACACGCCGTCGAGCTTGATGTCGATTTGGTAGTACGGGGTTTCGATTTCTAGACCCAGACCGCCGCGAATGACTTTGGTATAGGTGTAAATATAACCCTCGGCATTGGCTGCGCTCCACTCCATGGGTTGGTGGCAGTCAGGGCAGTCGGCCCTTGGTGGTAGCCACAGCTCGCCCTTGCCGTGATAAATCGGGCAGTCGGGGTTGGTGCAGCGGGTACCCATCAGTTTGCCTTCTTGCAGTCCCTTGAAGTAGGGAGTCAGCAAACCGTAGGTGTGAAAGTGGGCGCCGCGCTCGTCGGCCCGGGGCCAAGTCATGACCCAGGCATCGCCCTTTTCTTCGATTTCGGAACGTTGGGTGACCAGTTTGACTCGATCGCTCATGTTATCCTCCTACCAGGCTTTCTCAAGCACGCCACAGGTTACGTGACTGCCGACACCGGCGTGAGAGATGTACAGGCCGCGTTTGGGATCCTTGACTTGCAGGCTTTCCCAATCGGCCGGCTTTTTCTTGCCAAAGCGTTCCCACATTTTGGGGTCGCCGTGGAATTTGTCGTATTGTCCCTGTAGTTGCCAGAACACTTCGCCGGCCTGGAAGATGCCGGTGGCGCCGACGGCGTGCATGGTTCCCAGCAATCCGCCCGACAAATTGGAGGGGCACTTGCCCGGCTTGCCGGTGTGGGGATTGTTCAGGTAGCACTCGCCCGATTTGATGTACTCTTGCTCTTGGCCATAGAGGGTCAGGCCCACATCGCCGTAGGTTTGCAGATCGGAGATGGTGAAAGCGTCATGAGTTTCGATCAGGTCGAAGTCCTCTACCGGATCTTTGATGCCGGCCATGTTGTAAGTCAGATAGGCGGCAAAGCGGGTGGCGGCGAAAGACTCAAAACCGGGCCAGCGGCCATCGGTCTTTTCCATTTCGGCATAGAGCTTCTCGTAATCAGCTGCTGTCTCGTTGGGCAGCAAGGGAATTTCCATGTGGCGCCGATCACCGGTACGCAGGGTATGGCTGCCGGCGGCGGACCACAATTGGACCGGATGATCGGTCATCTTGTACGCCATTTCTTCGGAGCAAAGAAGAACGGCTGCCGAGCCGACGCTCATGGCGCAACATTCGAGGAAGCGCAGGGGATCGGTGACGATGTCGCCGGCCAGAACTTCTTCGATGGTGTGTTTGCCGGATTGTTGGGCGAAAGGCGAGTTGCAGGCGTAGCCGCGATTCTTGACCGCAATTTCGGCACGGATGCGCTCGTCTACGTTGTACATTTCCTGGAAACGTCGTGCCATCGGCGCATAGTAAGAAGCGTAATTACGGGCCAGCCGGGTCTCGAAGTCTTTGCAGGCTGCCGAGGCGATGTAATAGTTACCGGTCCAGGTGGATACCTCGTCCATTCTCTCCCAGCCCAGGGCCAGGGTGCAATCGGACAAGCCGGAGGCGACCGTGGTTGCCGCCATCAGGACATTGGAACCGCCGGTGGCGCCGCCGGTCTTGATGCCGACGTTGAACAGGGGATCGAGTCCCAGATAGTCATGCACTTTCGATTCGCACAGCAACTGGTCCTGGAAATGATCGGCGAATTCGCCGTAACAGGCAAAGTTGATTTCGCCCTTGGCCTCGAGGGGATCCATTTTCAGATTGTTTTCCTCGAGCAGCATCCGGAAAGCCATCATCGTCAACTCTTCGAGCTTTTTTTCCGGATATTTTTTTCTAAAATCAGACATGCCGGCAGCGACGATATATACCGGTCGAGTCCACTTGGGAATCCTGAGGTTTCCCTTACCAAACTTGATCATTTTTTCCTCCTCGCAGGTCCAAAAAATTGCCTACTGCAGGCCTCATTTGCCACTAACGAGCATGTTTTCTAACAGGTCTTTACGACGAATGCAATGGCTTTCGGAAGAACAAGGATCTTTGGAAGTATAGAATCTACGGCTATTTGGGTGGGAATTGGGAACGAACGTTCGAACGCAAAATGGAAACTAGATCTTGGGCTCGTTGTCTTCGGCGAAGTTGTTGAGGTTTTTGTGGCCGTATAGTTGGGCGTCGGCTTCGTGGGTGTTGGCCGAGGCATCTTCATTGCCGGCCAGGGCGTTGTCGGCGGTGGCAAACAAGGCGCGGATATTGTCACCGAACAAGGAGACCACGCCAATGGCCGCGATGGCAATCAAGGCGACAATGATAATGTACTCGGTCATTCCCTGACCGCGATTGTATTTAATTTTCATGATTGATGACTCCCTAAATTTGATTCTTACCCGATTATCTCCTCTCGGTAGGGGCAGGTCAATACGTCAGCTGTCTGATAGCTTGCCAAAAAGAAATTGACGCTCAGGTCCGGGCTGTGTTACTCGATTGGCGGCAACTACATGAACGATAAAGAAAAAAGGCAGAATTGGCCAGGGAAGAGAGCGCGCCTACTCAATACCGCCATTGTCGGTGGCGGTAAGGGCTGTGAGTCGATTCTGCGCATGGCCGAGGGAACCTTTCTCGGTCGGCAGGGGATGCACGTGGTGGGGGTGGCCGACCCCGATCCGCAAGCCCAAGGGGCGGTGTATGCCCGAAATATGGGCGTGGCCACGGTTACCACCGATTACCGAGAGTTGTTTGCTATCCCGGATCTGGATTTGATCGTAGAGTTGACCGGCCTTGACGAAGTGCGGGACGAAATCGAGCGGACCCGCCCCCGGCATGTTCACCTCATCGACCATTTCGGTGCCCGTTTGTTTTGGGAATTACAGCAGGCCGAAGAGGCCATCGACCGGCAGCGAACCGAAATGCGCGAGCAGGTAGAGGCCGAACGGGAGCGCATTGCCCAGATACTAGACAGCATTCCCGACGAAATCCTGGTAGTTGATAAGGAAATGGTGGTTCAGGATGCCAACTCGTCGTTCTTGCGCAACAACACGCTCAAGATTGGGCAGGTTCGAGGTTGTCACTGCTACGATGTCGATCAAGCCATCCGCGGCGAATGCCAGGTAGCGGTGGCCAATTGCCCTTTCTTTACCGTGATGAAGGACGGAGAGCCCCAGTCGCTGGTGCGCAAGCATTTTGACGAGCACGGACGGGCCTTGTATGCCGTGATTGTGGGCGCGCCGCTACGCGACAAAGAGGGTGAAGTTGTGGGCATGATCGAGATGATCCGAGACATCACCCAGCGTATCGGGCTCGAAAAGGCCCTGGCCGATACCGAGGTTCGCTTGCAGCAGTTGATGGAGTTGGCTCCCTTGGCCACTTACGTAAAGAACCGCTCCGGCCAATACATGGATGTCAATCCAGCCGCTTGCACTATGTTTGGCAAAGAAGAAAGCGAGATCATCGGCAAAACCGATCTCGAACTGTTTCCACGCCTGGCTGCCGAAAGCATGCGTCAGGGTGACCGGGAAGCCTGGCAAAAAAGCACGGCCGTCTCCCTGGATACCGAGGTGGATTTAGGTGACCGGCGGGCCTTTCTTTCCACGGTGAAATTTCCCATTTTGGATGAGCAAGGCGACCCCACTGCCCTTTGCGGTCTCTCTAAAGACATTACCGCCCAGAAAGAGGCGGAGTTTGCCCTGGATCAGACCCGAGAGTATCTGCAGAACATTATGAACAATTCACCGGTGATTATTGTCACCACCGATCTGCAGGGAAAAATAGTCTCTTTCAACCGCGGGGCGGAAAAATCGCTGGGGTATGAGGCAGACGACGTAATTGGCAAACCGGCGTCTATTTTTTATCAGGATCCGACCAAACGCGACGAATTGCTGGCCATGGTGGTAGCCGGTCAGGAAGTGCGCGATTACTCCTACGAACTCCTGCGTAAAGATGGAGTGCCCCTGCCGGTTTCGATCACCTTGGCGCAGTTGCAGGATTCCGAAGGAAAGATGATTGGCACCGTGGGCATGAGCAAAGATATTTCCCATCGCCAAGCCCTGATGGGCCAGGTGCTGCAATCCGAGCGCATGGCCGCGGTCGGTCGCTTGGCTTCGGGGGTGGCGCACGAAATCAACAATCCGCTGGCCATCATCGCCGAAATCGCCGGTTACTTGAACGACTTGTTGACCACCGGCGAGCCACTGCCGGCCGAAGAGTTTCAACAGGAGCTTATGGAAGGGCTGCCCAAGATTCTCAATCACGTCAAGCGCGGGCGTACCATTACCCGGCGTTTGCTGAACATGGGCCGTAAGACCGAAGCCCGCATCGACCATGCCAACGTCAATGCTTCCTTAGACGAGATATTGCCCTTCCTGGAAAAGGAAGCATTGCTGGCCGAGGTCAAAATCCATCGCGACTACCAGCCCGAATTGCCCAAGGTGGCCATGGAAGAAATGCAGATGCAGGAAATCTTCATTAACCTCATCTCCAATGCCATCCATGCCTTGACCAAGCAGAAGGGGGGCAATATCTGGCTCAAGACTCGGCAACAGGATGGCAAGATCATCATCACCGTACGCGACGATGGCCCGGGTATCGACGATGAGGTGCGCCATCGATTGTTCGACCCTTTCGTAACCACCAAGCCCACCGGGCAGGGCACCGGCCTGGGATTGTCCATTTGTTACGCCATTGTCAAACGTTACGACGGTGAGATCCGAGTCATTTCGAAACCCGGCGAAGGCGCGACTTTTACCGTTTACCTCAAAGTCCATTAGACTCGTGTACATCGACTGGCATTGACGTCTCGCGGATACCTGCGCATACTGGCGCCATGGCAGCGCCGAAGCAGAAAAACGAAGATGGTCAGGCCTGGCGCGATAGTATCCTTGAGTCTATTGCCGACGGTGTTTTCACGGTGGACCAAGACTGGCGGATTACCTATTTCAATCGCGCTGCCGAGAAAATCACCGGAATCAAACGGCAAGAGGCACTGGGGCGCAAGTGCTTCGAGGTGTTCAAGGCCAACATCTGTGAAGAGGGATGTTTTCTGCGCAAGAGCCTGGAATCAAAACAAGCCAACCTGCATAAATCCGCCTATATCGTTCGCAACGATGGCAAGCGGGTTCCGATATCGATTTCTACCGCTGTCCTGCGCGACGATGCTGGCGCCATCATTGGCGGCGTAGAGACCTTTCGTAGTCTGGCCGCGGTGGAGGCCTTACGCAAAGAACTCAAACAGCGCTACAGTTTTCAGGACATCGTCAGCAAGAACAAAAAAATGCAGGAGCTTTTCCAGATTTTGCCCCAGGTGGCGGAATCGGATGCCTCGGTGTTGATTGAGGGTGAAAGCGGGACCGGCAAGGAGCTTTTTGCCCGCGCCTTACATTCCTTGAGCCGGCGTAAGCAGGGGCCCCTGGTAGCGGTCAATTGCGGTGCTTTGCCCGACACTTTGCTTGAATCCGAACTTTTTGGCTACCGTGCCGGGGCATTTACCGATGCCCGCGCCGATCATCCGGGTCGTTTTGCCCTGGCTGATGGAGGGACCATTTTCTTGGACGAGATCGGTGACGTTTCGCCGGCGCTGCAAGTCCGATTGCTGCGCGTGTTGCAGGAAAAGACGATCGAGCCGCTGGGTGCCACCCAATCAACCAAGGTAGATGTGCGCGTGGTGGCCGCCTCGAACCGTTCTCTCGAAGAATTGGTTCGGGATGGCTCCTTTCGGGAAGACTTGTACTATCGAATTAATGTGGTGTCGCTGAGAATTCCGCCCTTGCGGGAAAGACGAGACGATATCCCCTTATTGGTGGAGCACTTCATTGCCCATTTTAATCACCTGACCGGCAAGGATATTTCTCAGCTCGATCCGGCCGCCATGGCGTTGTTGCTGCGTCACGAATTCCCCGGCAACGTGCGCGAGCTGATGAATATCATCGAACACGCTTTTGTTCTGTGTCCGGGGGGCGTGCTCATGACCGATCACCTTCCTGCACAGCTTTGGCCCCGGCAAAATGAGCCAAACATCACCCGTCCCCAAAACCTGGATGATGCCCAGGCCCAGCTCATTGGCGAGGCCTTGGCCCGCAACGGCTACCATCAGGGCCAAACGGCCGCGGAATTGGGCATACACAAGACGACCCTGTGGCGCAAAATGAAGAAACTGGGTATTGAACTGCCGAAAAAGAAGAGGTCTTAATCGTGATGGCATCGCAAAAGTTTTTGTTGTTGCTGGTCTTGGCGGTTCTGTTTGCTGTCTCCTGTCTGGTCGAAAGTGTTTGTTACCACGATGCCGATTGTGCTCCCGGCAAAGTCTGTTGGCTGGCCGCGGGCACAACGCAGGGACAGTGCCGTGCGCAATGCCTGTTTGATCAAGATTGCGGTGAGAACGAAATTTGTGATCCAGCGAGCACCATTTGCGTGGCAGCCGAATGCCTACTGAATTCGGATTGCCCAAATTCCTTCAACTGTGAGCAAGGTCGCTGTGTGCCCAGCCAGATTCTTCGTTGTCCGGATGACATGGTGATTATCGAGAACCGTTTTTGTGTCGATCGCTACGAAGCCTCGCGGCCGGATGCCACCGCTATTCATCCGGGCCTGGATGGTTCCCGGGCCGTCTCGCAGCCCGGTGTGCTTCCTTGGACCTTTGGGTACATGGGAAGCAACCAAGAGGCTCTGGCAGCCTGTCAGGCGGCGGGCAAGACCCTGTGCACCGAGAGCCAGTGGTACCAAGCCTGTTCTGGCCCAGAGAATAGCGTATATGGTTATGGCGATGTTTATGACCCGGTCATCTGCAATGGCATCGACAAGTATTGTCGCTGTGGGGAGGGTTCGAGTTGCCAAGATCGAGATCCCTGTCCCTTTCCTCATTGTTACCACGAATGTGGCGCCAATTTTGGGCCGGATGCCACCGGTGCCGGCGCGGCTTGTACCAACGCCTATGGTGTGTTCGACATGAACGGTAATGTCTGGGAACACGTATTGGACGGCGACGAGACCCGCATTCGTGGCGGGGCTTACAATTGCGGAGACTCGGAGAAGCTGCATCGCTGCAGTTACATCCCCGGTGACTGGAGCCCCTCGGCCCGGGGTTTTCGTTGTTGTAGCGAGGGGACCCTATGAACCGCTGGCCGATATGGGGGGCCTTATTGTGGCAGCTCTGCTCCGGCCCGGTGCTGGCGGACGATCTCTGCCGACAAAGCTGTGATGGTGATATGGCCTGCGAATTGAAGGCCGGGGAGTGTTTGCTCTCGGCCCAACGAGCGCCCGAAGCGATTCAAAGATTCAAAACCTTACAGGCGGCTCAACCACAGACTGTCGCTATTTCCCAATTTCTGGCCAAGGCTTATTTGGCCGATGGCAATGCTTTTTGGGCGCTGCGAGTCTTGCAACGAGCCGCGGCCGGCGGTGATGTTTGCGCAAGCGGCTCCTGGTTGGCCTGGGTACACATCGGCCAGGGCAATCTCGATTTGGCGCAGGAAGCGCTCGCTCAAACAGATTGCCCCCTAAACAGTGTCGAGCAGGCTCGTCGGCTCTTGTTGCTGGCCTATCTGGCGCGACTGCAGGGGCAGAAAAAAGAGCTGACCGAGCATTTAGAGTCCATGGCTGGGCATAGTCAGATCTATGCCGAGGACCAAGATCTATGGCGCAGTTTGCGGCGCAGTCACGATCCGGGTCATGTCGAGCCCGTCCATCTTCGCGTCGAGACCGCGCTGGGCTATACTGGAAACGCCCGGGCCGGATCTCCTACCGACAAATCCACCGAAGCCGTCGGTAGCGCTCTGGCGCGCGTGGATCTTTTCGGCCGTTTTATCTGGCCGCTAAGCTCTGGCTTGCAGCCCATGTTGGAAGGTCATCTCAAAGGCCACGGCCTGGGTGCCGAGGCTGCGCGCAATCTTAGCTATCTGGATCTTTCCGCGCGGCCCGGGCTGGTTTGGATTGGCGCGGGCATGCGCGGGGTACTGGCCTACAAGGCTGATTATTTACTGGTGCATCAGGATCTGGAAAGCCAGCGCCGGTTCTATGAGGGGCATCGAGCCGAAGCGGATTTGGAGTGGGGGAGGCTTACCTTTTTTGCCGGCGGTGGCCGGCGCATCTTTCACGAAGGTGGACGCTCTCGATGGGAGTTTGACGGCGGTCTGGGCGGTGGCTTGTCTCTGCGGCCGGGCATGCACCTGCTGTTGGCCGGCTCGGCGCGGGTCTACGATGCCGTGGGTGATGTGTACGACCTTGCTGGCGGCAGCGGCTTGGCGGTGTTGCGGACCATGCTACCCGGGGCACTGAGTTTGCGTCTGGGCCTTACTCTGTCCTTAGACCATTACCTGCATTCTGGTGGCGAGCGCGGACAAATTGCTTTTGGCTCCCAAGACAAGCGACGGGACCTGCTGGTCAAAGCTTCTACCGGCTTGTGGAGCCCGTCCTGGTTCGGTGCCAAGGCTGGGATTGCCTATGAGTATTCTTGGCGTGATTCCACCATTGGCGAGGACAACAGTACCGCCAGTTACGGCTATCAAGAGCACCGGGTGCTTATGAAGTTGCGTTGGCGGATTAACTTCGATCCCTGGGCACCCGCGCTGTTGCGCCCGGAAGACCACGTTCGCTTGGACTATGGTCTTGGTGGGCAGGCAGGCGATGGCCTGGGAGAAGAACGCATCCAAGACTTGCTCCGACAGGACGAAGCCGCCCGCAGGGGATCGTCTTGTGTAGACTAGTTCCCGTCCCAAAAGCCCCGTTTTTTCATTTCTGCAGAGTTCAGTAAAAAAGGTCGACATCCCCGAAATGTTTCTGTCGGGGATCTCGTGAATAACCTATTGATACAGGATGTTAGAGAAACCTGGGTCCCCGACAGAAACGTCTCGGGGATGACGTATATTATTTTCAAAGTATTACGAAATTGACTATACGAGTGGTCTTTGAATTTTGGGACAGGAACTAAACTAGCTCAAATCTTTGCCCAGCGTACCCTGCCGCTCTGGTCTCGATAAATCTTTACCCGAGCTTTGGCGTGTCCGCTCAGATCTTGATCTTGGGCGCGAATGGCACGGAAGTCTTCTTGTTCCAGAAATGTTCGTAGCAGTTCCATTTTGTCTGCCAACGCGGTCTCGTCTTGATCGTCGTCGAGAAGTTGGCTGGTCCACTGTTGATAAAGGCGTCGGGCGGTGGTCTCGATGCAGAAGGAGTCGAGTTGGAGCACGATTGCATCCATGGCTTTAGCGTTCTTTGCTTTCGAGGGTAAAAAGCCAGGCCTTGACCGCGTCCAAATTTGTTTTGGCTTGAATCATGTGCAATTGCTGAAAATCTGCTTGGGCCAGTTTGGCCAAACGCAGGGCCCGGGCGCGATTCTTACCGTTTTTTCCCAGAACCTTGCTCAAGCCAAAGCGCGCTTCGGCCAGCGGTTGCAATCTATCGGCGGTACACTTGTCATCACCACATATTTGGAGTACCTGCTCGAAGTGAGCTCGCGCCTTCGTTTTTTGTCCCTGCTGAAGCGTGATCCAGCCCAGCCCATTTTGAGACCAGGAGGTCTCCGGGTGCCGGGCTACCTGGGTTTTGCGCAGAATCGTCTGCACCCGCTCGAATTGGATGCGGGCCTGTTCCAGCTTGCCCTGATAAAGAAATACATTGCCCATACCATTGAGAATATGCGCCAGATGCGGATGCTCTTTGCCTAAGGCTGCCTCCCAGTTTTCCAGCGCGCGAACAAAATGGGCCATGGCTTGTGGGTAGTCACCTTGCTCGGAATAAACCAGCCCCATGTTGATGAGCGACACGCCCACTTCGCTGTGTTTGGGGCCCAGGGCCAGTTCGCGGATTTTCAGAGAACTGGTGTAGTACTCCATGGCGCGCGTGTAGTCGCCGCGTTCATAGAAAAGGACGCCGAGATTGTTGTAACCCTTGGCCACCTCCGGGTGGTTGGGCCCCAGAGATTTTTTCCAGATCTGAATCGCCTGGACCAGGTATTTGGCAGCCTTGTCATAGTCACCGTCTTTGTCTACCACGGTGCCCAGGCTGTTCAATACGCTGGCGACCTCCAGATGATCGGGACCCAAGGTTTTTTCCATCAGTTTCAAGGCCCGATAGAAATAATCAATGGCGGCCCGGTGATCGCCAGCACGGAAGTAGACCAGCCCCACGTTCTTGTTCCAATTTGCCAGGGTTCGGCCATCGTTGCCCAGGCGGCCGATGACCGCTTTGGTGAACTCACCCATTTCCTGGGCATCCTTGAATTTGTACTGTTGATAGCCTTTGAGGAAAATCATTTTGATCATGGCTTTGACACGGATCTCATCCAAGCCGGAATAATCGGCCAACCAAATGGCCCGGTTGAAGCTCTTTTGGGCCTCGTCGTACTTGGACAAGCGTTGCTGTAGTTTACCAAGCTCGTACATGGTCTCGGCTTCCAGAGGCAAATAATCGACTTTGCCCGCTGCCGTAGATGCTTTGTCGGCCATGCCCAGACCCTCTGCGTACTTACCGGACATCTCCAGGGCATCGGCCATGGCAAGTTGGTCGCGGATGGTAGCTACCTGTTTGCGGGTGGCTTCGTCCTTGGGCGGCAGCCCCCGGGATGCCAGTGTTTTCACGTCGCGGCATTGTTCCAAGTGGGGTAGGCCGGCTACGGCTTGTACCGCCTGGTCGAGAACCTTGTCGTCGGCCCCACGGGCAAACACATTGATCAGTGCTTTGAACTCAGCCAAACGTCGATCGAGGCACATGATGCGCAAGTCCATCAGTTGTTCTGATTGATCACCGTGTACTCGGGTGGCTTGGCAGGCTTCGGTTCTTTCTTGTACCCACTGCTGGGCATGCTGATCCAAGAGCCGGTCCACACGTTCGAAGGTGGCCGCCGCGTATTGTTTGCCGGTGGCGGTGAATGCCCGGCCCACTTTGCTCTTTGCCTGTTTGTCCCAAATGCCTGCAATCTTATTCTCGGCTCCCTGGCATTTCTCATTTTTCATCGATTGCCACTGGCTGGCTCCCACAAAAGTCGCGGCCAGCAGAACCAATACGGTAGCCACCAGCAGGATGCGTCGCCGCAAAACCCAAGGGTCTTTGGAAAGTTCGCGCAGCAATTTGGTCATGGAGGGGAAACGATCCGCTTTGTATAAGGCCAAGCCCTGCAAAACGATGCGTTTCAGGCTGCCCGGAATCTTAACCTCTTGCGGGGGCGGGTCGATAGATTTGGAGGTGACTTTTTCTCGTAATTCCTTGAAAGAGCGGGCGTGGTGCGGTCGTATCCCGTACAAGGCTTCGAATAAGGTCACGCTGAAGCTGTACTGGTCACTGTAGGCATCCAATTCGCTGCCCATGTATTGCTCGGGCGCCATATAGCCGGGCGTGCCCATGATTACTCCGTCCATGGTCAATGGCCGGCTTGCGCCCGTACCAGAGTGGCCGCCAAGCTCGGTGCTTAGTCCTGAGATACTGGTATCTCCCTCCCAGTTTTTCATATCCTCGTTGGCATTCTCTATTTCTTGCTTGGATGCCACCAGGGCCAGACCAAAGTCCAGTACTCGGACCCTGCCGTCCGCGCCCACTATGATGTTGTCCGGTTTGATATCTCGGTGGATTAGACCAACCTTGTGCGCGGCTTCTATTCCTCTGCCGGCCGAGACCATTACCTCGACAATTTTTTGCAAGCTCGGTTGGTTTTCCTTGATCCAATCCTTCAATGTCAAACCGTCGAGCAGTTCCATGGCCACGAAAACTTCACCGCCAATGGTGCCGACATCATAGGCCGAGACCACATTGGGATGAGATAGGCGGGCCAATGCCTGGGCTTCTCGCAAAAGCCGCTCTTTGGCCTGCTCGGCGCGGGTCGCTGATTTCCTTTTGGTGCTGAGAAGTTTCAAGGCAATTTGACGGTCCAGTTCTGGATCGTAGGCCTTATAGACAACCCCCATGCCTCCGCGCCCCAGTTGGTCTAGAATCATGTAGCGGCCGGCCTTGGAGCCGGGCGCAAGCTCCATTAGGCCATCTTCTTCTTCGATACCGCCGGCCGTGGCCCCGGTGGTATCGGCTTCGTTTAGAGAGTCTTCAGGCAGGGAGCGGGTCAGGGATTTTTTCTGCTCATTGGTCATGCCCCACCCTTAGCGACCCGTTTTGCTATCCCGCGATGCCAGCCAGGATCTGACCAGATCGAGGTTGGTCTTTGCTTGTACGGAGTGCAAATCCTTGAAGATGAGCCGGCATTTTTCGGCAAGATTTAGCGCGCGACCACGTTTCTTTGGGTTGGGCCAGAGTATTTGTGCCAAGCCAAACTGCGTTTCGGCCAAGGGCTGGATTTCCTCGCCGGTGCACTTGTCGGTGCCGCACAAATGAATGACTTTTTCGAAAAGGGTCGCTGCCCGGGCTTTGTTGCCCAGGTGGAGTTCGATCCAGCCCAGCCCGTTTTGACTGTAAGAGGCTTGGGGATTGTCGGAGATTTTGGCTAGGTTCAGAATTTCTAGGGCGCGGTTGAAATGAGTTCGCGCTTGCTCAAACTTGTCCTGACGTAGAAACACATTGCCCATCCCGTTTAGAATATGGGTGAGGTGGGGATGATTCTTGCCCAAGGATTTTTCCCAATTGTCCAATGCGCGCAGGTAGTTTTTCATCGCTGGTTGGTAGTCGCCTTTTTCATAAAACAAAAGACCGATATTGATGAGCGAGACGCCCACCTCGGAGTGATCTGCTCCCAGGATGGTCTCCCTTATTTCCAGCGCGCTGTTGTAATAGGCCATGGCCCGATCGTAGTCGCCTTTCTCGTAGTAAATAATGCCGATGTTGTTGTAGGCTTTGGCTACTTCGGGATGTTTTGGCCCCAGGGCTTTTTCCCTGATTTGAATCGCCTGGGCGGTGTATTTTGCTGCCTGGTCCAAATCGCCTTTGTCGTCACTGGCAAAACCCAGGCTAATCAAGACCCCGGCCACGCGCAGGTGTTCCGGGCCCAGCACTTTCTTCATCATTCGGAATGCCTCGTGCAAATGCTTCAGGGCCAAGTCGTACTCGCCGGCAATGTTGTAGGAAAGCCCAATCCACTCGTTCCACTCGGCCAAGGTTCTTTCATCGTTGCCCAAGCGGCCAATGATGGCCTTGGCCAGTTTGCCTGTTTTTTTGGCCTCGTCCAATTTGTATTCCAGGTAGCCAAGCACAAACACCAGGCGAAGCATGGCCTTTTCTCTTACCTCATCCAAACCGGAATAATCGGCCAGCCAGGCGGCTTGGCGCAGGCTGGCCTCGGCTTCGTCGTATTTGGACAATTGTTCTTGCAGCAAGCCAAGCTGGTACATGACTTCTGCTTCTAGTGGCAAATAGGCTATTTTTTTAGCGGCCAGCAGGCATTCTTCGGCGACCTTGAAGCCTTCGGCATATTTCCCGGATTTTTCCAGTGCTCCCGCCATGGCCAGTTGCTCACGGATGGCTTTGATCTGCTTGCGGGTGTTGGGATCGGTGGGCAGCAAGACGCCGGAGGCGAGGGCCTTGACGTCGCGGCAGGGTTCCAGAGTAGGCAGATCGGCCACCGCTTGAACGGCCTTGTCGACCACTTGGGCATCCGCCTGGTGGGCGAATACGGCGGTCAGGGCCTTGATTTCTCCCAAGCGCCGGTCCAGACACATCATGCGCAGGTCCATCAATTGTTCTGATTGTTCCCCTTTGACCCGGGTGGCCTCGCAGGCTTGGGCGCGCTCCTGGAGCCATTCGGAAGCCCTCTGGTCCAGCAGGTTCTCTACCCTTTCAAAAGTGGCCGCGGCGTACTGTCTGCCTGATTTGCCAAATGCACCTTTGATGGTTTGTTTGAGCTGCCGGTCCCACACGCCGATCAATTTTTGCTCGGCACCTTGGCACTTCTTGTCCCGCATGGATTGCCACTGGGTGGCGCCAATAAAAGTTCCCAACAATAGCAGCAGGGCCAGACTACCGCCTGCCCATCGCTTTGTTGCCAAATGGGGATCGATCGCTAATTCGGCCAGCAACTCATTCATCGAGGCAAAGCGGTCGAGTCTGGAAAGAGAAAGACCTTTGAAAATGATTTTTTTCCACTTGAGTGGAATTTTTATGTCTTGCGGGGGAGGGCCCGGCGCCTTGGTGGTGACTTTCTCCTTCATTTGCTTGAAGGTGCGGGCCCGATGGGGTTTTTGGCCGTACAAGGCTTCGTAGAGGGTCACACAGAAGCTGTATTGGTCGCTCAACTCGTCGAGATCGCCGCCGGTATATTGTTCAGGCGCCATATAGCCGGGCGTGCCCATAACCACGCCATCCATGGTCATCGGTTTGTCCAGGTTGCTCTTGCCGATGTCGGAGTCGGTGCTGTGTCCCGATACCAGAAAGTCTCCGGTCCAATCTTGCAGGTCTTGGCCGGCTTTTTCGATTTCTTTGTTAGAAGCCACCCGGGCCAAACCAAAATCAAGTACGCGGACGCGGCCGTCAGTGCCGACAATAATGTTTTCGGCCTTGATGTCTCGGTGAATCAACCCAGCCTTGTGGGCGGCGGCAATGCCCTTGCCGGCCGCCACCAACACTTCCACGACGTTTTTTTGGTTCGGTTTATCTTCGTCGATCCATTCTTTTAGAGTCTTGCCGTCGAGCAACTCCATGGCCACGAAGACTTCACCGCCGATGGTGCCTACGTCATAGGCTGACACCACATTGGGATGAGACAGCCGAGCCAAGGCCTGTGCCTCGCGCAGCAGGCGCTCCTTGGCCTGATCGGCACTGGTTCTCGACTTTTTCTTGGTACTCAAGAGCTTCAGCGCAATTTGCCGATCCAATTCGGGATCGTAAGCCTTGTACACCACCCCCATACCGCCGCGGCCCAGTTGGTCGAGAATCATATAGCGGCCGGCTTTGGCGCCCGGCGCCAGCTCGGTTAAGTCGCCGTCATCTGATAATGCATTGTCCTCTTTCGCATTGACTGTTTCTCCCAAAGTATCGGCATCGTAGTCGACGTCCTCGGTGATAGTGAGAAGCGGGATTGGTTTCTTCTTTTTGACCATGCAACTTACCTCAAAAAATATGATCTGACTCTGAGTACAAATAACGTATTATTACAACAAATTATAGAGGTTTCGCAGCTAACAGGCAAGGAAACCAGGCGGGATTTTTGGTGTTTTTGGTAACTTATTTTTCCTTGCCTGTGTTTCGTGTACTGAGCCATGATTCAATCATCTCAAGATGACTCTTTGCTTGCACCGAGGGCAGGTTTTTGAAGCTCTCTCTGGCGTTTTTGGCCAGGTCTATGGCCCGGGCTCGGTTTTTTTCCTTTGCCCACAAAGCTTGTGCCAAGCCAAAGTGCGTCTCTGTCAGGGGCTGCTTCTTGTCACTCTCGCATTTGTCGCCACTACAGATGGCGAGCACTTTGTTGAAATGCGCAATGGCCCGACTTCTTTGGCCTTGGCGCAGCTCTATCCAGCCCAGCCCGTTTTGGGCCCAGACCGCTTGGGGGTTGTTGGGAATCTTGGCCTGGTCCAATATGTCTTGCGCACGGGTAAAGGACTTACGCGCCGGTTCGTACTCTGCCTGGTAGAGATGAACATTACCGATGCCACTGAGTATATGAGTTAAGTGGGGATGATTCTTGCCCAGTGATTGCTCCCAGTTTTCGAGCGCTTTTGTGAAGTGCTCCATGGCTTGTTGGTAAGATCCTTGTTCGGTCAGCACTAGCCCGATGTTGATATGGGACATGCCTACCTTGGCGTGGTCGGCACCAAGGGATGATTGCCAGATGTCGAGTGCGCGTCGGTGGTAATCCATGGCCTGTTGGTAATGCCCATTTTCGTACAGAACCACCCCGGTGTTGTTGTATCCCTTGGCTACATCCGGATGTTTCGAGCCCAGAGTCTTTTCCCAGATTCGAATGGCTCGGGAGAGGCAATCGGTGGCGTATTGGTAGTCACCTTTCGAAATGGCGGCGATGCCCAGATTGTTCCAGATGCTTGCCACCCGTAGGTGATTTGGGCCCAGGGCCTTCTCCATTTTTTTGACGGCTTGGGCGAGGTATTCAATGGCCTGGCCGTACTTTCCCTCGCGGGTATAGACCATGCCCATGCTTCTGTTCCAGTCGGCAAGGGTCTCGGCCGCGTAACCTATGCGGCCGATGACGGCTTCGGCGCTTTCGCCGATCTGCTTACCGTCTTTGATTCGGTACTGCTTGTATCCGACCAGATGGGTCAAGCTGACCAGGATTTTGGCCCGTAGCTGGTCCGAACCAGAGGCATCGGCCAGGTTGGCTGCCTTTCTCATACTTTGTTCGGCTTCCGCGTATTTGGAGAGTTTTAGCTGCAGATCGCCGATGAGGTAGACAATTTCCGCCTCCAGGGGCAGGTAGCCCAGTTCTTTGGCCGCAAAAGAGGCCTTAGTCGCAATTTCCAGGCCTTTGGTGTACTTCCCTGACTTGTCCAGGGCGCCGGCCATGGCCAGTTCTTGGCGAAGTTGTTTCATCTTGGCCAGGGCGATTGGGTCGGAGGGTGGGGGTGTTCGACCCGCCAGGACTTTGACCTCTCGGCAATAATCAAGCACCGGCAAATCCGAAATGGCCTGCACTGCTTTGTCGACTACTTTTTCATCGGCTTGCTCAGCGAACACCAGCGACAAGGCTTTCATTTCACCCAGGCGACGATCCAGACACATCATGCGCAGGTCCATCAATTGCTCGGATTGCTCGCCGTGTACCCGGGTGGCTTGGCACACCTCGGTTCTTATGTCGGTCCAGTGTTTGGTCCTTTGGTCCAGCAAACTTGCCACCCGGGCAAAAGTGGCCGAGGCGTGAATTCTCCCGGTGGCTGAAAAGGCGTTGGCGATGGACTCTTTTACCTGCGCGTCCCAGACGCCAATGAGCTTTTGCTCGGCTCCCCGGCACTTTAGGTCTTTCATCGACTGCCACTGGGTGGCGCCCACGAAAGTCCCGACCAGCAAAACCAGGCCGGCAATCCCGAAAGCAAGCCGCTTGCGCATCATCCACGGGTCTTTCGCAAGCTCGGTCAATAGATCGGCCATGGAGGCAAAGCGGTTTTCTTTTGCCGGAGAGAGTCCGCGGAACACAATCCGTTTCAAGCTCGCCGGTATTTTTACCTCTGCCGGCGGCGGGTCCGGCGGCTGGGTAGTGACTTTCTCTTTCAACTCCCTGAAAGAGCGAGCCAGGTAGGGTCGTTTGCCGTACAAGGCCTCATACAAGGTGACACAGAAGCTGTATTGGTCGCTGAGTTCATCCATCTCACCGCCGGCATATTGCTCGGGCGCCATGTAGCCGGGGGTGCCTACTACGATTCCGGACATGGCCAAGGGTGGATGCAGAGTGTGGCTAGTGCGGTTGGATTCCGCGCTCATGCCCGAGAGCGAGAAATCTCCCGACCAGTCCTGAAGCTGCCGACCGGCCGCCGCCATTTCTTTGCTGGATGCCACCTGCGCCAAGCCGAAATCCAACACTCGCACCCGATCATCCGCGCCCACGATAATGTTGTCCGGTTTGATATCCCGGTGGATCAGCCCCGCCTTGTGCGCCGCCGCGATGCCCCGGCCGGCCGATACCATCGCGGCCACGATGCGTGACAAACCCGGTTTGTCTTCCCGGATCCAGGCCTTGAAAGTCTTGCCATCGAGTAATTCCATGGCCACGAAAACATCATCGCCGATGGTGCCCACATCGTAGGCCGAAACCACATTGGGATGCGACAAACGAGCCAGCGCCTGGGCCTCGTGCAGCAGCCGATCCTTAGCCTGATCGGCGTTGGTCTTTGATCTATTCTTAGTGCTCAACAACTTGAGCGCAATCTGCCGATCCAACTCCGGATCGTAAGCCTTATACACCACCCCCATGCCCCCACGCCCCAGCAAATCCAAGATCATGTAGCGCCCGGCCTTGGTACCGGGCTTAAGCTCGGTCAAGGCCGCTTTTTCGACCCCCGGCTCGCCTGTTTCTGGAATGGTGTCTGCCTTCAGATCAATGTCATCGGCAGATGGATCAGTGGAGTTTTTTCCCGAGTGTTTGGTCATGCCTCGATCCGT
>JAUVBB010000156.1 GCA_030591445.1 Deltaproteobacteria bacterium | reverse complement strand
TCGTGCGGGAAGCCAACCACGGCGGCCTCGGCTACGTTCGCATGTGAGACCAGCGCGCTTTCCACTTCGGCGGTACCCATGCGATGTCCGGAGACATTGATTACATCGTCGACGCGGCCGGTGATCCAGTAGTAGCCGTCTTCGTCGCGCCGGCAGCCGTCGCCGGTGAAGTAGTAACCTTCAAACATGGAGAAGTAGGTTTCTTTGAAACGCTGGTGATCACCGTAGAGGGTGCGCATCATGCCCGGCCAGGGTTCCTTCATACACAACAGGCCGGAGCAGGGACCTTCGAGCTCATTGCCCTGATCATCGAGGATGGCGGGCTTGATGCCGTAGAAGGGGAAGGTCGCCGAACCGGGTTTGAGCGGGGTGGCGCCGGGCAGCGGGGTAATCAGGATGCCGCCGGTTTCGGTTTGCCACCAGGTATCCACGATGGGGATACGGCCCTTGCCTACCACCCGGTGGTACCAGTTCCAAGCCTCGGGATTGATGGGCTCACCCACCGAGCCCAGCAGGCGCAAGGAGCTAAGGTCGCGCTTGTTGACGTGCTCGTCGCCTTCGCGGGCAATGGCGCGGATGGCGGTGGGGGCGGTGTAGAACTGGGTGACTTTGTATTTGTCAACCACGTCCCAGAAACGGCCGGGATCCGGATAGGTGGGCACGCCCTCGAACATGATAGTGGTGGCGCCGGTACACAGCGGCCCGTAGATGATGTAGGAGTGACCGGTTACCCAGCCGATGTCGGCCGTGCACCAGAAAATATCTTCATCGTGATAATCGAAGATGTTCTTGAAGGTGGTGGCGGTATAAACCATGTAGCCGCCGATGGTGTGCTGCACGCCCTTGGGCTTGCCGGTTGAACCCGAGGTGTAAAGGATGAACAGAGGATCTTCAGCATCCATCCACTCAACCGGACAGTCGGTGGAGGCGTCTTTGATCTCATCGTGCCACCAGGTGTCGCGGCCGGCTTTCATCTCGACTTCGATGCCCTTTTCTTTGCCTACCCGTTCCATGACGATGCAGTGCTCGACCGGTAGCTTGGCCTTTTCACACAGATCCATGGCCGTGTCGGCGTTGGTCTTGAGCGGTACCGGTTTTTTGCCGCGATATGTGCCGTCCACCGTGAGCAAGACTTTGCAAGCAGAGTCCTGGATGCGGTTGGACAGCGCTTCGGCGGAGAAGCCGCCAAAGACGATGGAGTGGATGGCGCCAATGCGCGCGCAGGCCAGCATGCCGATGGCCAACTCGGGGACCATGGGCATGTAGATGGAGACCCGGTCGCCCTTTTTGACGCCCTTGGACTTGAGCACGTTGGCAAAGCGGCAAACTTCGTCTTTGAGCTCGGCGTAGGTGAATTTTTTGTCTTCGCCGGGCTCGTTGCCTTCCCAGATGATGGCGGTCTTATCCTTGCGCTCGCCTTCGGCGTGTCGATCAAGTGCGTTGTAAGTAATATTGGTTTGAGCGCCCTCAAAAAAGCGGATCTTGATGTCATTTTTGAAGTCGTAGTCCCGGACCTTATCCCACTTTTTGTGCCAGTAAAAGTTTTCGGCCTGTTCGGCCCAAAATTCATCCGTTTCTTCTACAGATCGTTTGTAGGTTTTTTCATACTGATCCATGGAAGAAACCCATGCTTTTTCTGACATCTCGGCAGGGGGATTGTAGACTTTGTCTTGCTTCCTGTCGTCCGCCATCACTGCACCTCTCTTTTTATCTTGTTACGTGATCTAAATAAAATGCCCTTATCGGCAGGCTCTGCTTCTTAGGGAAGCAGATCTTCGTTTCTCCGCGTGGAATCTAAGAAAACAGTGATGACTTGTCAAGGGGATTGTGCAAATGCGAAGAGAATTTTTTGCAACCTGCGAGAAAGATAAAGCTCTTTTTGAAAGCCAGCTTTGCCGCCGGTGTCGGTGGGGATCGGGGCGTGTTTTTACTCAAGTAAGAGGCCGGCCAACTCTCGCTGGAAACGGCAGGCCGGATCTGCCTTGGTTTTGGCGTCGAAAAAGCGGGAAATGGCTGTCTGCTGCTCTTTGCGACGAGTGAGAATACCTGGGAGGGTGGCGCCGTTTCGGCCGAACAAAGCATCCTTGATGAAAATGTCCACCGCGCTTCCATCTTCGAAATAGCATTTGAACGTTGTCATAGCCTAAGAACTAAGCAATCCTCGTGCCAAATGCACTGCAATACACTACATTGCAGTTAACATACTGTATATCTTATGCTTTTTCTGTGTGCGCTTTGGAAAAACACTTTATTAATTGTAGCCTTACACGTTTTTTCTGTAGCCTCAGGGAGGCAATAAGACGAGGCTATAATTATGCTAAAAAGCGATAAACCGGAACCAATGGAAAAGTAGACAAATACTGTTGCCAATAAATAGGTAAAAAAAGAGGACAAAACGTGATTTAGCGCTCGTTTGGCGCTATGATTAAGCGATATCGGTACCTTTTCGGATCGAGGCTTCTAGATGTCCGATTCGTCAGAAAAAAATCTATTCTCGGCCGAAACTCGCCAGGAAGAATCTTGCGGCTGCGCGGATACCGTGCACGAGGACCAAGAAGGAATCTCCACCCTGCCGGACCATCAGGTAGTGCCCAGACTCTCGCGGGGTGATTCCGCCGGTCGATACGTGATTCTGGATGTCTTGGGTGCCGGCGGGATGGGTGTTGTTTATAAGGCTTACGATCCGAAAATGGATCGAAGAGTGGCGCTAAAGTTGTTGCACGTGGAGAGCGGAGACGGTAAAGGCGCGCGCGCGCGCGAACGTCTTTTGCGCGAAGCCCAGGCCTTGGCGCAACTTTCCCATCCCAATGTAGTCTCGGCCTATGACGTAGGCACCCTGGCCGACGAAGTGTTCGTGGCTATGGAACTGGTCGAAGGCAAGACCCTGACCAAGTTCTTGCAAGAAGATCGTCCTTCCTACCGGCAAATAGTTGAGATCATGATTGCGGCGGGTCGCGGCATAGCCGCCGCTCATCGCGCGGGTTTGATTCACCGTGATCTCAAACCGGACAACATCCTGGTGGGTAGCGATGATCGAACGCGGGTTCTGGATTTTGGTCTAGCCCGGGCCGCCTCCGCCGATGGCGAGCAACAGCCGGTCGAGGTCGACGACGAAGACTTGGACCGGGTCATCAAGAGCTCGTCGATATCGAACCATAGTCCTTTGACCGCCGCGGGCACCATCATGGGTTCGCCCGGCTATATGGCGCCGGAACAGTGCCTGGGCGAGGCCATTGATGAAAAGACCGATCAGTTCGGCTTCTGTGCCACGCTCTATTCCGCTTTGTATCGGGTGCCGGCCTTTAGCGCCAACAGTTGGAAAGAGCTCAAGCGAAAAGTAGTGATGGGCGAGTTTGCGCCTGTGCCCGCTAAGACCAAGGTACCGGCTTGGTTACGCCGGATCGCGGTCCGGGGCATGAGCCCCGATCGGGATCAACGCTTTGCCTCCATGGACGCGGTCTTGGCGGCGCTCGGGCGGGATCCGCGCATCAAATGGCGGCGGGCGGCCATGGTCTCGGCCGTTATTGCCTTGGTGGCCACAAGCGTGGGCATCACCGCCGCCTGGAAGGCGGGCCGGGTCAAGCTCTGTCAGGGAGCCGAGAAGAAACTCATCGGCGTGTGGGACCCTGGGGCAAAAGAGAGTTTGCAAAAAGCCTTTGTCGCTAGCGCAAATCCTTTTGCCCAGGAGGCCTTGGACAGAGTGGGGCAATTGCTCGACCAGCGGGCCGCGGCCTGGACGGCCATGAGAAGCGATGCTTGTCAAGCCACCCATGTGCGCGGCGAGCAATCCGCCGAGTTGCTTGACCGGCGCATGATTTGTCTCGACAAGCGATTGGCTGAAACCCAGGCGCTGGTCCAGGTCTTGGGCCGGGCCGATGCCAAGGTGGTGGCCAAATCCGTGGAGGCAGCCCATGCCCTGGTTCCGGTGGCGCGCTGCGCCGAACTGGAAAGTCTCAGCCAGCAATTGGCTCCGCCCCGAGGGGAAAAGCAAAAAACCCAGGTGGCCAAGATCCGACAAAAACTGGTCGAAGCCAATGCCTTTTCTGCCACCGGCCAATATGAACCGGCTTTGGACTTGGCCAAATTGGCCCTGACTTTGGCTGAGCAGTCGGCTTATCGACCGGTGCGGGCAGAGGCCTTGTTTCAAGTCAGCGAGTTGTTGCAGTTTGCCGGCAAATATCCGGAGGCTGAGCAGCGGGCTTCCGAAGCCTGGCTGGCGGCAGAAACCATCGGCGATGACGAGCTGAAAATCCAGGCAGCTACCGCGCTGGCGGCCTTGATTGGGTACTTACAGGTTCGGCAGGACCAGGGACGCCGTTGGAGCGCGCGCGCTTGGGCCGCCATTGAGCGTCTGGGGGGCATGGAGCGGCACCGGGCTCCCTGGCACATGGCCACCGGCAATATCGACTGGAGCGAAGGCAAAGGCAAGGAGGCTGGGCAGCATTACCAGCAGGCCCTGGTCATTCTGGAAAAGATCCATGGTCCCCATCATCCCAATGTGGGCAAAGTGCTCAACAACTTGGGCGGGGTCTACGAAAATCTGGGGGAATACGATCGGGCGCGCGATTACCACCGGCGGGCCTTGGCCACTTTCGAACAGGCCCTGGGCGCCAACCATCCTTATGTCGGCATCAGCTTGAACAACCTGGCCAACGTATATCATCGCCAAAGAGATTTCCCGACCGCGCTGGCCTACAACCTGCGGGTGCTTTCGATCCGGCAAAAAACGCTGGGCGCCAATCATCCCTACCTGGGCGGGACCTACAACAACCTGGGCGATCTTTATGTCCAGACCGGTGATACCCAAGCCGGCCTGCAAGCCTACCGCAAGGCCCTGGCCATCAACGAAAAATCCCTGGGCCCGAAGCATCCAGATGTCGCCAATGTACTGGTCGGTTTGAGCGGCATTTTGCTTCATCTAGGCGATGAAAAAGGCGCGGCCACGGCCGCCCAACGTGCTTTTGATATTCATGAGCACGCCAACCCGAATCATCCCGACATGTCCCTGGCCTTGATCTCTTTGGCGGAAATCCGGTTGCGCCAAAAGAAACTGCCAGAGGCCCGCGGCTTGCTGGAACGCTGCCTGTCTCTATGTGAACAGGTAGTCTGCATGCCCGAAAAAATTCCAGAGGCCCAGGCCCGCCTAGCGCAGATCTTGTGGCAGAGTGCCTGCGATCAAACTGGCGGCAGCCCGGGTCCAGCCTGTCGTCGCCGATCCCGTGCCTGGGCGCAAAAAGCCAGGGATGGGTTTGCCAAGACCAAGCATGAAGACGAGCGTCATCGAATCGAGCAATGGTTGGCCGAGCATTGACGGCTATGTTCACTCATTTGCAGCCAAGGCACTGAGTAAGAATGTCGAAGAGTAGCAAAATCAAAGACCAGGCCACGCAGGGCGAGGGCTTCGATCTCGACGGCGATACCATTGCCTCGCGCGACGGCGATGAAGCGCGGGCGGAGTTGCCCAAGGAGTTGCAGCCGGGCACACAGGCGGGTCGCTATATGATTTTGTCGCGCCTGGGTCGGGGCGGAATGGGCGTGGTGTACAAAGCTTATGATCCAGAGCTAGACCGGCGGGTGGCCCTGAAACTGCTAAGCGTGAAGGCGGGCAGCGGCAGTCTAGCCGACCGGGCGCGCGAGCGCTTGTTGCGAGAGGCCAAGGCGCTGGCGCAATTGTCGCATCCGAATGTGGTAGCGGCCTATGACGTGGGTACCCTAGGCCAGGATGTGTTCGTGGCCATGGAGTTGGTCGAAGGCTGGACGCTCAAGGAGTGGATTGTCCAGAAGCAGCCGACGGTTTGGGAAAAAGTAGCCGTGTTACAGGCGGCAGGCCTGGGCATTGCCGCTGCCCATGAGGCCGGCCTGATTCATCGAGACATCAAGCCCGACAACATTATCGTGGGTCAGGACGGGCGGGTGCGGGTGCTGGACTTTGGCTTGGCCCGGGTGGCGGTGAGCGAAGAGACGGCGCGGGCCAAGCCGATTGCTGAGCGCAACTCAGAGCCCCTGATTAGCGGCGAGCTGACTTCGGGCGGCAGTTTCCTCGACACGCCTATGACCCAGGCCGGAGCCATTGTGGGTACGCCGGGCTATATGGCGCCCGAGCAATACCGGGGCGAGGCCACCGACGAGCAAACCGATCAGTTCAGTTTTTGCGTGACCTTGTACGAACTGTTGTACGGGCAACGGCCCTGGCGGGCCAAGAAGTATGGGGCCTTGAAGGCCAAGGTGCTGGCCGGTGAGATGGAAGCACCGCCGGCCGCGGCCAAGGTGCCGGCTAGCTATCGGCGTATTGTCATGCGCGGCTTGGCGTTGGCAAAACAAGATCGCTATGGCTCGATGGCCAGCTTGCTTGCCGAGCTAGGTCGAGACCCGCGAGTCGCCCGCAGAAAAAAATTGAGCCTGGCGCTGATCGTGCTCTTGGTGGTCGGGGCTTTTACCGGAGCCTATGCTTTACAAGCCAAAAAACAGCAGCTGTGTCAGGGGGCAAAATCAAAGCTGGCCGGGGTCTGGGACCAAAAAATTAAGCGGAAGGTCGAAGAGAAGTTTATCGCCACCGGTCGGTCCAATGGGCAAGATACCTACCAGCGGGTGGCAAAAGCGCTGGATAGCTATGCCGAGTCCTGGGTGGCCATGAGCAGCGATGCTTGTCGGGCGACCCACTTTCGGGGCGAACAATCGGGCGAGCTGCTGGATTTACGCATGAATTGCCTGGACCGTCGCTTGGCCGAATTGTCAGCCTTGGTGGCCCTGTTTGGCCATGATCTGGATGGGGCCGTCCTGGACAAGGCGGTGACCGCGGTTCTGGGCTTGCGCAGCCTGGCGGCTTGCGCGGATAAAGAAGCCTTGGCGGCGGCCTACCCACCGCCGGATGATCCGAAAGCAAAAATGCGCGTTCAGGACTTGAGCCGGCAAATAGGATCGGCGGCCGCTTTGCTCCAGACCGGCGGATATCGGGCGGGAGCCGAACTGGCCGTAGAAATTGTCCAGGCGGCCGAGCAGCTTGCCTATCCCCCGGCCCAGGCGGAGGCCTTGAGTCTGCTGGGCTACTTGCAATCTTCTGCCGGCCAAAGCCAGGCGGCGGTGCGGACTTTTCGCCAAGCCATCGGCCAGGCTTCGGCGGCTCGCGATGATCTGCTTTTTGCCCAGTCGGTCATTGGTCTCATGGGTGTGCTGGGCTGTGAACTAGGCCGCTACCAAGAAGCACTTTCCTTAGAAACCATTGCCAGTGCCTTGGTTGATCGGGCGGGCGGCAACGCCGATTTAGGGGCCAAGATTAGCAATATTCTGGGCATTATTTTCAAACGAAAGGGCGAACTCGAGCAAGCCCGAAAGCACTACCAGATTGCCCTCGCTACCCTGGAAAAGGCGCATGGCCCCGAGCATTTGAGTGTGGCCACCACCTTGAACAATCTGGGCAATTTGCTGCTGGAACTAGAACAGGCCCCGGCCGCGGCTCGGCCCTATCAAAGGGCACTGGCCATTCGGCAAAAAATCCTGGGTGCGGATCACCCTGACGTGGCCATGACCATGAACAATATGGGCGGTATGTATCTAAGGCAGGAACAGTTCGAGCTGGCCATCAAGCACTATCGCTTTGCCCTGAAAAAATGGCGCCAGGTGCTGGGCGAAAGTCATCCCAACGTGGGCGGTGCCCTGGGTAATTTAGGGAACGTTTATTTGCGTCAAGACGATTACCAAAAAGCAGAAAAATATTACCGACAGGCCTTGGCGATTTGGCAAGGAGCCTTTGGTGCCGACCACCCCATGGTGGCCGAGACCCGCAAGGGTTTGAACGAGAGCTTAAAAGGCCTAGGCCGGCCGACCGAGTCTGAGTAGGCAGTTGGGAAAAGGAAAGGCATGAGCGACGATCGACCCAAACATACCCTGGCCACCCACGGCGAGGGTTTCGATCTCGACGGCGATACCATTGCCTCACGCGACGGCGATGAAGCCCGGGCGCAGGTGCAGAACGAGTTGCAGCCGGGAACCCAGGCGGGCCGCTATATGATTCTGTCGCGCCTGGGCCGGGGTGGAATGGGGGTGGTGTACAAGGCCTATGACCCAGAGCTGGACCGCCGGGTGGCGCTGAAACTGCTAAGCGTAAAGGCGGGCAGTGGCAGTTTGGCCGACCGGGCGCGCGAGCGCTTGTTGCGAGAGGCCAAGGCGCTGGCGCAATTGTCGCATCCGAACGTGGTGGCGGCCTATGACGTGGGTACCTTGGGCCAGGATGTGTTCGTGGCCATGGAGTTGGTCGAAGGCTGGACGCTCAAGGAGTGGATTGTCCAGAAGCAGCCGACGGTTTGGGAAAAAGTAGCCGTGTTACAGGCGGCCGGCCTGGGCATTGCCGCTGCCCACCAGGCCGGCCTGATTCACCGGGACATCAAGCCCGACAACATTATCGTGGGTCAGGACGGGCGGGTGCGGGTGTTGGATTTTGGCCTGGCCCGGGCGGCGGTAAACGAAGAGACGGCGCGGGCCAAGCCTTTAGCCGAACGCCGCGCCGAGCCCCTGATCAGCGGCGAGCTGACTTCAGGCGGCAGTTTCCTCGACACGCCCATGACCCAGGCCGGAGCCATTGTGGGCACGCCGGGTTATATGGCGCCCGAGCAATACCGGGGCGAGGCCACCGACGCGCAAACCGATCAGTTTAGTTTTTGCGTGACCTTGTACGAGCTCTTGTACGGGCAGCGACCCTGGCGGGCCAAGAAGTATGGGGCCTTGAAGGCCAAGGTGCTGGCCGGTGAGATGGAAACATCGCCGGCCGCGGCCAAGGTGCCGGCCAGTTATCGGCGCATCGTCATGCGCGGCCTGTCGCTGGCAAAACAAGATCGCTATGGCTCGATGGCCAGCTTGCTTGCAGAGCTAGGCCGCGACCCGCGGGCCGTCCGCCGAAAATGGCTGAGCCTGGCCGCGGTGGTGTTATTGGTGGCGGGAGCTTTCACTGGCGCTTATGCCTGGCAAGCCAAAAAACAGCAGCTGTGTCAGGGGGCAGAATCGAAGCTGGCTGGGGTCTGGGACCAAAAAATCAAGCAGAAGGTCGAAGAGAAGTTTTTGGCCACCGGTCGTGCTTATGCAAAAGATACCGGTCAGCGGGTGGGGGTGCTCCTGCAAGATTATGCGGCCGCCTGGGTGGCGATGCGCACCGATGCCTGTGCGGCTACCCACGTCCGCGGTGAGCAGTCGGCAAGATTGCTCGATTTGCGTATGAACTGTTTGGACCGGCGCCTTTCCGAAATGGGTGCCCTGGTGCGCTTGTTTGCCGAGGAGGCCGATGGCCAGGTGGTCAAGAAGGCGGTGGCGGCGACCATGAATCTTTCCGCGCTTTCGCATTGCCAAGATGCCGAAGCCCTGACCGTGGCCGTGCCCATGCCCAGCGATCCCGACCGGCGTAAACGGATTGTCGCATTGCGTGGGCAATTGCATAAGGCCGGGGCCTTACAGGCCGCGGGCAAACATCGCGCGGGCTTGAAAATTGTCCAGGCCATCGGGCAGCAGGTGAATGATACCGATTTTTCGCCATTGCAGGCCCAGGTATTGTTTCGCCTGGGTTTGCTTGAGTCCAGAACCGGAGACGCTGCCACTGCCGTCGCCAGTTTGAAAAAGGCCTTGCGCCTTGCCGCCACCACTCACAATGATTGGCTGCGCGCCAAAATCACCATCGAATTGACCTTCATCATGGGTCACTATCAGGAGCGTCATGCCGAGGCCTTGGAGATTGGGGCCATTGCCCTGGCCGATGTAGCCCGCGTGGGCAACGACGTGGACTTGCGTGCCAGTGTGCTGGATCGAATGGGCGTCATCTTGGCCAAGAGCGGAAAACTCGACCAGGCCAAAACGCATTTTGAAGAATCATTGGCCTTGCTGGAAAAGCAACATGGGGCCGAGAGCCTGCCGGCCATGCGCACTTATTTTCACTTGGCCAATGTCATGTTTTTTCAGGGACGGTATCAGGATGCCGAACAGCACTATTTGCGCACCGCTCAAATCGAGGAGAAACTCCTTGGCCCTGGTCATCCCGACCTGGGTCTGGTCTTGAGCAATTTGTCCGAAGCGCTGATGAGCCAAGGCAAGCTGGAGCAAGCCTTGCAATATGGCCAACGCTCGTATGCGATTCTCAAGGCTGCCCTGGGTGAAGACAATCCATTGGCGGCCGAGACGCTCAATAATATCGGGGTGAATCTCCTGAAGCTCAAGCGTTATGCCGAAGCTCGTAAAACTATCGAGCGGGCCTTGGTTCTAATTGAAGCTGCCCGTGGACCCGAGCATCCCGCGGTGGCGACCAGCTCGTATTCCCTGGGTCGCCTGGCCTTGGCGCAGGCGCAAGCCGCCCAAGCTCTTTCTCCTTGTCGGCGGGCGATCGAAATTATCTCCAAACGCTTTGGGCCAGAACATCCCTTGCTTGGCCAATATCACAGCTGTCTGGGCCGTGCCCAACTGGCCTTGGGCAGTGTGAAGCCGGCCCGGGCATCTTTGGAACGGGCCCGGGCTATGCTGACGGCCAAGGGCTCCATGGCCTCGCCGGAAGTCTTGGCCGAAACCGATTTTGCCTTGGCCAAGGTTTTGTGGGTGAGCGCTAAAGACCGTGCTCGCGCGCTGACTTTGGCCGCCGGGGCCAGCGACAATTACGCCGCCGCCGGCGACCACTATCGGGACGAAAAAGAAGCCATCCGGCGCTGGCTTTCTCGTCACTCTGCCCAATGAGGTGAAGGCCAAGCCATGTCCAAAGACAGGCCAAATAATTCCGGTGCCACCATAGGCGCGGACTTCGACCTCGACGGCGATACCATCGCCTCTCGGGACGAAGCGGTGGGCAGCCCCGATGGCCAGGCCACGGTCTTGCCGGCTGGATTCCAGGCCGGTCGTTACACCATTTTGGACCAGATCGGCCGCGGGGGCATGGGGGTGGTGTATAAGGCCTACGACCCGGAATTGGACCGCAGGATTGCCCTGAAACTGCTGCGGGTAAATGCGCAGTCCGGCAGCCTGGCCAACCGGGCGCGTGATCGGCTCTTGCGTGAGGCCCAGGCCCTGGCGCAGTTGTCGCACCCGAATGTGGTGGCGGCCTATGACGTTGGCACCATCGGCCAAGATGTGTTCGTGGCCATGGAACTGGTCGAAGGCTGGACCCTCAAGCAGTGGATCCGAGAAAGCAAACCCTCGGTTTACGCCAAAGTAAGAGCGCTGGTAGCTGCCGGTCGCGGCATAGAGGCTGCCCATGCGGCTGGTTTGATTCACCGGGATGTGAAGCCGGACAACATCATCGTTGGTAAAGACGGAAGAGTGCGGGTACTGGATTTTGGCTTGGCCCGGGCCGCCCTGGCCGAGGAGAGGGTGGCCGGCAAGCAAGAAAACAAACAGGATTCCGAGGCCCTGGTGAGTGGGGAATTGACCTCTGGGGGTAGTTTTTTGGATACCCCCATGACCTTGGCCGGCACCATCGTGGGAACCCCGGGCTACATGGCCCCCGCGCAGTATCGGGGCCAGGCCACCGACGAGCAGACCGACCAGTACAGTTTTTGCGTGACCTTGTATGAGGCGCTCTACGGCTGTAGGCCCTGGCGGGCCAGAAAATATGGAGAGCTGAAAAAAAAGGTGTTGTCCGGACAGTTGGACCCCCCGCCCGCTCAAGTGAAGGTGCCGGCTCGCTTTCGTCGGATTGTGTTGCGGGGCTTGGCTTTGGCCAAAGAGGACCGCTACCGGTCGATGACCGAATTGCTGGCCGAATTGGCCCAGGATCCCAGGGTGGCTCGCAGACGGAAGCTGGTGATGGCGGCCATGGTTTTGTTGGTGGGCCTGGCCTTTGGCGGCGCCTATGCCTGGCAAGCCAGTAAACAGAAACTGTGTAAGGGCGCGGGCGAGAACTTGCTTGGCGTGTGGGACGACAGCATCAAGCAGAAAGTGCAAAAACAGTTTGCGGCCTCCGGCCGGGGGTATGCCCAAGATACTTTCGGGCGGGTGGCCAAGGCGCTGGATGGCTATGCTCACGCATGGGTACAAATGCGTAAGGATGCCTGTGAGGCCACCCACCTGCGCGGGGAACAGTCGGCGGGTCTGTTGGATTTGCGCATGCGCTGTCTGGATCAAGGCCTGGGCGAGATGCGGGCGCTGACTTGGTTGTTTGCGGAGAAGACCGATGCCGCGGTGGTGGACCGGGCGGTAGCGGCAGTCTCTTCTTTGGCGGCCTTGGATCGCTGCGCGGACAGTGAAAGTTTGCAGGCGGCCTATCCCCCGCCGGCAGATCATGCCACCCGTGAGCGCGTCAATGCCCAACGCAAAAAACTACAAAGGGCCACCGCCTTGGAAAGGGCGGGGAAATACAAAGAAGGTTTGGCCATTGTCCAAGCGGTAGCCGGCGAGCTTGCGCAAACCGACTATGCGCCCTTGCAGGCGGAGGCCTATTTGGATCTCGGTCGGCTCCAGTCCATGAGCGGGCAAGCCAAGCCCGCCGAGGAGAGTTTGTACCGGGCGGCCCGGGCGGCTGGTTTGGCCAAAGACAGCCGTCGGCGTGCCCAAGGCAGCGCATTGTTGATCCGGGTGATTGGGCTCCAGCAGGCGCGCTATCCAGAAATGAAAATGCTAGGCGAGCTGGCCCGGGCGGATGTGGCCCAGGCGGGCGACGATCCGGTCCTGTTGGCTACCACCTTGAACAGTTTGGCGGTGGTATACGCCAGCCAAGGCCAGTACGATTCTGCCCTGCCCTATTTCCAGCAGGCCCTAGCTGCCCAGGAAAAAAATCTGGGCCGGGAAAATCGGGCGGTGGCGGTGACTCTCAGCAATTTGGGCAACGTATTGCAACTACAAGGCCAGGTGGAAGAGGCGCGGAAATGTTTTGCGCGCGCGCTGGCCATTCGGGAAAAGGTCTTGGGGCCCAAGCACATTCGGGTGGCTTATGCCTTGCATAACCTGGCCGGGGTGCAGACCGCTTTCGGTCACGGCCAAGATTCCTTACCGCTCTATCGGCGGGCCTTGGCCATATTGGAAAACACCATTGGGGCGCGCCATCCGCATATGGCCAGCATGCTTACCAATTTGGGTTTGCTGCAATTGTCCCTGGGTGAATTGCCGCAAGCCCGCGCCCGTTGTGAGCAGGCCTTGTCCATTTGGGAACAGGCGCTGGGTCAACAACATCCCTCGGTTGCCGAGGCCTTGATGTGTCTGGGTCGGGTTCTGCTGAAGCAGGGTCTGGTGGCCCAAGCCCGCAAGCTAGGGCAGCGGGCGCTTTTGATTCGTGAGCAAGCCTTCGGCCCGGACAACGCCGCCGTGACCAAGGTGAAGGATTTGATCGCCGAAATAGAAAGCGGGCGCGCTAAAAAATGAGCGACCAGCGACCCAAGAATACCCTGGCCACCCATGCCGAGGGCTTCGACCTAGACGGCGATACCATTGCCTCGCAGGACGGCGATGAAGGCCGGCGCGAGCCGCCGAGCGAGCTGCAACCGGGGGCCCAGGCGGGCCGCTACATGATTCTGTCGCGGTTGGGTCAGGGCGGGATGGGGGTGGTGTACAAAGCCTATGATCCAGAGCTGGATCGCCGGATTGCGCTGAAACTGCTAAGCGTAAAGGCGGGCAGCGGCAGTCTGGCCGATCGGGCTCGCGAGCGCCTGTTGCGGGAGGCCAAGGCGCTGGCGCAGTTGTCGCATCCCAACGTGGTGGCGGCCTATGACGTGGGCACTTTGGGCCAAGACGTTTTCGTGGCCATGGAGTTAGTCGAAGGCTGGACGCTCAAGGAGTGGGTGGGGCAGAAGCGGCCGACCGTTTGGGAAAAAGTAGCCGTGTTGCAAGCGGCCGGACGGGGCATTGCCGCCGCCCACGAGGCTGGCCTGATTCACCGGGACATCAAGCCCGACAATATCATCGTGGGCAAGGACGGCCGGGTTCGGGTCCTAGACTTCGGCCTGGCCCGGGCGGCGGTGAGCGAAGAGAGCGCGAAGGCAAAGCCCGCGGCCGAGCATAGTGCCGAGCCGACTATCAGCAGGGAGTTGACCTCGGGGGGCAGTTTCCTAGACACCCCCATGACTCAGGCCGGGGCCATTGTTGGTACCCCGGGCTACATGGCCCCAGCGCAGTACCGGGGCGAAGCCACCGACGAGCAAACCGATCAGTTCAGTTTTTGCGTGACCTTGTACGAGCTCTTG
>JAUVBB010000393.1 GCA_030591445.1 Deltaproteobacteria bacterium | reverse complement strand
GCCTTTGCCGACAGCGACAACCGGCTCTATCTAGTCTCGGTCGGCGGCGGTAAGGCCCGCGAGGTAGATCATTGCCCGTACGGCCGCATCGGCCAAATCAGCTGGAGCCCGGATGGCAAATGGTTGGCCTATGTCAAACCCGAAGCTAACTATTTCGGCTCCATTTTCTTGCTCCAGGTCGAGACCGGAACAAAAACACGGGTGACCAACGAGTTTTTCGACGACAGCAACCCGGTCTGGAGTCCAGAAGGAAAGTATTTGGGTTTCCTCTCCCGTCGAAGTCTGAATCCCTACTTCGACGAGCTTGACTTCGAGACCATCGTGGGCAAGACCACCAAACCCTATCTGGCATTGCTCTCGGCCAAGACGCCTTCGCCTTTCCTGCCCGTCAAAGCGGGGAAGGATGAAGAGCGCATGATGAAAGTCCTCAAGCGTATTCGTGAAGAAGAGAAACGAAAGCGGGAATTTCGTCAACCGCCCCAGGTCGAGATCGACCTGGCCGGGCTCGGCGATCGTATCGTGGAAGTGCCGGTCGAAGCCGGCAACTACCACGGGCTTTGGGTGGGACGCGAATTTATTCTCTACCTCAAGTCTCCCATGATCGGCATGGCGGACTGGGGCGAACTGTTTTCCGATGACAGCAAACTCACCTCGGCACTGATGCGCTTCGAATTGGGCGAGAAGGAAAAGGGAGCCAAAAGCTACTTGTCGGACGTGCGCGACTACAGTATCTCGCGAGACGGCAAACGCATTGCCTTTATGAACCGAAAGCGAGAACTCTTCGCTTTCCAGCTTAGCGATCAAGCGCCTGACAAAGAGAAACTGGCAAGGAAAAAAATCCCGATCACGGCCATCCGCGAACAGGTCGATCCCTTGCTGGAGTGGCGGCAGATCTTCTTTGAGGTCTGGCGTATGATGCGCGACTTTTACTGGGAGCCGGGCATGGCCAATGTCGATTGGTCTGCCATACGGGAGAAATATCTGCCGCTGCTAAGCCGGGTGGCCACCCGCGCCGAGCTTGAGGATCTGTTGGGAGAGATGGTGGCCGAACTCTCCCTAGGTCATACCTATATCTGGGGCGGTGATCAACGACACGCCCAGCCCATTTCCGTCGGTCTGCTTGGGGCCGATTTGGCCCCGGATGCTTCCGGCTATTATCGTTTCACGCATGTCTATGCGGGTGCCAACTGGGATCAAAAACGGATCTCGCCCCTGACCTTGCCTCATGCACGAATCAAATCCGGTGACTACTTACTCAAGGTCGATGGCCAGCCGCTAAGAGCCGGTGACAATGTATACAGCCGGCTGCAAAAATCGGCCGGGGAGTTCGTGCTGCTGACTGTCCATTCCAATCCCTCTCTCAATGGGGCTCGCGACGTGGAAATTAAGACTCTCGGCAACGAGCGCGAGGTTCGTTATTTGTCCTGGGTGGCCAAGAATCGTGACTATGTTAGCGAGAAAACTCGTGGGCGCGTCGGCTATCTGCACATCCCCGACATGATGACCCGGGGCATGATCGAATTTGATCGCTGGTACTATCCGCAGATTCGCAAGCAGGGCCTGATCGTCGACGCCCGCTGGAACGGCGGCGGCTTTGTCTCATCCATTATGGTCACAAGGATCATGCGCGACATCTTGTTCTGGACTCGCTCGCGTCGTGGAGATGTCAACACTTATCCGTACAATAGTTTGCGAGGTCGGGTGGTAATTCTGACCAACGAGAACGCTGGATCGGACGGAGACCTCTTCCCACGAGCTATCCAAATAGCCAAGCTGGGTCCGGTCATCGGCACCCGCACCTGGGGCGGCGTAGTCGCGATTAACGTTCGTAATCCCCTCATTGACGGGGGTAACAGTACTCGTCCGCATTTCTTCTGGCTCTATGAAAAAGAGAGAAAGTGGGGTGTGGAAGGCGAGGGCGTGGTTCCTGACATCATCGTGGACAATGATCCCGCGGCCATGGACCGCGGCCAGGACGCGCAACTCGATCGTGGCATCACTGAAGTGCTCGAAAGGCTCCGCAAAGCTCCCGCCCAAAGACCTGACTTCGGAGCTCCGCCGGATAAGAGCAAAGAAGCCTGGGTAAAGAAGTACGGGCAAACGGACAAACTATGAGGAAGTGACCTCCGTCCCCTAGCTCCCCGTAAGACCATCGTTACTTTTCAACCACCACAATCTCGATGTCGCCTTCCAGGACCAATTCGCAGGGTTTGAAGTGGTCGGCGAAGGTGATGGTGGGGCTGTCAGCAGAGTCGTCGTAGGTCCAGGTTGCCACACATGGGCCGTCGGAGCAGGAGCTGTCTTGGGGACCTTGGCAGGATGTAAGTTGGGCGGCTGTGCTGCAGGAATATCTGGGAATTAGCTCGTTATTGAAAGAGAGCTCGGCGGTCTGGCTGTTGAGCACGGGGCTGCCAAGTTCGAAGCGCTGCTGACAGGCCATGAAATTGGCCAGGCATTCCATGGAGAAAGAGAAATCCGATTGGCAGATGGTGTCGACATACCCGTTTATGCCGATGCCGAAAAGCTGGGCCATCTCGATGTAACGTGGCGCCGGATTGGCCGCGCAATAATTTCCTTCACAATCGGGGGTGGCGCAGGCGTTCATAATTTCCCAGCGGTTACGGGAACTATTAAACTCGTACTCGATGGTGGTGCTGGAGGGGTCGGTCGGATCGCTGAGCCCAACAATGGTAGTGAATTTGACCATGCCCGGCCGATTGTTTTTGAGCTCCATGAGAAAATCTCGATATTCCTCAACCGGGGTTAGCTGGTACGGTTTTTGGTTGGGATCGTCAAGGAAGGAGGTCTCGGCTTCGGGGCCCACACCCTTGGAGGCGAAATAGCAGATATTACCTCCGATTCCGGCAAGGCCTTCACTCACATCGCCAACCTCGCCGCAATCCTCCTCATCAGAGATCACCACCACTGCCAGCAGGGCATCGTCGCGCAGAAAGTCCTTATTCCAATCCGAAAGCAGGTTCTCGGAAAGCGCCGTCTTTAACGCGGCCAGCCCTCTTTCATAGCCGCAGCCGTTGACGCCGACCAAAACTGTGCCTTTGCCGGTGCTCTGATCATAGAAACAATCCTTGTTGTTGGCGCTTACCACCCGGCAACTTGGATCCGCCGGGTCGAACTCGAAGACCGGATCGTCTATGGTGCCCAGGTTAATTCCCCTGGTATCCTGGAATCGACCGTTCTCATCTTTGATACAGGACATTTCTATTGCTCCCCCACACGCGGGACATCCGCCCGACTGCATGCCGGTGGTTACGATGGCAATATGGTAGTCTTGGAATCTTTGCTCGAGCACGCTGGCGAATTTTTGAAATGAATCGGCTAACTGATGCTGTTCGCCCACCATCGAGCCGGAGTTGTCGATCACAAACAGGATGTCGACGGCCGCGGGCCGGTAGGAGTTGCCGCGAGAAAGTACGTTGTAGCAGGTGCCGTCAATGCAAAATTTTTCGGAATCTTCTGAGCAGCTCAGTAGGAATCCCGCTAACAATAAAAAGAGTAGCTTTTTCATGATTTCGCTCCTTGGCCCTGGTCTATACTTATAACGTTTGCCGGCATCGTTTTTGACGAATTCCTCTTACACTTTTATTCGATCACAAGGGGAACGCTGAGAGTCTGCGATATCCCCCGGCGATCGATGAACTCAATTTCCAACTGGCCATTTTGTGACTGTTCGAAGACCGGAGCGTAGGCCAGTCGTATCAGGTGCTCACCGGTCAATGGGTGTTCGCCTTCGATGGGCAGGGCAACCTGCCCGCCCTGGGGCTCGTAAAAACGAATTAGATAGAAATCCCGGCCTACTACCGCAATCCGGGTTAGCAGAATTGGGGGTTCTTGCTCACCGTCGGGCTCAGCTTCTGTCGATGGTTTGGGACAGACACTCAAGTTGAATTCCACTCGTTCGCCGGGGGGCAGTGGATCGAGTCGGATGGGATTGGGCGTGATCAGGACATAGTTTGCGTTCGAAGCCCAGCCGCCGCGGCCTAGGTCGAGTGAGTTGGTCTGGTCCAGGGCGATGTTCACGCTGAATGCGGGATGGGCCGGATCATCGGTCTCTACCAGCAGGTAGCCGAGCGGGGTTGGTTCCTCGGATGGCTGGTACTCTAGATAGAAGCCGTCGAGGGCGGCTCCGCGCAGGCAAGTGGCGCCACCCGGTAGGGTCCAGGGCAGTCGAGTGGAACCCGGATTCACGAATGAGAAGGCGGGATCGCCCATGAGGGTGATGGCCAGCACGCCGATTTCTTCGGAGCCTAGATTGGAGATACTGACTCCCTGTTGGCTGGCTGCCTCGGGTTGGAACAGGATTGGATTGGGCGTGACCCAAAGTTGGCCCGTGTCTTTGCTGGTGGGCAGCAGGCAGTCCTGGCCGATACAGGGACAGGTGTCGCCTGGGCGGACACACTGGTTTTCGTTCTGACAACAGGTCCATCCGGGCGCACAGGGGCAGGGCAAGTCGTCGGTGGGCAGTTGGTCGGCACAGCTGCACAGAAGCAGAGCTGCGGTCAGGGCAAATAAGCGGATCAAAAGTTGCCCCCAATGACCAATGAGGCTCCGCCCGCGGGGGACCAGGCCAGGCTGGTCTGGATGGAATCCTCGGGCCACCAGAAACACAGGGCGGCGGATACGGCGGCGGCTCCGGCCATGCCGAAAAGGAGGCTGGTGGCCAGGTTGCGCTGGGCAATGTCCTGATTGAGCGCGCTGACCTCCTGGTGAGTGGGGTTTGGTCCGAGGCTCTCTGCTAGATTTTGGCTGTCTATGGAAAGCACCACGGCCGCGGTGATGGCGGCGCCGGCAAGACCGGTGGAGACCCAGCCCGCGGTGCCTAGCCAGGGTCTTTCGGCCACGGGTGCGGTGTCAGTTACTTCGGTCAGATCTGACAGGCTGGTAAAGTGGTATTGGTCGACTACTTGGCGGTCGAAAGGCAAGTCGAACAGAAACATGAAAGCGTGATGGGCGGCGCCGCGATCTTGGGTGCGGGGATTTGTGGGAGTCAAGGACGATATCTTGATGGTTCCGGGCCTGGGATGAATCTGGTACTCGCGCCGGTCTTGGGTGTTGTGCAAATAGAGCTGCTGGCGGGAGGCCGGCAGCAATACCCGCATGGCATGGTCGCGCGCATTGTGAAAATCCATGATCCGCACTCCCTGAGAGTCTTCAATGTAGTAGTGGGCGGCCCGGGTGCCGTCTATCTCCAGGTGGTTCTGCTCGCCACTGGGCATACCTATCAGAAACTCGGAATTGCTGGGTGGTCGCGAGTATACCTTGGGCCGAAAGCGCTCGTTGGGAATCGAGTGGTTGGCCCGTTCGACAAAAGCGGCTATCTCTTGGTAACTAATCCAGCCATTGTGGTCGGCATCGGCGGCTCCGTACAAGCCCGAACGCAGCTCGTGACTAAACACGCCCGCCTGCACCGCTTCCCATTCGTGACTATCGCGGCTGGAGGTACTGGAAAACAGCAGCCCGATTTTTGGGTGGGCGGCCAATCCCTGCACGTGACTGAAACCGCGAAGCGCGCGCCGCTGGCCGCCGGGACCGCGACTGTGGGCCAGATAGTAGGAGTTACAAGCGTCGACCACCACATGGGTCTGGTCGGCGCCCAGCGGTTCGATTACTTCTTGGATGATTTGCTGGCTGGTTAGGCGTTCTTTTGCCAGGCCCAGGTAACCTTGCCCGTTCTCCTGATAACCGTGACCGGCGTAAATCAAATAAAAAACCGTCTCGACCTTGCGGCTGCGCGCGGTGGCAATCTCTCGTTCCAGTTGTTGAACCACATCTAAAAGCACGGTGCGGCTAGGCGCCCGCGCTTCGGCGGTGGCCTGCGCATGCAGCCGGCTGGTGTTTTCGTCTGGCTGGGTCAGTAAATAAGTGCGCGCCCCCAGGTAGCGAAAAAGGTCGAAATAGCGCGCGGCATCGTCGTCGGCATAGCGCAGTGGCGCAAGCTCCGGGTCAAGGGGATGGTTCACGCCGATGATCAGGGCAAACATGGCCCGCGGCGGAATCTGCTCATCGGCCGCGCACAGGCCGCTGAGCAAGACCATCAGCGCTATCGCTAGGGTTCGAAGCATCAGTTCTCAAGGCCTCACTTTTAGTGAGCGAATCACTTGGATCGCATCCGGAAAAGCAATCGGGTCCGAATACTTTCCTAAACCCAATATCTTCTGCTCGACTTGCTTGACCGTCAGCAGTTGATTGCTAAACACACCGACTATGCGCAGCACATTGCCCTGAAGCTGGTGTTGGATGGCCTCGGGCAGTTCATGAAGACCCTTTTGGGCAGCAATGGAAATGGCCGTGGGGTTTTCTGCCTGGGTTCGCCATTCGGGATGATACCAGTAGACGTTTTTGTCTTCGTCGATCCCGAAGACCAGCAGATACTTTTTTCCCAGCGTATTCTGATAAGCAAAGGCCAGCTCGTCTTGGGCGCCAATCTCGTCGTTGATCAAGGCGGCAGGCTCACTTGGCATTGCCCGGTCGATTTGCAAAAGGGTAGGGGATTGCTCCATTACCGAACCACGGGCAACGAACTCACCGGTTTCAGCCACGGGGGCCGGCCAGAACCAGATAAAGGCGAAAACCAATGCAGCTGCCGCGGCCAGAATCAGGGTGAACTGCCTAGACTTGCCGGTGACGACCAATCCCCGCGCCAGTCGATCCGATGCGTTTTGACTTTTGGGATCCAACTTGGCCAGCAGCAAATGACGTTCATAATAAGCCCGGCAGAGATTGCACTCGGGCAGATGCGCTCTCAGTGCCCGCTCATCCGAACGCGCAATGTTGCCTTTGAAATGAGCGTCAACCAAAGATTGTCCAGCACAAGTCTTAGGAGATTTCATGAACCGCTCCTCGCAGCAAAAACCGT
>JAUVBB010000232.1 GCA_030591445.1 Deltaproteobacteria bacterium | reverse complement strand
GGTAGCCGAGGGTCGGCGTTGTTTCGAAGTGTTTCATCATCGCAACAGTCCTTGCCAAGGCCTGCGCGATCCCTGTCCCCTGCATCAGGCAATGACCCAGAAGACTCCGGCTGCAGCCATTCATACCCACCTTGACGCCAAGGACCGAGAACACACGGTCGAGGTGCAGACCCTGCCGCTGCTGGACGAAAAAGGTGAGGTTGTCCGGGTCCTGGAGATTCTGCGTGATCAGACCGCGCAGTCGCAATTTGCCAAGACCTTGCGCGATGCCGAAACCAGTTTTCGTAGGCTTTTCGAAAATGCCCATGACGGAGTTATTATTCGCACCGCCCACGGGCGTATTCTCGATGCCAATCCCGCAGTCTGTGCCATGTTGGGCTACCCGCGTGAAGAGCTGCAAAGCATGAAAGTAGCCGACTTGGTGAAGTTAGAACACCAAAGTCGTTCCGCGGCCCAAATGCAGCAGGCCCGCGAGCAGGGTTCCCTGCGCATTGAGGGAAAAATGATTTGCCAGGACGGCCGCGAGATTGACATCGAGGTGGCCTCGGCGGCAGTAGACGAGGAGGGCAGCCTTTTTCAGAGCGTCATTCGCGATGTTAGCGAACGCATGCGGACCACAGATGCCCTGCATCAAAGCGAGCACAAGTTCCGGAATCTGTTTGACAATATGCTTCATGGTTTTTCCTTACACCGCTTGGTACTCGACCCAGACGGCCGGCCGGTCGATTACGTTTTTATCGAGGTCAACTCTACCTTCGAGGCCTTGACCGGTTTGCGGGCCCAAGACATCCTGGGTAAATGCGTGACCGAAGTGCTTCCCGGCGTTGAGAACGATGAGGCCAACTGGATTGGACGTTACGGTACGGTAGCTCTGCTGGGCAAAGAAGAGAAATTCGAGCAGTTTTCCCAGTCTTTGCAAAAGTGGTATTCTGTCTCCGCCTATCGCACGGGAGAGTTGATGTTTGCTACTATTTTCGACGATATCAGCGAAAGAAAGCAAGCCGAGCATGAGGCGGAAAAGCGGCTCAGTGAGTTGAGCGAGTTCAACCGCTTGGCGGTGGGCCGGGAGCTCGCCATGATCAAGCTCAAAGAAGAAATCAACCGGTTATTGCAGGCGGATGGTAAAGCGCCGAAGTACGATATCGTAAGCTGATTGCTGGGGCGACCGAATCATGAAAGGCTTCATCAACATGGGCATTCAGGATATGATATCGAACCGTTTCGGTTTGGAAACCTGGGAAGAGATAAAGAGCCATGCCGGCTGTGATGAGCCTTTCTTTGCCGCCAGTCTTGAATACTCAGACGAAAGTACCCGGGCATTGATAGGCTCAGTGGCTAAGTTTGCCAGCCTTTCCGAAAAAGAGATCATGATTCAGTTCGGTAGCTATTTGGTCTCGGCGGTCATGGCCAAGACCTACGCGCATTATTTTGTCTTGGCGGGCAACAGTGTTCGTGAGGTCCTAACCAATATCAACAGAATCCATCAGGAAGTGACCCGCGGGGTTCCCGGTGCGCGGCCGCCGAATTTTACGGTAGAGACTCTGGCCGACGGACGGATCTTGTTGACTTATGATTCTCCGCGCGGACTCTGCGCCGTGGTGCACGGGCTGGTATTGGGATTGGGGAAGTATTTCAACGAGCAGGTACAAGTCAAGGAGATTGCCTGCACCAGCAATGGTGATGATGACTGCGTCATGGAGGTGTCATTTTTATGAAGCCCGGGCCCGGCGTTGTTGAGCTGGAACTTGCGCAACTGGTCGAAACCACGCCCTTTCTGATTCAGACCGATGAAGATCTGTCGGTCGTCTGGGCGAGTTCTCCGGTGCGCAAACGGGTTCCGGCTGCCTTGGGCCAGGCGGTTGGTGCTTTCCTGTTTTGGGCCGATTCAAGGCAACCGGTCGACGCTGCCTCTCTGGCTGGGCTTATGGGTAAGACGGAACCATTTGCGCTGGGTCAAGACGATCAGTCCATCCCTTTGCTGGGGAGATGGTTGCCCTGCGCAAATGGATTCTTGTTGCTAGCGCGGGCCGATGCCCAAGAAACGGAAGGGTTGAAATCCTTTGGCTTCGATGATTTTGCCGCCGGCGATTCATTGTTGGCCTTGCTGAGTGTACGCAGGGAGGCGCAACAGTCCATCGAAGAGGCCGAGGCCGCCATCATTGGCTTGAAGATGAAGAATTTCGAGTTTGAAGAGGCGGAAAGCGCGCTGGGGGTAAAGATAAGGGAGGCGGACGACCAGCGCCGGGCCGGCTTGAACCTGATGAAGGATGCCGAAGCGGCACGCATCAAAGCGGAAGAAAATGCGGAAAAACTCGATGGTTTGGCTCGCCAGCTACAGGCCAAGAACCTGGAGTTGGAGGAAGCCACCCTGGTGGCCGAGGCAGCCACCAAGGCCAAGAGCATGTTTTTGGCCAACATGAGCCACGAAATTCGCACGCCCCTCAATGGCGTGATTGGGATGAATGGGCTCTTGCTCGATACCGAGCTTGGTTCCGAGCAACGAGAGTATGCCGAAGCCGTGACCACGAGTGCCCAGGCCCTGTTGAATGTCATCAACGATATTCTGGATTTTTCCAAAATCGAGGCCGGCCACCTGGATTTGGAAGAACTAGATTTTGATTTGCGCTCTACCCTGGACGATATGAACGACATGTTGGCTCTGCGCGCCCAGCAAAAAGGCTTGGAGTATGTCAGTTTCGTTGAGCCCGAGGTGCCGGCCTTGTTGCGCGGTGATCCGGGACGTTTGCGGCAAGTGCTGACCAATCTGATGGGCAATGCGGTAAAATTCACCAGCGTGGGCGAAGTTGCGCTAAGGGTCTCGCTGCTGCGCGAGCAAGATACGCGTTTTCAATTGCGTTTTGAAGTCAGAGATACCGGCATCGGCATATCCGAAGATCAGCAACAAAAGCTCTTTGCCGCCTTCACGCAGGCGGATTCATCAACCACGCGCAAATTCGGCGGAACCGGTTTGGGCCTGACTATTTCCAGACAATTGGTAGAGATGATGGGCGGGCAGATCGGGGTGGAGAGTGCGGCGGATCAGGGCAGCCTCTTCTGGTTCACGGTGGAAATGGAAAGGCAAGCGCGGCCGGCGGTCGAATTAGTGGAGCCTTCGGTCGCCTGTTTACACGACAAGCGAGTGCTGGTGGTTGATGACAATGCCACCAACCGCTGGGTGCTGGGTAAATTGTTGGAGAGTTGGGGCATCCGTCACGATCAAGCGGCCAATGGTGAGATTGCACTAGAGAAAATCCGGGTGGCCGTGGCCGCCGAGGACCCTTATCTGCTGGCCATCTTAGACATGCATATGCCAAAAATGGACGGAGAGAGCTTAGGCCGAAAAATTGCGAACGATCCTGCCTTGCCTGCACCTCGTCTGGTGATGATGACCTCGGCCGGCCAGCGCGGTGATGTCGCCCGGCTCGAAGAAATTGGATTCATGGCCTACCTGACCAAGCCGGTGAAACAAGCGCATTTGTTTTCCTGTTTGTTGGCTTTACTGGGTGCAGAGGGGAAATCTTTTTCCGCCGATATAATGAATCGCCCCTCGCCATATATGATTACCCGCCACACGCTGCGGGAAGACCAAAGACGCAAAATACGCATTTTGCTGGCCGAGGACAATGCCACCAACCAGCTTCTGGGGCTGAGAGTACTGGAAAGACTGGGCTATCGGGCAGACGCGGTAGGCAATGGGCAGGAGGCACTGACGGCCCTGACCGAGCGCCCCTATGATTTGGTGCTGATGGATGTCGAAATGCCGGTGATGGATGGCTTGGAAGCCACCCGGAGAATAAGGGATCCGCAGAGCCTGGTGTTGAATCATGACCTTCCCATTATCGCCATGACCGCCCATTCCATGCCCAATGAACTGGATCAATATCTTGGGGTGGGTATGGATGATACTTTGCCCAAACCTTTTGAACCCGGAGAGTTGGTGGCTGCTATTGAGCGGCAATTGAAAGCAAAAGAGCGGGCCGAAGATAAAGACCCTTCTTTGCCCGCTCATGCCGGCGCTAGTCGCCGTAACAATGATGTGTTTCACCGGGAAGCCTTGCTAAGTCGGGTAGATGGCGATCTTGAATTAATGCGTACCGTACTCGATGTTTTCCTTAGCGATGCGCCTAAGCAGATCCATGATTTGAAGCTGGCCGGGTCCAGAGCGAATGCGGAAGAGATTCGACGCCTGTCCCATTCCTTCAAGAGTGCGGCCGGTTCGGCCGGTGCCGTGGGTCTGCAAGCACTGGTCCAAAGTTTGGAACAAGCCGGAGAAGCAGGAGACTTGGGTGAAGTTGCCAACTTGTTAGATGAGCTAGAACTCGCTTTTGATAGGCTGAAAAAGAGTTTGGCTGGCCAGGGATTGCTTGATAAGATTGGTGGTGGAAAGAAGGGTGTGTTGGATGCCGAGAATCCTGATAGCCGAAGATGACCTGACCTCCTGTCGTTTGCTGGAGGCCATGTTGGTAAAGTGGGGTTACCAAGTAGAAATCACCCGGGACGGTGAACAGGCCTGGGCCGCGCTCCAGCAGCCAGACGCGCCCAAGATAGCCATTCTTGACTGGATGATGCCGGGGATGGCAGGGACGGAAGTTTGCCAGAAGGTTCGCGCCTTGCCCACAACGGTACCTCCCTATCTTATCTTGCTTACCGCCATGAACGAAAAACGGAATATCGTAGAGGGCTTGCGGGCCGGCGCCAATGACTATGTTACGAAACCCTTTGACAGTGCCGAGCTAAAGGCCCGGGTCGAGGTCGGACGCCTGGTGTTGGAACTATATTCGACCTTGGCGAATAAAGTGTCCGAGTTGCAAGAAGCATTGGACCACGTCAAAACCCTGCAGGGGATTTTGCCCATCTGCATGCATTGTCACAAAATCCGTACTGATTCCGAGTCCTGGCAGCGCATAGATACTTACATAACCCAGCACACCGATGTGAACTTCAGCCACGGTTTATGCCCAGATTGTTTAGAAAAATACTACCCAGAGGATGATTCCGAGGAAGAGTCTTAGAAGCGCGCCATGACCTTGGCGCCGCCGAAGAGTACGGCTATCTGGTTGGTGGCTTCGGTGGCGGTCAGGGCGAAAGTCCCAGGTTCGGGTTTCACCAGGGAGTCGGCTCCGTCAGGCGACATGGAGTAATAGAGCGAAGCCGCGGCGGTTAGCTCGAGCGCCAGGTTATCACCCAGGCCGATGACTACGCCCAAGCTGCTGCCCGCACCCTGCTCGACACCCTGCGGGTGAGAGTAAATCGAGTAGTGGCCGCCCAAAAACATGGAAAAAGTGTTGTTCTTCACTGGAAAGATTTTCAGGTTGGGCCGGGCGAAGAAGGCGCTTTTTCTGGTCATGGCCAAGTCGAAGCCAATCTCGCCCAGCACGCCGAAAGGGCACCAACTCATGGAGAATTCCGACAGTACGCTTCGGGAGGAGCCTCGATCGTCGGTTCTTACCGGCATGAGGTAGGAGGCCCCAACACCGAAGCGAATGATAGGAACATATTCTTCCGAGCGCTGGGCTTCGGTATCGAACCCTCGGTCAAAAACGCCGGCTTCGAAGGTTCCGGCCAACTCGTCATTTGAGGTCTGCCCCCAGGCCTGAATCGGCAATGCCCACAGAATCGCAAACGCGGCAAAATTGATTTTTTTCATGGCCAACTCCTTTGTATGTTCCAAGTTAATCTTGAACATTACAAGACTTGTGCCAAATAAGTGTTAGGTAAAAACAGGTACTTAGCTATGTCGTGGGCGTGATTTTGCCTGCCAATGCCTACCCATGAGGCAGGCTAGACCCACCCAGGCCGGTGGCGAATATTGATGACCCATGGGTAGCAATTGACCCACCTGAAAAGGGAGGTTTTCGCACCCCCTTGGGGCTTTTAAGACCCAGGTTCGGGCGAACTCCTACCCGGGTGCCCGCTGATGTCAACGTAACTGCACACAAAGTCTCATGAATTTATCTGGCGAATAATGGCACGTTTTTTGAAGTTATCTTGAAGAGAAAGTCATCCGGTCTTTTCTAAGTTTGGAGGGAATTATGAGCGAACATAAAATCTTATTTGTCGATGATGAGGCAAATGTTCTCAGCGCTTTGAGGCGGTCTTTGCGCAAAGAACCTTATGAGCTTTTCTTTGCCGAATCTCCCGAAGAAGCGATGACTATTTTGGAGAACGACCGCATTGACTTGGTGGTATCCGATCATCTTATGCCCAGCATGGATGGATTGACTTTTCTAAAACATGTGCGCGATTTGTATCCCGACGTTATTCGAATCATCCTGACCGGCGCGGCCGATGTTCGCTTGGCCATCGAGGCCATCAATGAAGGCGAAGTCTTTCGCTTTTTGACCAAACCCTGGAATGATCTGGACCTAAAAGTCATTCTGAAGCTGGTTTTTGATTTCCTGGATCTGCGTCGTGAGAACCAGGGTCTGCTGGAAACAGTGCGCAAACAAAAAACCTTTATCAACAAGATGGAGACGGATCATCCGGGTATTTTCGAGGTAAAGCGTACCGATAGTGGCGCGATCATTCTGGATTTGGACATGGATGAGGATATTGCCAGCATGTAGTTGAAAAGGGAATCGCCGTGACAAAATGCCTCATCATAGATGATTGTCGCTTGATTCGCGAAATGGCCGGCGACGTACTCCGCGACCATGGGTTTGATATTCATTTTGCCGCTACCGGGGAGGAAGCCTTACAGAAAATGCAGAAGGTGGCCCCGGATGTGGTTTTGTTGGACATGGTTTTGCCGGATATCCCCGGTGCCGAGCTTCTTTCCTTGCTGGCCGAACAAGATAATGATTGCCGGATAATCGTCATCACTGCCCACTCTTCGTTAGACTCGGCGCTCAATATTCTTCGTTCCGGAGCCGCGGATTACTTGCCCAAGCCCTTTCAACTAGGCGACTTATTGATGTGCGTCGAACGGGTTGTTCGCCGCCAGCAATTGGAACGGGAAAACCAAGAGCTATCCTTATTGTTGCAACAAAGAGTCCTCGATCTGGATCGGTCCCGGCAGGAATTGGCGGATTGGTCATTGCAACTCGAGCAGACCGTGCAAGATCGAACCCAGGACTTGCACCGAGCCAACGCCAAGCTAAAGACGACCAATGCAGAACTGGAAGAATCCCACCAGAAACTTCAGCAGGCGCAGGTGGCGATGGTCGAACGGGAAAAAATGGCGGCGGTGGCCTTGTTGGCGGCGGGAGTAGCGCATGAGGTGAACAACCCGCTCGGCTTTGTCAACGCGAACATCTCTACTTTGGAGCAATACGTATTGGTACTGCGCCGATGGGCCGCTGCTCTCCTTCGGGTGGGTGATAGCTATGCCCGTCTGGATCGTCAGCAGTTCGACAAATTCTTGGCCGATACCGTACAATGCATCAAGCAAGACTCGCTCGACGACATCATCGACGATATCGGGCCCTTGTTTGAAGAGGTGAGCAATGGTTTGACTCGGATTACCGGCATCGTGGAGCAGTTGAAAGTTTTTGCCGACGATGGCAATGATGCTCGTAGCGTCAAAGCCATGGATTTGAACCAGGAAGTCGCCTTGATCATGGAACTGGTGCAGAGCTCACTTGCCAAAACTCTGCAAGTAGAGTTTGATTTGGGGGAAATTTCTCCAGTGTTGGTTCCTGTCAAAATTTTTCGTCAGATTTTGCTCAGCATTCTGAGTTTTCACGCCGCCGATGCGAGCTGTACCCGAAAACTTGTGGTGCGTACTTCTGCTACCCAGGAACAGGTTGTTCTTGATATGATCGATCCCGATTGCCGGATGTCCGCGCAAAGCCTGGCCGAGATTTTCGACCCGCTCTTTGCGCCGAAAGATGTGCGCAATATCGGCGGTCTTGGTTTATGTGCGGCGCGTGATTCCGCTCGCACAATTGGTGGCAGCCTGCGCATGTTCAAGCGATCGGACGGAGGCGTGTCTTTTCAGTTGCGTCTGCCCAGCAACGCGGAAGCGAGTAAAAATACAAGGAGGGGTGAAATTGAAAACCAACTCCCAATCACAAAATCAGCCAGAGCGGAAGACAAACTCGATTCTGATTGTGGACGACGAGATACACATTCTGTCGGCCCTGAAACGAGTCTTGCGTAAAACCTCCTGGAAGGTCCTGGTCGCCGAAAACGGCGAGCAGGGGCTGGCCCGTTTGGCCCAGGAGCCGGTGCAAGTCGTGATCTCCGATTACAGTATGCCGGGCATGGATGGCGTCAGTTTTCTCAAGCGGGTCAAGCAAAGCTATCCGGATATTCAAAGAGTTATGCTGACTGGTCATGCCAACTTTGATGCCGTGGAACGAGCGATCAATGAGAGCGAAGTATTTCGTTTCTTGAACAAACCCTGGCGGGGATCGCAATTGTTGGCCACCATCGAAGATTGTTTTCGTCAGTATGAACTTATCGAGAGCAATCGTCGTTACCGGGCGGACTTGAAGGACAGAAACCAAGAACTGTTTAAGCTCAACACCCAGTTGGAAGAATTGGTCAAGGAACGCACCGCGGCCCTGCTGCAATCGGAGAAGATGGGGGCGCTGGGCCGGATGGCCGGCGGGGTGGCACACGAAATCAACAACCCCCTGGGCGGGATTCTTTCCTTCACACAGGTTTTGCAGCGCGACGGTACCCAAGACCCGCAAGCAACCAACGAGGCGCTCGAAACCATCGAGTCTTGCGCGCTACGCTGTAAGAGCATCGTCGACCGCTTGTTGTCGTTTTCACGCAAAACCCCCCTGGATGTCATTGTCGAGGTGGATCTAAATCAGGTGGCCCAGGATTCCTTGACTTTGGCGCGTATGCACCCCAAGGCCAAGCAGCTTGAGGTCGGCCTCGATCTGGCAGCCGATTTGCCAGTGATTCAGGGCCAGTCGAATTTGTTGGAGCAAGTGCTGGTCAATCTCTTGCAGAACGCATTTGATGCCTCGGAGACCGGCCAATCGGTCTCACTGCGCACCCGGCATGGCGATGACAATGTCACCGTTGAGGTCGAGGATCATGGGACTGGAATTGATGCCGGTATTGTCTCTCAAATCTTTGACCCCTTTTTTACCACCAAAGAGACCGGGGCCGGAACCGGTCTGGGTCTTTCCCTTTGTTATGGAATTGTCAATGACCATGGCGGTAGTTTGAGTGTGGAGAGCAAAGAGGGGCGGGGAGCCACGTTTTTTATCCGCTTGCCCTTGGCCCGGAATCGACCCAGAGAGGAGTCATAGGCATGGAAGAAAACAGACAAAAAGAACCTCAGATCAAAGTTCTTGCCGTTGACGATGAGCCTTACATGCTGCACGCCTGGAAAAAGATCTTGGCCGGCAGCGATTGTGAGGTGCGCACCCTGTCTGATTCCACCGAGGCCATCGCTTTGATCGAGCAGTGGGAACCGGACGTAACCGTACTCGACATTCGTATGCCCAACATCTCTGGTATTGAGTTGCTCAAGGAAATCAAGAACAAGAACCTGCACACCGAAGTGATAATGGTTACGGCCTATGCCACGGTAGAGACCGCGGTGGAGGCGGTTAAGAGCGGAGCCTTCGACTATCTCACCAAACCCTTTACCAATATCGACGCGGTCGCGGTCCAGGTGCTCAAGGCCGGTCGTCATCGCCGCTTGCTTCAGCGCAACCGCGAGTTGGAAAGTATGCTGGATGTCCGCGACAGTTTTGAAGGACTGGTGGGGTCGAGTGGCCCAATGAAACGGGTCTTCGAGCTGATTGAAGGGGTGGCCTATTCTTCTTCCACCATCTTGTTGCAGGGCGAAAGCGGCACCGGCAAAGAGCTGGTGGCGCGGGCGATTCATCATCGCAGCCCGCGGCGAACCCAAGACTTCGTAGCCGTCAACTGTTCGGCCTTGACCGATACCTTGCTGGAAAGCGAGTTGTTCGGACACGAGAAGGGGTCTTTTACCGGCGCCACCGGGACCAAGCGGGGATTGTTTGAGGTCGCCAGCGGCGGCACCCTGTTTTTGGATGAAATTGGGCACGTACCCATGCCCACCCAGGTAAAGCTGCTGCGCGTTTTGCAGGAGGGAGAATTGAAGCGGGTCGGCGGCAATGATACCCGCAAGGTCGATGTCCGGGTTATTGCGGCCACCAACGTCAATCTTCTGCAGGCGGTCGAAGGTGGTCAGTTCCGCGAGGATCTGTTTTATCGGCTCAATGTGATTACCATTCTCTCGCCGCCCTTGCGCGAACGGCCCAGCGACATTCCTTTGCTGGCCCTGCATTTTTTGCGCAAGCACAACAAGAAGGCCGGCAAATCCATCGAGGGCATTGCTCCTGATGCCATGGAGGCCTTGGAACGAAATTCGTGGCCAGGCAACGTGCGGGAACTTGAGAACATCATCGAGCGCGCCGTGGTCCTGGGTCGTGACCAGGAAGTGGGTTTGGGCGATTTGCCGGAGTCACTACGGGGAAACAGCAGGACCCCTGCTCATATTGGCACCCAAATGGCGTCTATGCCTTATCGCAAGGCCAAGGACATTGCCTTGGGTGATTTTGACCGGCGCTATCTTACCGAGTTGTTGACCCAAACCGGAGGCAATGTTTCCGAAGCATCAAGACGGGCGGGCATGGACCGCAGTAATTTCCGCCGGGTTTTGAAAAAAACCGGCCTGGACCCGATTGACTTCTCCTTCGATAAGCAGGCCTCGGTTGAACAAGTCCGGGAGAAGTCAGCGGAGGAGAACGAGAGATGGATATAAAGAACGTCATCCTGGTGGACGACGAGCCTTTCGTTCTTAGTGCTTTGGAAAGGGTGATGAGACGGGAAGGTTACCAGACGACCAGCTTTCAAGATCCGGTAGAGGCCCTGGCCGCACTAGAGCAGCAGAAAGTCGACTGCATTATCTCCGATTACTACATGCCCAATGTCGATGGTCTGTCCTTTCTCAAGGATGTCCAGGAACGTTTTCCTGACATTGCCCGGGTTCTGCTCACCGGGGGCAATCTTGACGAAAGAATCGCAGGCGCGATTGAGCAGGAAACCGTCCAGATCCTGGTCCAGAAACCCTGGCACATCAAGTCGATCCCTGACCGATCTTCGAGGGCCGGATGCAGGGTTGACGCGGGCGATCAACAAGGCGCTCGGGTACGCACTGGACACCCAGGAGGCGAGCGGGAAATGGTCGGGCCTGTCCAGCCCT
>JAUVBB010000222.1 GCA_030591445.1 Deltaproteobacteria bacterium | reverse complement strand
AGCCCCGTCCAGGTGGTACAGCTGCCCGACTCTCCCCAGCACACGCCATTTTGGCAAGTGTCGTTGGCGGTGGCCGGGTCGCCATCGTCACAGCTGCCGCTGCGCGGGAGATACTGGCATTGGCCCAGGGCCCCACAGGAATCATCGGTGCACTCGTTGTGGTCGTCACAAAATAGTTCGGCCCCGGATAGGCACTGGCCAGCTACACAAGTGTCACCCTCGGTACAGGGGTCGCCGTCTTCACAGAACCCGGTTCGCGGCTGGTACTGACAACCCAGTTGAGAATCACAGCTGTCATCCGTGCAGACTTCCGCGTCGTTGCATACGAGCGCCATGCCGGCATAGCACTCTCCGCCCTGGCAACGGTCACCGACCGTGCAGGCATCAAGATCATCGCAGGGCGCATCGATGGCCGGAAAAAAACAACCGCCATCAGCCGCGCAACGATCATCGGTGCATGGATTGTCGTCGGTACACAGCAAGGCCTCCCCCGCCAGGCACTGAGATTGCACACAACTCTCGCTGCCATTGCAGACATTGGCGTCGTCACAGTCTTCATCCTGCAAACACTGCTGGCAGGTGTTGTCTGCCAGGTCGGTCAGACCGTCACAGTCGTTGTCAATCTGGTCGCTACATGGGGCCGCCCCCTCCGGGCCTTCGAACACGCCGGGATGAATATTCTGGTCCTGGTCATCACAATCGAGGCCCCCGCAGGCAAGCGACTGGTGGCCATCACCGTCGGCGTCCAGCGCCAGACCGTAACAATGCCCATTCTGACAGCGATCTTCGACCGTGCATGAATCCTGGTCATCGCAGGCGACGTCGAGAAAAACGTGCAGGCAGCCCCGATCGGCGTCACAGCTATCTTCGGTGCAATCGTTGTCATCATCGCAAGGCGGCTCATCACCACGAAGACAGCTTCCCTCGCTGCAGGTCTCTCGACCGGTACAAATATCACCGTCGTCACAATCGGAATCCAGGAGGCATTCCCCACAATTGCTGTCGGCCAAATCGATCCAACCATCACAATCGTTGTCCACTTGGTCTTGACAAGTGCGGGTTCCAGCCGGGCCTTCCCAGCCATCCGGATTCACGGTGGGGTCCTGATCATCACAGTCAAGGCCATCGCAGAAATCAGGCCGGAAGCCATCGCCGTCACCGTCGAGCGCTTCTCCCGCGCATATGCCCGCCCGGCAGCGATCTCCGACCGTGCAAGGATCGTCATCCGAGCACGGGGCCTCAACCAAACGATGAATGCAGAAGCCTTGTTCACATTGATCATCGGTGCAGGGATTGTCGTCTACGCACTGTTCACTCTCCCTGCACTCGATACCCCCATCCACGCCAGTAACAGAAGACGTCCCGCATGCGATGCCGCCGAAGATTCCGACTACCAAGACATGCAAAGACATCACCAACCATCCGCACAATTTCAATCGTTTCTCCTCGCTCTTGAAGCTGACGTGCCATACTACAGTAATTTTCGGGCCAGGCAAACCGCCTCTAAGGACTCGGGGACAGACAAAAAAGTGCAACCATTCGTTGCGCTTTTCAAATAAAATTCTACAATTGATGAAACCAATGGTTTACGCTGCCGGCAACTATCGCTTGCCGTAAATTAAAAAATAAAAACAATATGTTACACAAAAACCCATCCCTTCCGTCCCTTTCTGATCGGCAGGAACCAGCAAAGCAGCAAACAAAAGTACCCGTTTTTATTGAGAAAAATATCAGGTCCCCTTTCCAAGCAACCAAAAAGTGCGTTCAGCACCAAATCAGCCAAATTAGGCGACCCTAATTAAAGCAAGTTGTTGTTATTATTTGCATTTATTTTCCAAGCACGATTGGCACCCTTCCTGCAATAACACAAGTGTCAACCAATAACGGAGCCTAGTTTGAATTCGCTACATATAAAAGGAGGAGTCGACATGAACAGGAACCTCAGAGCAGTGAAGATTCTCGCGGTGATGGCAATTCTATTCGCGACCATGCTGGGTGGATGCGTGGATGAGGGTATGATTTACACCGCGCCGACAAACTCTGGGGGACAAGTAGACCTGAGCATACCGACTGACACCCTGGCCCCAAGCGCCATGGCCGGCAATATGGCAGTTGCCAATGACGGCATCATCCTGAGCGCCGAAGCCGCTCCCAACGAGTACATCGTACAACTCAAGGACGAGGCGATAAGCGCCGGCTCCATGAGCCCCTTGTACCTGACCAACAACATGGCCCAGGCCACCAACATGGTGCTGGCCCATCACCAAGTACAAGCGAAGGTGCTGCATGTATACGACAGTGCCCTGAAAGGCTTCGCGGCCAAGATGACCCGTGAGGAGGCCGCCTCCTTGCTGCAAAATCCCTCGGTCAAGAGCGTCCAGCAAGCCACCATCATTAGACTCTCGACCACCCAAAGCAGCGCCGTCTGGGGTCTGGATCGTATCGATCAGAGCAGCTTGCCGCTCAATGGAACCTATAGTTACACCAACAACGGCGCCGGCGTGCATATCTATATCATCGACGCTGGCATCCGTTTGGACCACACCCAATTCTCCGGGCGCATGGGTACCAGCTGGGGCTTCGACGGTAGCGGCGACAGTCCGGCCGGCTGCGAAGGCCACGGCACCCACGTGGCCGGCACCGCCGCCGGCAGTACCTATGGGGTAGCCAAAGGGGCAACCGTACACGCGGTACGCGTCTTCGGATGTACCGGTGCCACTACTTCCTCCGCTGTCCTCTCCGGTATCAACTGGGTAATGAACAACCATCAATCCCCGGCCGTGGCCAACATGAGCTTGGGCGGAGCGAGAGACGATGCGATGGACACCGCGGTACAAAATGCCATCAACTCCGGCGTGACCTTCGTCGCCGCCGCCGGCAACGATTCCAAGGATGCTTGCTTGGATTCTCCAGGGCGGGGCAACGCGGTCATCACCGTTGGTGCCACCACCAGCGAGGACGAACGGTCTTCTTTCTCTAACTTCGGTTCCTGCGTGGATATCTTCGCTCCCGGCTCCTATATCAAGTCGGCCTACAACACTAGCTCTACAGCCACTACTTATATGCCCGGCACCTCCATGGCCAGCCCCCATGTGGCTGGGGTCGCCGCTCTCTACCTGCAATCAAACCCCAACGCCAGCCCGGCCACCGTTTTTAGCGCAGTGATCAACGGCGCGGTCACCGGCAAGATCTCCGGCGTGGGTCTGCAAGAAGACAGCATCTCCGGCGCTCAAGGCAGTAAGGAATACCGTGTGTTCGTCCTCAACACCGGCACCTCCAGCCGAACCCTAACAATCTCCGGCGGCACCGGCGATTGCGATCTCTATGTCAAGAATGGCGGCTGGCCGACCGAGTCGAGCTACGACTGTCGCCCCTGGGCCAACGGTAACAACGAGAGTTGTACCCTTTCGGCCGACGGCGCCCACTACATCATGCTGGTAGGCTACAACGCCTACGCGGGCGTAAAACTCGACGGTGACGCCGTCGATACTCTCCCGACCGGTTCCCCGAACAAGTTGCTGCAAAGTAACATCGGCGGCAGCAGCAGCTGCACGCCTTCGTGCGTAGGCGACCTCTGCGGCCAAGCCGACGGCTGTGGCGGTTACTGCTCCAGCGCTGATGTCAACACCTGCGGCAAATGCGGCAACTCCTCCTGCTGCACGCCCTCTTGCTACGGCGACCTCTGCGGTCAAGCCGACGGCTGTGGCGGCTACTGCTCCAGCGCTGATGTCAACACCTGCGGCAAATGCGGCAACTCCTCCTGCTGCACGCCCTCTTGCGTAGGCGACCTCTGCGGCCAGTCCGACGGCTGTGGCGGCACCTGCTCTTCGGCCGATGCCAGCTCCTGCGGCAAGTGCGGCAATGCAGCTTGTGATACCGGTGGTACTTGCGATCCCTTCACTTACTCGGCATCGGGCACCAACAATGCTTCCTATGCCGACTCAGACACCGACCAGTTTGCCGTCAACCTGACCGCCGGCGTGACCTACACCTTCCAGACCTGTGGCACCACCTCGACCGACACCTATCTGCGCTTGCATCTCAATGGCGTCCAGAAAGGCTACAATGACGATTCTTGCAACTATCAATCCAGTATCACTTACAAACCGACAGTGAGTGGCGAGTACGTCATCAGCGCCGGTTGCTATGGCGGCAATTCGTGCAACGGCGAAGTCTTGGTCAGCCCCGCGCCGAGCTGTGGCGACGGCGGCAGCACCTGTACCCCGAGTTGCGTAGGCGACCTCTGCGGCCAATCCGACGGCTGTGGCAGCACCTGCTCTTCGGCCGATGCCAACTCCTGCGGTAAATGCGGCAATGCGGCCTGTGATACCGGCGGCGGCAGCTGCGATGACATCATGGACTCCGGTCTATCCGGCGTTTTCAACAGCTTCTACCGCTACACCATCACCGGCACCAACGTCAGCGTCAGCACCACCGGCACTGGCTATGTCCATATTTATGTAAAATTGGGCAGCGATCCTGACCGCTTGAACTACGACTGCAAGTCTGAGAATTACTATGCCGATGAAAGCCTCACCTGCTACGGCTCCGGCACCTGGCACGTCCTGGTCTGGGGCAACGGCACGCACTCCAATGTTTCCATGGATGGTTCAGTAGCTTCCTGTCTATAGCACCCGCCTACTGCCGCACGCATCACCCTTCGTCGCCTCTCTAGACATAATCCTTTCTAATCTGGTCAAAACCAATGGCCAGATCCGTCCGGCCCGGAAAGTTTGTGATCGATGCGGGCTAACAACAGGAATTGTTCTGGGAATCTTGCGGGCCGCAGCAACCCTCGCCGGAGCAACAACCGGTCGCCAGCCCGCCCATGGGGCCCAGCAGCGCTGCGGCACAACCAACGCCGGCGCGAACGGCAATGGCACCCGGTTCACAGTTGCGGGCACAGGCACCGCATTCCATGCAGGCGTCTAGATCGACGATGCTCACTTTGGCGCCGTCACGGGCCAGCACGGCCTGCGGACAGACCTTCAGGCACAGGCCACAGCCATTGCACTGGTCTTGGTTTAGCTCCAGGCTTACCACATTGCGCAAGTACCTCATCGCGACCATTCGAAAACCCTTTCTAAACCAGCAAGCGGGCGGTCAACATCAGCAGTAAGCCCGTGGCCGCCCCCGTAACTTCCAGCGGTACCGCCCAACGCATTTCCCGCTTTACCCCGGACAACGAGGTATAGCTGGAAGCCCCGGTGAAGTTCATGGCCAGAAAAGCCGCCAGCGCCGGTGCCAGTACCAACCAACCGAGGGCCTCGATCCAGGCCGAGACATCCCCGGCCGGTACGCCCCACGCCCACAGATGCAGTCCGGCCACCATGGCCCCCGCCACCAAGCCCTTGAGGGCAAAGGCCCGCCCCGGCAACCAGGGCAGCAACAAGGGCGTCAGCATGGCGCCGGCGACCACGGCACCGACCAGGGCGGTCAGTGCCCGGCTTCCGTGGTGGATCATATTGGCCCAGACATCACCGGACCGACCCAAACCAGACAAGAAAAAGACAGCGGCACCCAAGATCAGCACCCACTTGCTAATCGCGCTGAGTTCCACTCCGATTAGCACTGCTCGTTCGCGCAGAGGGAAAGTCTTTTTTCTCATCTTGGGGCTCGCCTTGTTACCGGCATCCAGAAAGGCGGGTAAATCGGAAGCCTGGATGGGCCCATACAAAACCCGAAAACCGCTTTGTCGCCGCACCTGGTGGGCAGCCACTCCGGGCGCACCAAGCTGCGGCACGATCAAACTGCGATGGGCCACCACTTCGCTCAAGCGGCTGGTCTGGATCCTATGCACCAACTCTTCGCTGCCGAAAGTCCCCTTGCCGGCCGCGCACCACACGTTGACGCCCTTGGTATCGAGTACCAGCAACCAGGCAGACCGGCCTGCCAAGGCCCGGCGAAGATGGTCGAAGCTCAGCTTGTAATTGGCCGATACGAAGACCGGCGATTGCTCATCCGGCTGGCCCAGGGCATACAGACCGGGGTCCACCCGGTAGTCCATGCGATTTACACCCAGACGAATTTTAATCGCGCCGACAAGATCCGCCCGATCCCAAACCGCGGAGACCACGGGAACCTCGCCCGCCGCTGTCGCCAAGCTACCCGACAGGAAGCTCTGATCCAGTCTCGGTGCCGAGGCAGCCAGGGGCAAGTCCGGACCGCAAGCGCAACCCGGCTGATTGTTAGCCATGGGCAGGTCCAAAACCTGCATTGTTTTCTTCTTTTCGGCCATCAATCGACTGTCTCCTTTCGACCCGGCGCGGAGCAACAAGACTCGATGGCATTGGCAATATTGCGCAGCGTATCGACCAAACTTTGTGAACAAATCTGGTACAGCACTTGTTTGCCAAGTTTGGTGGCCGTCAAAATACCGGCATCTCGCAAAATGGCCAAGTGCCGGGATACGCCAGAGATGTCCACTGGGCAACAACTGGCGATCTCGCTCACGGTGCATGGCCGCTGACATTCCGCCAAGCGAATCAAGATAGCCACCCGCTTTGGATCACCGATGGCCTTAAACATTTGCGGAGAAATCAACTGAGACAAACCGGAACAACAGGCATTGGTTTTGATGGGGCGCACCAGCTCTCCTCATTTGCAATACTTTGCAAATGTACAAGCTCAAGCATCCCTTGTCAAGCCTCCGTATTTTTTTAGATCCCATCATTGACAAGCTCAAGGCGGCGGCGATAGCTTGGGTAGATGCAGTCTCTTAGCGAACTTCTCCTGGCCGACGGCGTGTGCACGGCCCAGCAAATTGAAGAAGCCGTACGTAACCAAGTCATCTTGGGCGGCAAATTGGGTACCAACCTGATCGAGTTCGATGCCCTGGACGAAAGTACCCTGGCCCGCTATTTGGCGCGACTACATGGAGTCCCCGCCCTGGCCGGAGATCAGATCGTCCCCGATCCCAGGGCGCTGGCCATGCTCCGGCCCGACCTGGCCGATCGGCTCAACTTGATTCCCTTTCGCCGAGAGCCCAAGCGCATCCAGGTCTTGTGCCTCGATCCCGGCGACCTCAACGCCTTGGATGAGCTGGCCTTCACCACCAGCTTACATCCGGTTCCCATCGTGGTGCCGGAAATCCGTTTCTGGCAATTGCTCAAGCAGTGCTACGGTATCGAACGACAGCTACGCTATATCGCTCTCGATTCGCACGACTACCTGGCTGACATTTTCAGCAAAGGGAGTCAGGCACCGGCACCGCAACCCTCGGTCCAAGAAGACCTGACCAGCGAGGAGAGTTTTGCCAGACTCTACCATCGCCGCGACGGCTTTCCCGAAACCCGCGTCACTCAGCCACCACCATCGGAGACCATGCCGGTTCTGGCCGATGCCGATCTGGAGATAGTCGAAGAGGGTCCAGAACCACAACCGCCCGGCTCGATCGAGCGCCGGGTTTGGCAAGCAGAAGGCTTGGCAAGCGGTCGCCGACAGGAGGACGAGGCAAAACCGGCAGCGGCACAAGCTCCCTCGGTGGCCACCCCGCCGCCGGCCCCGGTGCCAGATCTTTTGCCCCTGACTTTTCAGCAAGCCTCTAGCCAATTGGCCCATGCCACCGATCGCGACGCCATCGCGCTGTTGGTGCTGCGCTACGCTCGCTCTTTGTTCAAGCGAGCCATGTTGTTTACCATTCACCGCGGCGTGGCCCTGGGTTGGGATGCCATCGGGGAAGACATCGACCGCAACCATTTTCCCTCGGTGATGGTACCGCTGGGATTGCCCTCGGTGTTTCAATTGGTGGTGGAGAGCCGGGCCCATTCCTTGGGCCGATTGACCAAGACCGAAATCAACATTCGTTTCCTCAAGGTCATGGGCAAGAAGGTGCCGCTGAGTTCGTTCTTGTTACCCGTGCTGTCCCGCGGTCGGGTGGTCAACATCCTCTACGCCGACAACGGTCACAAATCCCATTGCTCGGTCGAAATTGGTGAATTGCTTATCCTGGCCCAAAAAATCGCCGGCTGTTATGAATCGCTGTACCAACAGAAAATCAAGTCTTATAAGGCTCGAGGCCAATCCGGTCAATAAAGACGAAGGAGATCAACCATGGTGGAAAGAAGAGATTTCAAACGGCTGCCCGCCAATACCGAAGTCAACATCCGTGAAGTTCCCACCGGTGGCATGCGCCAAGGCAGTGGCAAGAACATTTCCGGCGGCGGAATTCTGCTCACTGCTTCGCACCGCTTTGAACCGGGCACCGAGCTGGACATCGAGGTATCCACCCGTACCCACCAAAGGTTCAACCGCATATTCCAGCCCCTATGTGCGCGGGTCAAGGTGATCCGGGTCGAGGGGGATGCGCCCCCTTACGACATCGCCGCCGAATTCATCGAGATTCAAAAGTAGCTTATTCAGCAGGTGGGATGTCGGCCGGATCACCTGCGTCGATCCTAGTGCCGACCATTTGCATAAACTCCAAGCTCGGAGATTCGAATTCTACGCCGAAACAGCCTTCGCGCAAGTGGGTCACATTGGCGCGACAACCCAGGATGTTGACGTCCTGGGCGCTGAGATCGGTCTCGCCTACCTGGGTCACGTACATCATGATCGAGCTGCCCATGGCGGGGGCCTGCACCGATTCAATCAAACAACCACTGGCATTGATGTCGATAATGGTCGCCGATGATTCCATCCGGTTTTGCATCCACACGACTGAAGTACGAACCCGCACCCGTCCCCGTTTGCGCCGCTCGTCGAACCAGGCACCTCGATTTAGCAGATCAATGACCACCGTTCGAATGCTCTTTTGATCCTGATCAGTGAGATCAACAAACTCGAACCCCACTCCGTCGACTTGTTTGTGCACCACCCGGCCCTTGATAAACAGTTTGCCCAGGTGACTGTCGACCACCAAGGGCACAAGCTGACCCATCGCCCACTGCTGGGTGGTCGAATAGAAAAGCCCCTGGCTGCTAAAGTTGGTGGTCACACCCTCTTCGTGTGGCTTGCCTATCGGATGCACCGTCTGGATGATTCCGCTAACTCTGTGATCGCGTCTCTCAAATGACATGGCGTTTGTTTACCGTAATCTCTTCAATCTGTCAACTGTTGTTTGTGCTGGGCGCTTTGCCAAAGCTCCCAACCGCCCTCGATGAAACGTACGCCCAGGAGTCCCGCGCTGGCCAGCTCGGCGGCCAACAATTGGCCAGAATCGATCTCTCGATCGCCATAAACCAGCACCTGGTTTGGGCCCAAGGATCGCAACTCGGCAATCATCTCTGGCTTTGGAGCCCGCAGTGGATGATAGGGAATAGATCGAGCCCCCGGCACATGGTCCTTATGATACTCCTCCAGCGATCGAGCATCGATGAAAACAAGCGTATCGTCCTCGGAAATCTCGTCGATCTTCACTCCGAGGGCTTCTTTGGCCAGCATTGGACAATCTTGATATATCTCGTAAGGTTCCGCGGCAAAAAAACCCAAACTGGAGGGACGCACAACATCAAAGGCTAGACCCAGCACGGAAGCCAGCACAACTAGACCCGTGGCTTCGGCTATGACTTTCATTTCAACTCCACTTCTATTTTCTTTAAACGACTTAACTGTTGCATTGATGATATTTTTTCGCTCGCAAGAGTACAAGAACTTTTGCCCGTCAAAACAGCCATTTACCCCAAAATCAGGAATATTTCCCCAGAAATGTGTATCGCCAGAGATACGCTTTGATTGCATTTTTACACTTATACAATATCCGCAAAATCCATAATCCACTGAAAAACAAGAATAAGATAAAAACAGGACAATCAGGCATGGATTATGCATAAGCAAGCCGAAAATCGACTAAGGAGGTATCTTTTAGGGAGGAAGGCAGAAACTTGCGGCAAAAAAATTCCACAGGGAAAGGGAAAAGAATGAAAATTGGATTGAAGCAACAATGTAGTGTCGTAATGGCTGGCTTGCTAGCACTTTCGCTTAGCCATTGCAGCGGCGAACTCGGCGATAACGCCCAACTCAACAACGTGTCTCAAGCCTTGTCAGGCTCGGCCGTCTACACCTTGGACGCCGACTTTGATCAGGGCGCCTCGATCAACGTCGTCCATGAGCCCATCCACGATCAGCTTACCTTGGATGACACCACCCACGCTTTCAACTTCATCTGGGTAGCCAATTCAACCAAGGGCACCGTGGTCAAGCTCAACACCCAAACCGGCGAGATCCTGGGCGAGTTCCGTACCGCGCCCGCCGGCAGAGGCTTGAACCCTTCGCGGACCACCGTGGACAAGAACGGCAATGTCTGGGTAGGCAATAGAAACGAATCCGGCTATGTAGCCGCCAACGCCATTGAACCGGGCGTGCCGGCAGCGAGTCGCTACATGGGTTCGGTAACCCACATCGGCCTGGTAGAAAACGGACAGTGTGTCGATCGCAATGGCAACGGCATCATCGATACCTCCTCCGGCCTGGGCGACCTGCTGGCATGGACCAATGTCGCCAGCGCCGACACCCAGGGCGGAGTCTCCACCGCCGCCGACGAGTGCATCATCCACTACACCCGCGTCAACTCCTATGGTACCCGCCATGTTTCGGTCGACGCCGACAACAATGTTTGGGTCGGTGGAACTGGCTACCGCAACTTTGACCTGGTCGACGGCGACACCGGTCGGATTATTCGCCAGGAAACCAGTGTTGGTTACGGCGGCTACGGCGGCCTTATCGACGGCGACGGCGTCATCTGGTCGGCTCGCCGCTTGCTGCGCTGGGACACCGCCCTGCCCTTGAGCTCGGGCAACTACACCGCCTATAGCCACGACAGCTATGGCCTGTGCATCGACAGCCTGGGCAATGTCTGGAACACTTCGCTCAGCGGCAACATCATCCGCAAGTTCGCCCCCGACGGCACCCAGATCGGCGCTTACTCCCATGGCGACAACAACGCCCAGGGTTGCGTGGTTGATCACAATGACCATGTCTGGGTCGCTCATAGCCTCTATGCCGGCAAGAACACCGTCGGTCACCTGCTCAACGACGGCACCTTCATCGGCAACGTCACCTTGGACACCAGCACCACCGCCAGCCCCACCGGCGTGGCCGTTGACGCCGAAGGCAAGATCTGGGCCACCGGCTACCGGTCCCAAAAAGTCTATCGCATCGACCCCAATGCCGGGGCGACCGGCGCCGATGGTTCGACCCTGGTGGGCGCGGTGGATTTCACTTCCCCGAACCTGGGCGGCTATCTTTATAACTACAGCGACATGACCGGTAGCACCCTCTTTGGCGCTCCCGACAATGGTTCTTGGAATATCGTTCATGACAGCCAAGTTCCCGCCGCCGTTTGGGGCACCGTCAGCTGGAACGCCGACGTTCCCGCCGGCAGTCTCT
>JAUVBB010000113.1 GCA_030591445.1 Deltaproteobacteria bacterium | reverse complement strand
TGCTGCGCCAAGAATTCGCCGCCTCCTTTACCCTGGAAGCCGGCAAAGGCTACTGCGTACAAAAAGCCGTGCTCTTGTGTGCCCTGGCCCGCGCTGCCAACATCCCCACCCGCCTGGCCATAGCCAAAATCCACAACCACCGCGTACCGGCCAAGCTCTTCCAGCGACTCCAAACCCGCGTCTTTCCCGCCCACGGCTACAACCAATTCTGGCTAGACGGCCATTGGGTCTCCGCCGCGGCCACTTTTGATCGCGGCCTGTGCGCAAAAGTAGGCGTGGCCCCAGTCGACTTCGACGGCCACACTGACGCCTTGCTCCCCCAACAAGCCTTAGACGGCGGCCCCTACATCGAATACCTGGAACACTACGGCCCCGAACCCGATCTGCCCCACGCCTGGATCATTGCCCGCACCGCCAAAATCTGGGGCCCCGACAAACGCGCCTGGCGCTCCCCGGCGGATGAAAAATAGGACAAATCAGAAGGAAAAAGGTGGTTTATTTTGACCATCCGCTTTACCTTGTCATTGTGCCTGCTCACTAAGGGCCATGATCGAGTCTCTTTGCTCAGTGTGAATCTCAGGCTATGATTTCCACGGAGATTCTTGATGGGCAGACATAAAGCGACAAATATTCTACTCATATTTGGCTTGCTGTTCGCTGCTTGCGGGCAAGAGCAAACTTTGGCGTCTAAGGATCAGGCCGAAAACTCAGCGCCGGCAAGGGCTGAGCCAATCAAGCATTATCCGGTTCCTGATGGGTTTTTCGAAGCGTTTGATCGGGTCAAGACCTTGGATGATTGCGTCACGGTTTTTGAGCAGTTTCCGGACATGTTCAACTCTTCGGAATGCTTCTTCATCAAGGGCCGGGCTGAGGATCGACTGCCCGAGGCTATCGCCATGTTGCAGAAAATCTTGGCCCAAAACGGAGACAACATCCATGCCCGCTTAATTCTGGGGACCATACAAAAGAACGAACAGATGGTCATGGAGGGTATCGAAAGCTATCGTAGCCAGGGGCGTCTGCTTGACGAAGCTCGGGGGCGATTGAATTTATGCAGTATTTTGAGGAGAAAGGGCAAGCTAGCGCCCATCCAAGAACAACTTGAGCTGGCGTTGCAAGCGGTGGAAAACCCTGGCCTTCCCCGGGGCATGATTTGCCTGGTTAGGGTGAAGATGGCCCAGCACACCTACGTTCTGCATCACTATGGCCGATGTTTCCGGCAATTCAAGGAACTGGAAAACAATTACTGCTATCAAATAAAGGAAATGGGTCAGCAAGGCTATATCCTCCACGGCTTGGCTGGTTCCTCCGCCGAACTGGGTTACTACAATGAGGCCTTCGAGTACTTGCAACGGGAGCTTGACTTAGCAGGTAAAAGCCCCTGGGAAGCTCAGATCTTGGCCAGCATGGCAGAAGTGGCCCGGGAAGTGGACTTGCCGCGCAAGTTTAGTCCGGAGGAGATTTTACAGCGGGAACAGGATGCGCTACGCGTGGCCCAGTCGAGCCCCAACGCCTTTAGCCTGGCAAGAGCCCATCTAACCTTAGGCAACAACTGGCTACTTCCGGCTGACGAACGAATCCAGCACCTGAACACCGCGCTAAACTTTTTTCGCCGCCACGACAGAGTTACTAGGGTAGTCGACAGTTTGGTTTTATTGGCGGAGACGCAACTCGACCAAACTCCCGAGCACTCAGAGAAGGCGTTTTCCCTCATCAATGAAGCCATCGACCTGGCCCTGGCCCACGACGAGCTTGGAACCTTGACTTCGGCCTGGAGCGAGCGGGCCATGATGCGCTGGCGGGTCGGACCCCAAACACAGGCGATTGCCGATTCTCTTTCGGCGCTCGAAGTCATCGAGGAACTCCGCCGGCAACAACCCGTTCCCATGGCCAAAGCGCAACTCGGTAGCCGTTTCATTTCCTTTTTTCGCTTCTGTTCGGGGCGCCTGCTGGCCATCCATGCTGCCTCAGCCGATGAGGATAAGCTAAAACTGGCCTTTCACATTGCGGAGCGAATGCGAGCACGCACACTGCTAAACTCGCTGGCACAAGAAAACGAGCCTGGAAAACAAAATTTGAAGCATGAAAACGACGACTTGTCTCGTTTGCAAGCCGACCTGGTCGCGCTGCAGAAAAAACTCATGGACTCGCGCCTAGCTGCGGCCGAACGGCAACGCATCCTGGCTGAGTTGGAGAAAACTGAATATCGAATTTTGTCCGCACAATATCCGCGAGCGGACGAACCCGAGCACGTCGCTGCCCCGGGAAAATCGATGCCCGCCCAACTGACCCAGATTCAGCAAGCCTTGAACGAAGACCAGGCCTTGCTGGCTTATCAGATTGAAAAACGTGCCCATCACGGTCTGGTCGAATACCGGCAAAAACATCGCCGAGGCGGTAGTTGGCTGCTGGCCATTACCCGCAGCCATGCAAACCTGTATCCCTTATCCGACTATGAACAGCTTCAGCCCGAAGTTCAATTGTTCGGCGGACTCATCGCAAGACGGGATGGGTCGGAACAGGCGGGTGGAAATCTGCTTTATCGACGATTGTTGGCCCCGGCCCTGGCCGCACTGCCATCAAATGTTAAGCGCCTGGTAATCGTGCCCGACGATCCTCTTTTTCAACTACCCTTCGAAGCCTTGCACGCTACGCCCCAGTCCCCGCCCCTGGCTCTGGAATACAACATCTCGGTAGTGCCCTCGGCCACCATGTGGTTGCATCTGCGCAAACAATCTGGAGCGCCGCCTTCATCCTCTGTTCTGGTATTGGCCGACCCCGAACTACCGGATGCCGGCTCGGACTCTGCCACTCGTTTTGCCGGTATCTTCTATCGCGGTTTCCAACTCGGCCAACTACCCCACGCCCGCGTAGAAGCCCAGACCATGGTCGAACATTTTGGCGGCCACAGCCGGCTGCTGAAAGGCAAGCAGGCCACTGAGAGTTTCCTTAAGCAGGCACGCCTTGGTGACTATGGGATTCTGCATTTTGCCGCCCACGCGGTGGTGGACCAGAAAAACCCACAGCGCTCAGCCGTGGTTCTTACCCCCGGCAGCAAAGACGAAGATGGGCTTTTGCAAGTCCCCGAAATCGCCCGGCTAGACTTGAATGGCCAAGTGGTTCTGTTGTCAACCTGCAGTTCCGCAGGTGGCGCCCTGGTGGAAGGCGAAGGCGTCATGAGCCTGGCCCGCGCTTTCTTTCAAGCCGGCGCTAGCGCTGTCATCGGCAATCTGTGGCCTCTGCGCGATCAGGAAGCCGCGGAGTTGGTGGGCGACTTCGCTCAAAAACTAGCCCAGGGCAGCAACGTGGGCGAAGCGCTGCAGGCCACCAAGAAGGACTGGGTGGAGCAAGGCAAACCCGCCGCGGCCTGGGCTGGCTTAATAATCCAAGGCCATGCCGATGTGCAGATTTTTGCGGCAACAAGCCCGAACGCCTCCTTTCGGTGGCGCATGCTCCTTTTGGCAATATTAGCTGCCATGGCAGTTGGCTTTATTTTCAGGGCGGCCAAGAATAAGAAATAGAATCTGCTGGTTTTCAGCAAAGCAGGTAAAGCAGGGTCAGGTAACTCCGTACATAGGTGACAAACATGAGCTTTCGTCAACACATTGTCCTTTTTTCAATGGCTTCAATCTGGATCTTGCTCTGGCAGGACTCGGCGCCCGCTTCTGCGCAGGAAAGTTCTATCTGCCAACTTGGCCAGGCGGAGACCTGCGCCAAAGCCTGCGATGGTGGCAAACTCAAGAGCTGTAACCTACTGGGCAATTGTCTTAAGTACAGCCTGGGCGCCACCAAAGATGCCAGTGCCGCTTTGGCCTTGTTTCAAAAGACCTGCGACGCTGGCGATATGGACGGCTGTGGTTATCTGGCCGGCTCGCTCATGACCGGGGCCGGTGACGTGATTGATCCCAATCGGGGTTTTAAATTGGCAGAGAAGGCCTGCGCCGCCGGCGCCCTGCCGGGCTGCAACGCGCTTGGGGCCGCCTATTTATATGGTTTGGCCGGCCCCAGCCAACCGGAAAAGGGAATTGGCCTGCTGGAGCAAGCCTGTAAGCAGAACGACCCGATGGCCTGTAACAACCTGGCAGCAGCCGTTTTCGGCGGCAACGGCGTCAAGGCCGATGCCCCCCGGGCACTGAGACTTTACCAACAATCCTGCCAAGGCGGATTTCCCCCCGCTTGCGGCATATTGGCGGTCATGTGGCGAGACGGCCAAGGCGCCCGGAAGAACCACGCCCAGGCCTACGCGGCCTTCGCCAAAGCCTGCGCCGGCGGCAGCCTGGAGGGATGTTTGGGCCAAGGCTTTTACTTGCTGCACGGGCAAGGCACGCGCAAAAAGCCCAAGCAAGCGGCCAGCCTGTTCCAGAAAGCCTGCACCGGCGGCGTGCTTTCTGCATGCGACAATCTAGGAGTACTCATGCAAAAAGGCCGAGGGGTCAAACGCGACCTCCAGGGGGCCTATGCACTCTTCCAGCGAACCTGCCAAGACAGCAGTGCTACCGGCTGCTTCAACCTCGGATTTCTCCACCAGAAAGGCCTGGGCCGCCCGGTCGATCTGGCCCAGGCTTACAAACTATTCGAACAGGCCTGCCAAAGCGGTGAACTCAAAGCCTGCAACGCCCAGGCCGCCATGCTCCAAAACGGCCAGGGCACCGAAGCCGACCCTCTGCGCGCCGAAAATCTCTACCAAACTGCCTGCACCGGCGGTATCCGGGTGGCATGCAAGAATCTCAAGAAGCTCAGAAAACTCAAAGCAAAAGTCATGAAGTTGAAGTAAGCCTCACACGCTAAAGTGACACACTTCCGGAACGACACTGTCTCACGTGAGCCTAACGATACAATTCAAGTTCAGCTTGATTGGAAGTCTGTTTTTGCCAACTAGCTAATCTATTAATGTTTTCCGTGTTCCATCGGCCAATCTCAACGGTGGCACGCATCTTGTTATATCTGCCTAAAAACCTATCAACCCCAGGGAGGCTGAACATGAAAAAGGTACTGATCGCCTATGTGAGCCGGACCGGTAACACCAAGTTGATTGCCGAAAATTTGGCCGAAGGTATCCGGATAACGGGAAACGAAGTGCAGGTAAAGAAGATCGCCGACATCAAAAACGGAGAGGATCTCAATGGATACGACGGCTACCTGTTCGGATCGCCCACCTACCACCGAGACATGATGAATCCCATGAAGACTTTCCTGTTTCTGCTGGAAAAGGCCGAGGTGGGAGGTAAGTTGGCCGGGGCTTTCGGCTCTTATACCCACTCCGGAGACGCCACCAAAATCATCTTAGACACCATGGAGCACGTGTTCCAGATGAAGCCCAGCGATCTGGGCTCGATAAACCTGCTTGAGAAAGTAGTTGATACCGACGACGGCCGCAAAGCCGGACATGACTACGCCAAGGCATTTGTGGAAGAACTCGGCTAGTCAACATCCATGGCCAGGCCGACTCCAGCATTTGACACCGCCAACGGTCTCGGGCTATGGGAACAGCAGTTTGGAACTATTCAGCGAAAACCGAAAACTGTTGGATTCCTTTCGATCGGGTCAGGATGATGCGCTTAGCAGAGTCTATTGGGCCTACGTAGACGACGTGGCGGCCCTGGTGCGCGGTGGCTTCCTGCTGCGGACTGAGTCGGGAGCCCGGATACCGGGGGCGCACAACGCCGAGCTCGAACGAGAGTTGGTACAAGAGACTTTTCTGCGCGCCTTTGCGGAAAAAGCGCGCGATGCCTATGACGGCCTGCGCCCCTATCGGCCCTACCTGCTACAAATTGCCAGAAACCTGCTTATCGACGACTATCGCAAGCAGGCGCGCAGACCCCTGCAAGTACCCATCGAAGCTGCCGACCAACAAGAAAGCGAAGCATTGCCGGCCGAGGAACGACTCGCCTGGCAACAACTACGCCAGGCCACCTTGGCCTTCCTGGCCACCCAAACCGAGGAAATCCGGAAGTTTGCCCAAATGCGTTTTGAAGAGGATCTTTCTCAATACCAACTCATGGATCAACTAGGCTGGAGTCGATGGCGAGTACGCGCTACCGAAAAAAAGCTGCTGCAAACCCTGAAAAAACATCTAATCAAACAATCGCTTATCAAAAAATAGTCCCATTTTTTGATAAGCGCCTGAAATTTTCCGCCCAAAGACTTTTTTTGTCGTATCTATTATAGAGAAGAGTATGAACAAACAAAGCGACCAAATAAAACCTGCGCATTCCTACTCGGCCGACAGCGCCACTGCGGCCCGGTTGATCTCTGGACAAGACCGCTTGTCTATCATTGAGAAAGAACAGATTTTGGCGGCCGTGCTCCAGGCCAAGCCGGTGGGGGAAAGATCCTTGCCATGGGGCCTGGCCATGCGCCTGGGCGCCGCGACCGCCGGCTTGCTGTTGCTGGTCTGGGGAGCATGGTTCATCGCCGATCCGGCCCCTGGGGCCTTTACTTCTCGGGGCACCAGCGACCGGGGAAGTTTTGCCTTGGCCTGTCTTGGCCAAGGGAGTGGCCTGCATTGCCAGCGCGGAGATCGTTTGCTCTTTCGGGTCAGCTCGCCCGCGGGCAAACCGTTTTTCTCCGCCATCGCCCATCGCTCGGACGGCCTGACTTTGTGGTATTTTCCCAGCGACGAGGGCCAAAGTGTTTCCGTCGACCAGAACAATTACCAGGGCGTACTTTCGCTGGGGGTCGAGATAGGCGAGGATCACAGCCCGGGGCATTTCGAAGTGCTGGGATTGTTTTCAACTCGGCCCTTGAACAAAGCACAGATTCGCGCCCGGGTCCTTTCCGCTGACGAGGACCACGAGATTGTGCTGGTACGACAACACTTTTTCTTGAGCGAAAAATAATGAGAACTTACTTAAGCATTTTGACTCTGGCCTCGCTGTTGCTGGCACTACCCGGCCGGGCCGAGACTCGTTCCTACGCCATCGTGGTGGGCAACAATGAAGTGCCGGCCGGCGAGGCCTACACTTCTTTGGCGCGCCTGCGCTATGCGGATGACGACGCCGTTCGCTTCTATCAATTGTTCTCGCGCCTCTCCCGCCAGGTGAGTCTCTTGACCGTGCTGGACAAGGATAGCCAGAGAAGCTACCCGGATATCAGCAACCGCACGCGCGCACCGACCTTGGCCAACCTGCGTGATCAAATCGAGGCCTTCTCAAAGCTGATGCAGAGAGATCACGATCGCGGCGATCAGGCCAGCTTGTACCTCATTTTCAGCGGCCACGGCGCCATCGGCCCCGACGCACAGGCATTCCTTGCTTTCCTCGACGGAAAGCTCACCCGGGAGGTTCTGTATGACCAGCTTCTGGCCCAGGTGCCGGCCACTTACATCCACCTGATTATCGATGCTTGTCATGCCGGCGCCGTGGTCGGTTCACGCGGAGTCTTTGATCGGGAGTTGGATGCCAAGTCGGTTCGCATTCAAGAAAACGAAGCGCGCCAGGTCTTCGACTTACCGGACATGAACCGCTATCCGCATCTGGGCATCATTATCGCCAGCGCGGAAAATCAAGAAGCCCACGAGTGGTCGCGTATCCAATCGGGGGTTTTTTCCCATGAAGTCCTCTCCGGTCTGACCGGCCCGGCGGATATTAATCGGGACAATCGCATTGAATACAGCGAGATTCATGCCTTTGTCTCGGCCGCCAACCGGGAAGTAAAAGATCCCAGAGCCATTCCCCAGGTAAGTTTTCAACCCCCAGCCCAGAATCAGAACGCGGCCTTGATTGAATTGGGCCAGATGCGCGACACCGCCTTTTTAGAAGGCAATCCCTCGCGCCTGGGACATTTCTTCCTTGAGTTGGCCAACGGCCAACGCTATCTCGACGCCAACCTGGGCCAGATGCCCTGGGCCAGAATCGCGGTACCCAGCGGCCGAGAGGTGTTTGTCCGTACCCAGGACCAGGAAGCCGCCTTTCGCCTCTCTGCTGGTCAAACCGCACAGTTCGCCCAATTACAACTCAAGCAGCGCGCCACCTCTGCCCGGGGCAGCATAGACCTGGCCTACCGCCAAGGCCTGTTTGCCCTGGCTTACGGAGTTGACTACTACAAAGGCTTCGTCGACAGCGTCCAGTCGGTCAGTGTGAAATTTGGGGTCAGCCGCAGCGCCTCCGAACTGCGGCAGAGCGCGACTTCACCCATTCGACGGCCTCTGGCTATCGGCCTGCTGGCGCTGGCCGGTTCGGCAGCGGCGGCATCTTTGATAACCGGGGCCATCGCCCTGGACGCAAAAAGTGAGTTCCAAGACACGCTCTACCAACGCCCCGGCCAGGAGCTAAGCGATAAGTACCAACGCTACGGCAACGCCGCTCTGGCCACCGGCCTGACCGGTGCCGCTTTAGGCCTGGCGGCCTGGATATTGTGGCCACCAGGCGATGGCCCGGCTCCGATCGCAAGCAGCCACCAGGCAGGAGGCGGCTTGGGTCAAATGACCTGGACTTTTTCCTGGCCCTGATCGCCGCCCAAACCGAGATCGAGACGTAAAGGTTAATAGCGAAAACAGATCTCGACTGGAGAAAAACATGAAAAGCACTTACCGGCCCATCCTTACGCTTTGCTCCCTGCTGTGCCTTTTGGTGAGTGCCTGTCAGGACTTGGGACAGCGCTTTGATTGCCAAGTCACTGCTGACTGCCTGGACGGGCAAGTCTGTTCCGTCGAAGGTCAATGTCACCCAGGTGATTGTGTGGCCGATATCGATTGCAGCGCCGGCAAGGAGTGTCACAATTTCCGATGCACGGAACTCAGCTCCTGCCAAAACGACCAAGACTGTGACTCCCCCTTGCCCCGTTGCCATCTCGACTCCGGCGCCTGCGTCGCCTGTCTAAGCAGCAGCGATTGCCCAGAAGGCGCAGACTGCCTAGAGCAAAGCTGTGTGCCGCTGACCTGCCAAAGCAACGACCAATGCGAGTTGGGCCAGATCTGCGCGGACGGCGACTGCGTAACTGGTTGTGAACGCGAGCGCGACTGCCCGGAAGGCTGGCAATGCCTGAGTGACCTCGGCTCCTTCGGGACCTGTGTCGAGTGCCAACTCGATTCCGACTGCCCTGCCGGACGGCATTGTGAGGACTACCAGTGCATAGCCTATTGCACCGACGACGCTCACTGCACGCCCCGCTATTGTGATGTTTCGACCAACCTCTGTATCGACTGCCGCGATGATGCCCATTGCGCCGCCCCCACGCCGCGTTGCCAAAGCAATAGTGGAACCTGTGTGGCCTGCCTGGAGCAGGCCGATTGTCCGGGCGGATACTGCCATGAATCTTTTGCCTGTGTGGCCTGCCTGAGCAGCCCGGATTGCCCCATTGGCACCTTGTGCCTCGAGCAAGAATGCGTAGCCGGCTGTTTCGGCGATCGGGATTGCCCCAGCGGCACCCACTGTGATCCGGACCAGGCGCCCAACGGTGTTTGTGCCCAGTGCTTGCTTGACGAGCACTGCCCGGCCGGCGAAAAATGTATCGACCATAGTTGCAGCTTCTCTTGTCAAAGCGATCAAGACTGCGAAGACCCCCTGCCCGCCTGCGAGCCAATCAGTGCCACCTGTCGGCAATGTGTATCCGAACAGCATTGCCAAGTTGGACTTACCTGTGCCGATTTCACCTGTCAGCCAGGCTGCCAAACCGTGGCCGATTGTCCCGCCGGCCAAGTTTGCGCTGCCGATCTGGGGGACCTGGGCTTGTGCGTCGATTGCCTGACTAACACCGATTGCGACACCGACTGGACTTGCCAAAACAACCAATGTCTCGGCGAGGCCGGTGGCACCATCCGGATAGCCGGCGGCACTTTTTACATGGGCTCCAACCCCGGCGAAGGCGACAAAGACGAAGAGCCGGAACGAACCATCACCACCCAGAGCTTTCATATTGACCAGACCGAAATCAGCAACAGCCAATACCGTGAGTGCGTCAAAGTGGGCCCTTGCGCGGAGCCGGTTGAAATGAACGCCTACAATGACCCGGCCAAAACCGATCATCCGGTGGTACAAGTCACCTGGAATCAGGCCGCAGATTACTGCGCCTGGCTAGGCAAAGAACTGCCCTCGGAGGCGCGCTGGGAACGCGCCGCCCGCGGCGCCACCCCCAGCAAAAACATCTATCCCTGGGGCGACACAGCCCCCAACTGTGCGCTGAGCAATTTCGCCGCCTGTGGCGGCGACACCACCGCGGTCGGCAGCCATCCCCAGGGCGCCTCGGCAGAAGAGGTACATGACTTGGCCGGCAATGTCTGGGAATGGGTGGCCGACGGCTACGCCGACTACGACCCCTACAACAAAGACGATCAACCCGCGCCCGAAACCTCTACCCGCGTGATTCGCGGCGGCGCCTTCGATGGCCTCGCCGAACATATTCGCTGTGCCAACCGCGCCAGCCGCCCCCAGACCCAAGCAAGCCCCAACGTAGGCTTTCGCTGCGCCGCCATCGCCACCCCCAGCGCCCAATTCGAGATCACTCCCAGTTCGGCCCCCTACCAGGATACCATTTTCCAAGCCAATGCTTCCGCCTCCGCCGACACCATCTATTCCCCGGAAGTACTGGAAGTACGCTGGCAATGGTTTAGCTATGGTATCAAGACCGAATGGACTCGCAGCAAAACCACCAGCAATCGCTATCTCCTTCCCGGCATCTACAACATCGAGCTAGAAGTCCGCAACCCAGACGGCAACCTGGACAGCAGCAACCAGAAAATCGCCGCTGTCGGCGACTGGGGCTGGGACGGTACTCCCTGCACCGCCAGCTCCGAGTGCGCCCAAGGCTTCATCTGCGTCTCCGGCGGCACCAGCTACGATTACCTCTGCCGCGAAGACTGTTCCCCGCTGGCCGGATCAAACTGCCTGACCGAAGACCGCATCTGCTTCATCAGCAACGGCATCCAAGGCGAATTCGTATTCCGCATGGCTTGCGTGGATTATTAGCTGCTTGGTTTTGGCACTGGCGTCTAATCCTGCATTAGCAATTTGCAAGCGACGTGCTAATCTGACCCTTATGAAAATCATATTGGTCATGATATTCGGTCTTTGTCTGGCCGCCTGCGGATCCACTACCCAGACCAGCGATGGGGGCCACGACGGCACGGATGCCGGGGCCGACCTGGGCCCGGCTGTTTTGCCGACCGAGTGCCTGGCCAACCCCGATTGCGATCATGTTTTCGTATGCGCCCACCGTGGACTGTGCGGGCATGAGCCCGAAAACACCCTGGCAGCATTTTTGGATTGCGAGCAAAAAGGCGTGCCGATGCTAGAGATCGACGCGCGAGAGACGGCCGACGGTTATGTAGTCATCATGCACGACGACGACGTTACCCGCACCACCGACGGCGAGACTCGTTTCCCGGGCCGGACCGACGTTGATCAGTTGAGCCTGGCCGAGTTCCAAAGCCTGGTGATCGACGACGACCGCTGTGTCGATAATCCCGACGCCAATCCAAACCTTTGTCACCCACCGACCTTTGTCCAAGTTTTAGCAAAGACAGACCCGCAAACTATCTTGGACATCGACTTCAAATCCGGCAACGTGGCCAAGCTGGCCGGGCTGGTAAAAGATGCCGGCGCCGTCGAGCGCATCTTGTTTTTCGATTCCAACCTGGACAACCTGAGGGCCTACCGGGCGGTCTTGCCCCAAGGCATCGTCATGCCACGTGCCGAAGATGCGGCGGCAGTCGATCATTTGCTTGCTACCGATAACAAAGATTTGGGCCTTTTATGGGCTCACACCGACCCCGGCTTTGCGGCTGAGGTCCAAGTCCGCATGCTGGCCGCCGAACTGCGCCAGTATTTCAACGGTTGGGACGGAACCGAGTCGGCCGACACCTGGATTATTGCCGCCATGATAGCCGCAGAAGCCGAAGACTATCAGTTGCAAGCCGAGTACGAAGAGCGCGCTAATCTTGCGCTGCAAAAAATGATCGATGACGGGGCCCGGGCACTGGGCAGCGACTTCGGACCGAACTATGTGCAAATTCTTTATCCGGACGGATTTGGTCGACCGTAAAAACGGCAAAAACTGGCTCGTGCCTGCGTCGCCTCAGTTTCTGCTCACTTTTCACGACAACAGGGCTTTGATTTTCTGGTGGCCGCTTCGGCTGATGGGGAGTCGGGTATTGTCTTTGAGAATCGCCAAGTGGCGGTCTTTGGTGTAGGGCTCGATGCGGGCGATGCGTTCGACGTTTACCATGACCGAGCGGTGGATACGCACGAAGCGTTCGGGGTCCAGGGCGCTTTCCAGAGAGCTTAGGGTCTGGTGCTTGAGCCAGGATTTTTCTTTATTATGAATAGATATGTAGTCGTCCTCGGCCTGGATGTAATCGATATCGTCATCGCGAATGATCACTACACTGGTGCCGTCCTTGACGACGATGCGCTTCTGATAATCATCGGCTGAACGGGCGGCTTCTTTCAATTCGGGGCCTGCGTGCTGTGGGCTTTGTCGGCTGCGCTGGACTTTTTCGATGGCTTGGGCCAGGCGTTCTTTGGAGAAGGGTTTCAACAGGTAGTCCACGGCGTGAGCATCGAAGGCTTTTACCGCGTATTCGTCGTAGGCGGTCACGAAAACCACCGCAACTGGATGTTCTAGTAGCTCTAGAACTTCAAAGCCGTTTAGTTTGGGCATCTGAATGTCCAAGAACAGCAGGTCGGGCTGGGTATCGGCTACGGCCTTGACGGCTTCGAATCCGTTCTTGCACTCGGCCAGCACTTCTATTTGCGGGTGCTTACGGAGTAGCTCGCGCAGGTATTGGCGGGCCAGTTTCTCGTCGTCGACGATGATGGCCCGCATTGCCTCCAAGACACTCATCTGCTCTCCTCAGATGGGTATTATCAGCTCTACCCGAAAGCGCTGCTGATTTTTGTCTATCACCATTCGGGCTTCCTGGCCATAGAAGGCGCCCAGACGCTCTTCGACGATTTGAAGACCGCGGCCACTACCGGGCCGGGCCGGTTCATCCGGATCCAGGGGATTTTCTACGGACAGGCGTAGGCGGTCGCTCTCGCGAGCAACTGCCAGAGTGATGGTGCCGCCGTCCGGGAGGGTGCCGATGCCGTGCTTGACCGCGTTTTCAATCAGGGGTTGAAGCAGCAGGGGCGGAACCTTGAGGTCCAGACAATTCTCGGCCAGCGTTTGTTCGACGGTCAATCGATCGGAGAAGCGAACCAACTCGATATCCAGATAGCTGCGCACCAGGCCCAACTCCTCTTTGAGAGTAACGGCGTCCTGGTCGCCCAGGCGCAAGCTGGTGCGCAAGAAACTCGACAGCAGCTGGCACATCCGCCGGGCCTGTTCGGGTTCAGCCATGGTAAGGGCGGCGATGGCATTGAGACTGTTGAACAGAAAATGGGGATTGACCTGAAACTTCAGGGCCCGCAACTCGGCCTCGCGGGTCAACACCCGGGCCTCTTGTTCTCGGACTTCTACCCGGCGGGTCTCCTCCATGGCCAGAATCAAGTAGTGATAGACCAGCGAAAGCACAAAATAGGCCACGCCCAAGCCATAGAGCAACCACAGCTGAGCGATCAGGCGTCCGCCCGTGGCCACCGGAAGCAGCAAGCTAAGCGAGTAGGCAGCAAAGATCCACAGGGCCCCGGCCAGCGCCGAAGCACCAACCAAGCTGGTCAGCACTTGCAAAAGACGAACACTTTTTAGCGGCATGGCCCGGGCCATGTAATAGGAAGATCCACACACCAGGGCATAAGGCAGGCACAGCCCCAGACCCAAAGCCAGGGCCTCGATCCAGGGCGAGCCGCGCAGGTTCAACACCACCGCCAACAGGGCAGCCATGGGCAACCAGGCCAGATAGTAAGCGTTGCGTGCTCGTCTGGTGAATGATGCTTGCTTAGACACGTTTAGTTCCGGATCTCCACGCCACCCATGAGCACCATGCCCTCGATGACCAAGCACTGGCTGGCGGTCTGGTCGTTTGGCTGGCGCCGACGGGTCTTGTCCTCGAAAGCACCCATGATGGGAGTCCCGCGCACAACCACACTCCAATCATCCGGAATGCGTAACTCTACCCCTCCCATGATGGCCCGAATATTCAGAACTGCTTCGGAATCCTTGATGCGCGCGTCCCGCAGGTCCAACTCGCAGCCGCCCATGAAGCAGAAAACGTCACCGCCCGCAAACTCCTGAGAGTCAATATGATCTTCCTTGCCGCCCAGAACCACAAAGATATCGAGATCCGAATCAGAGCGAGCGCCGCTCTTCTTACGGCCGGCGCGGTAAAACGATGAGCCCAGGACAAACAAGCCCATAACAATCAGCAGCACCGGCCAGGCTAAGTCCCACTGCAAGGAAATCAGCTCAAGTTTGTGGAGTTGAACCAGGCTGCCGGCAGCGATGAGCAGCAATCCCCAAATGCGTCCGGGTGGATCCTCGCGTCCGAACAATTTCATGATGCCCGCCAACACTAACAATAGCGGCCAAAAGGTCCAGGGCCCATAGCCGCCCAGCAACCCTAACTTGGATAGCAGGAAAGCTAGCCCCAAAAAAATCAGCCCGCCCCCCAGCAGCAAACCCGTCCGCCGCGGGTGATTCGAAGATTCGCCATGACAAACTTGCATTGTTTTTCTCCTGTATGTCTCTCGCTGCCAGTATAGCCTTTGATTCCGGCCAGACCAGCCGCAATTCGGCCAAACGCCGTTTTTTATCGGTCAGTTGCGAATCTCAATACTGCCCAACACCGCCGAGGCCTGTACCATCAGCGTCTTTTCAGACCCAAGCCCCGCCGGCGGCTCCCGGGTTCCATCCTCGACCGTTCCCATCACCGGACAGCCCTGCACATTGATCCGCCAGTGTGCCGGCGCCCGTACTTCCACCGAGCCCATCACCGTCTTTACCAACAAGATGGCTTCCTCGCCCTTCATTTCGGCCTCGCTCAGATCCAATTGGTAGGAACCCATGATCGCCGTCATCTCACCACCCTCGAAGACCTGAGAATCGACCCGATCCTCTTTGCTGCCCATAATCGCAGTCCCGTAAACCAGACCGGCCGTCTTCGCATCGGCCGGGATCCGCAATCGGGCAGTGCCAACCTGGTAAACCAGAAAGATTCCCACCGCGATAATGGCCAACGGCCAGATCAATCCCCAGCCCACACTCAGAATCGACAGCGTATTGAGCAAAGCCAGCGTGCCAAAACCCAGCATCAACATTCCCCAGACCCGCTGGCCCTTTTGAAGCAAACTGAGCCCGCCCCCCATGATCAACAGCAGCGGCCAAAAGCTCCAAGCCCGGTACTCCCCCAACTCCCCCAGGTGCTGAAGCAAAAAAAGTATCCCAAACAAGACCAAGGCCCCTCCCCAAAACACCCCATGACAAACCTGATCCTCATGGGAGCGCCTCAGGCAAGCAGAATGGCCAAATCGCTTATCGTGTCCAACATGATTCATTTCGTCCTCCTTCACCACGTCTGTGAGCTCCTTCGCTCTATCTGCCCCCAAGATAAGCCATGGAAAGCCCCCATTCAGCTCCCATTCGGTGAATCCCAGCAGACCTTCGGCGAACAACGAAAGCGCAGCGGTGAATCCCGCCCAAGAAAATGAGCTTAGCGAGATGAATCTAACTGTTATTACCTGGGTCGTCGTTTAGCGTATAGGGGTCGGCGTACAGGGGTCGGGTCGTGACACTTGGCTGCGGTTAGGAAATAGAAAGACAATGAGTAGTCAGGTCAGGTTGTGACCCGGCGCGCGCAGGCTACTCAAGAGTGGCCGCCATCACGCCGTAGCTGCTATCCGAACCTTTCACGTTCCAAACGGCAACACCTTGGCCGGCCTCGTCTAGCGCTACCTTGGGGCTGTGGGCACCCTGGTCCGTATCCGAGTAAATGGACTCGGCGGCCATCCAGCCCCCGGGCTCGGGCAGGTAACGAGCGGACCAAATGTCGATGGTATCGCCCACTTCTTGTTCCCAAACCACCACGACCTTGCCATTGGAGTTCATGCCGATGGCCGGATCGTTTGCGTCCTTGGCTTCGCGACTGATGGCATAAGGGGTGGACCAGCCGCTGCCGGGGACAAAGCGGGAAGCGTAAATCCAGCGGTTCGATCCTTCGTTTTCATCCCAGGCAGCCATGGCCCGCCCCGAGGCATCCATGGCAACCACGGGCTCGGAGCCGGCAGCCCGACCGCCGGTGGAAATACGTTGTTTTTCGCTCCAGCCACCTTCTGGAGTGTAGGTAGCCGCCTCGATGTAGTAACTCCCGGAAGAGACCCAGCGCCAGACGGCCACCGCGTTTCCATCCGAGTCCACGGCCACCTCTACGTCCTCGACCTCGGTGGCGTCCGTGCGGATGGCCACCGGCTCGGTCCACTGGTCGCCGTTGTTGACCCGAGCAGCCCAGACAGAAGTTTTGGTGGACCACACGGCCATGCCATCACCACCGTTATTTGACGCCACCCGCGGCTGGTCACCATCCAGGCTGGAGGAGCCCACCAGCACCGGCGTGGTCCAGTTTGCGCCCGCGTGAGCCACGGACCAGATGTTAATGGTCCCGACCCCACTGGCAGTCCACACGCCCACCGGGCCACCCATGTCCAGCCCATCGGAGATCATGTTGGCCGCGCTTGGAAACTCGACGGGGTCACCCCAGACATCCTGCCCATCGGAGGCATTGCCAAAAACCGCCACGCCACCGATCCCGGTTTGCAGATAAAGCATTACCGCGCGCCCCCCGGAGCCAAAGCC
>JAUVBB010000478.1 GCA_030591445.1 Deltaproteobacteria bacterium | reverse complement strand
CCAACAGGCTACCAGTAATCAAACGCGGCAAGGCGGCAAAGATGTAGAAGCAGGGCGAGCGAATGGCCATGCGGTACGGCTTGTTGCTGCCGTTGCTGACCACGGTAAAGCCGACTTCGCCGTTGGCACCCTCAACCGCGTGATGGGCGATAGCGCCCTTGGGGGCCTTGGGCCCGAACATGACTACTTCAAAATGGTGAATGACGCTTTCGGTTTTTGTGTAGACGGCTTCTTTAGGCGGCAGCACCACTCTTTTGTCGGTGGCGTTGATCGGGCCCCCGGGCAGATTGTCGATCAGCTGTTCGATCAGGCGCGCCGATTGCCGGCATTCTTCTACCCGCACAAAGATGCGGTCGTAGGTATCGCCGTGCTCACCTACCGGGATGTCGAAGTCGAGATCGGCATAGTTAAGGTAGGGATTGGCCTCGCGCAAATCGTGCGCCACGCCGGTGGCGCGCAGGCAGGGGCCGGTCCAGCCGTAGGAGACGGCTTCTTCGCCGCTGATGGCGCCCACTCCGCGGGTGCGGTCGTTGAAAATGCGGTTGGCGGCCAGCAGGCTGTCGAGCTCGTCCATGGTCTGATAGATCTCGGGCAAGAACTTGCGGCATTTTTCAACAAAGCCCTCGGGCAGATCGGCGGTCATGCCGCCCACCCGGGTAAAGGCGGTGGTCATGCGGGCGCCGGTGGCCATTTCCAGCAGGTTGTAGGCTTGTTCCCGGATTTCCCAGGTGTACCAGAAGGGAGTCAAGGCGCCGATGTCCACGCAATTGGGGCCGATGCAAACCATGTGATCGGCGATGCGGGCGATTTCGGACAATAGGGTCCTTAGCGCCACGCCCCGTTCGGGGATTTCGATGCCGAACAGTTTCTCGCAGGCCAGGTGCCAGCCCACATTGTTGATGGCTACCGAGCAGTAATTGAGCCGGTCGGTGATGTTGACGCACTGGTTGTAAGTCCAGTCTTCGGCCAGCTTCTCTAGCCCGCGATGGAGGTAACCGATTTCGGTGTCACAACGGGCGATGGTCTCGCCCTCGAGCTCGAGCACCACTCGCAAGGTGCCATGGGTGGCCGGATGAGCCGGACCCCAGTTGAGCACCATGCGCTCGGCGCACAGGTCTAATTGCTCGGTACACTCGATCGCTCTGGGAAAGATCTCTTTCGCCATCGATCCTTACTCCTGGGGAAAATCTTGGGGATCCCGGCCGTGCCGGGGGAAGTCTTTGCGCAGCGGGTGCCCTTCGAAGTCGTCGGCCAGATAAATCCGGCGTAAATCAGGATGGCCGGAAAACTTGATGCCAAACATATCGAACATCTCACGCTCGGCCCAATTGGCGCTAGCATACAGCTCGACCGCGCTGGGGGCGGTCTGTCCGTCACCCAGCGCCGCCTCGACAAAAATCCGGGTCTGGCCGGAGATGGAATACAAATTGTAAATCAGGCTGAAGCGGGCCTTGGGCTGGGGTAAGCCGGTCTCTTCCTGCCAGTGCAGCCAGTCGATAGCGGTGGCCGAACTGAGCATGTCGAAAGGCGTCTCGCCATCAGCCTTGAGTGTCGAAAGTGCTGCCAGGATATCAGCGGCGCCGACGCGCACTACCACCCCGCGCTCGTCTTCCAAAATTTCGAGCACTTTCTTACCGAGGGCGGACTTGAGCCGCCCAGCCGCTTTTTGGGCTAGTTCGCTCACAATGATTCTCGCTTGCCGTGGAGGATTTGCGACTTGGGCGTTTGGCCCCGCGCCTTGAGACCGCGCACCCAGGCCTCGCGAAAATGTTCCCGCGATTTCATGATGTCGGTCTCTTTGGCGATTTGCTTTTGCAGTTCGAGCATGGCGTAAACCACCGCCTCGGGACGCGGCGGGCAACCCGGCACATAATAGTCTACCGGAATAATGCGGTCGATGCCCTGCAGCACCGAGTAGGTATTGAACATGCCGCCAGTATTGGAGCAAGAACCCATGGAAATAACCCACTTGGGTTCGGCCATTTGATCGTAAATCTTACGCAGCACCGGAGCCATCTTGCTGACGATGGTGCCGGCCACGATCATCAAATCGCATTGCCGCGGCGAGAAGCGCACGAACTCAGCGCCAAAGCGCGAGATGTCCACCGTGGAACTGACCATGCCCATGAACTCGATAGCACAGCAGGCCGTCCCAAAAGGCATCGGCCACAGCGAATGCTTACGCGCCCAATTGACAAACTGCTCAATGGAGCCGGGCTCTTTCAAGTTTTTAGCCAAGGCCACCGCCTCATCCAGCGAAGCGATGCTTACCTGACCGGCCGGATTGCCTGGCGGTGTCTGGTTCACTCCCACTCCAATGCGCCCTTGCGCCAGGCATAAATCAGCCCAACGACCAGCACCATAAGGAAAACGGCCATCTCGATCAGCCCGAACAGCCCCAACTCACGGAACAGTAGCGCCCAGGGATAAAGAAACACCGCCTCAATGTCGAACACAATAAACAACATGGCCACCAGGTAAAACCGCACCGGAAACCTCTCCCGCGCCGTCTTAACCGGCTCCACCCCGCACTCATAGGTAGTTAACTTGGCCGCATTGGCATTCCGCGGGCCCAGATAACGCGACAAGCCCACAAAAACCACGGCAATAGTGCCGCCCAACGCCACCAATACCAGAACCGCTCCGTATCCAAGCATCGTAATTCTCCTGGCCTCAACGCCCCGCTTGGATAGACGATCTTGACTGCCTTGTCAAGGCAGAACGCCCGGCTGAAAATTGCCCAGAAATACCAGTTGTCGAATCGTTGCCACCCGGATCTTGGCAATGCCGGTGGCATGGTGTTTCGAGCCTTGGTGGGCAAGGACAATCTCCACGCGGATGGACAAAACGCGCCGATGAAAGGTCCCCTCCTTTTCGTGTTTTGCTGTGGTTTAGCTATCTACGAAGTAAGTGGTAATTTTTTTAGGAAAGGGAATATAATGTGAGGATCCGATGCAAACTATTTCTTCTGTGGGGTCATCGTAGGTGGGAGGGAATCAGAATGAATCGTTGGAGTGACATTGGTGTGCGAATGAGTTTAGGGAAACGGATTGTTCTCTCTTTTCTTGCGTTGGCTCTGTTGCCTTCGTTGTCTCTCGGACAAGTGAACATCGAAATTATAGAGCCGGAGGAAGGAGCTGCTATCGGTGACACGTTTACGGTTTCCGCATCTGTTACATCAACATATGAGGTAACAAGGGTATATGTCGAAATCGAAGGAACGCAAACCGATTTGGTGTACTCTTCTGGGGAATGGACGGCCCTGGTAACACTGATTGAACCCGTTTCCGGACCTTATCACTTGGTGGTGAAGGGGATTGACGCCTTCGATAACACAGCTTCAGACAGCGTAGGCGTCGTCCTGGATTATCCACCCGTTCTAATCGTTGAGGAACCGACACAGTGGTCGATCGCCCGGCCAACCCTGTGGGTGAAGGTACAATGCCTGGACGATGATCCGGCCGGGTGCGCCTCGATCGAAGTGATACCCGCAGGTCTCATCGTGGAAGGGGTTTCATCGATAGACCAGGAAATCAAACTGCCGAGCTTCGATGGTATTCGTTTTGATGTAAGAATCATCGGCACTGACACGGCTGGTCAGTCCGTTTACGGGGGGGCCTTTTGCCATGGAGATTTCAGCAAGCGGTTGACAGAGGTGGTTTCGGTCCGTGGTCGTGTTCTTGATGCCGATGCGGAACGTGTTTTGTACGTAAAGGACAATGTCTATAGGCTCAAAAATTACACCGAAGAAGTATTCATACATGAACGTTCATCAGGAGTTGACAGCCTTGTCGTGGACAATTTCGACTTCAAGTGGGGAAAGTTGACGAGTCTGGGCGCCATTGCTTTAGTAAGTCCGGCGGTGAGAGAGTACAAGATAGTGGAGTATCGATCGGGCCAGTTGATTGATATCGAGGGAAAAAGTTACTCTGAATGTTACGGGTTCGCAGCCGGCGACTACTTGGTCTATATCTCGAACACCGGGGGCGGCGCTCGGCTACGGAACATTGTGACGCAGACAGATGAGAGCGTCCCGGGTTACGGGGACGTAGCCATAAATGGGGATGTCGTGTTCATTAAATCTGATGAGGTGTTCCGGTATCGGGGGGGAGAGACCGAGCAGATAACTCACACAGAAACTGATGGTATCGAGAACCGCCAGCCGGTAACCGATGGTATCAACGTTGTTTACACCCGCGTCCCATTCGACCCAGAGCAAAAATCTACCTGGCTGTACAATTCCGAAGGAGAGTCAGTTCTTCTCGCGCGCGGCTCCATTTCCAGCTACGCTGTTAATAACGGTTGGGTCGCCTTTGTTAGAACGGGTCAAACTGGCGTCGGACAGGTCTGGGTACGCTCTCCCGACGGATTCGAAGAGCAAATCAGCTTCTTTTCCAGATCCAGTACGATCGAAACCATGGCGCCTAACGGAGAGGTCATGTTTTTCAAAAACGAGGATGGTCGATATTCCCGGTACCTGGGCATCCCGAGAGGAACCGTAGAGCCAGAGCCAGCCGAGAGAATAAATTGGCATTGGACACCACAGACATGCCTGTATGAGAGCGATTTTTCCTATTATCAGGACGGACAGTGGTACGTCGTGATTGGCCGCACTGTCTTTGCAGTAACGGATGAGCCGGTCATAGACGGGGGGGTAGAGGACGGGGAAGTAGAGGATGGGGAAGTAGAGGACGGGGAAGTAGATGATGGGGAAGTAGAGGATGGGGAAGTAGAGGACGGGGGGGGAGATGACGATACCTCGGAGGATGGAGGCAACCAAGAGCAAGCAAACGATGAAGAGGTAAAAAGTGGCGGATGTGCGGGCTGCAATACAGCGGGTGGAGGACATGGATTTTGCGCTCTAGTTGTTTTGTGGTCTCTATTGATCCTAGGTTGTCGCAGGGAAAAAAGGGAAAAAAGGGGGACGTAGTTGCAAAAATTGCAAGGCAGAACGCCTATCCAAAAGACCGTCACCGTTTCCTCCTGTACTCGTTTTTCATTCGATAACTTAACCGTCCCCGAATTATCTGCTACACTCACTCGACACGCGACATGACAGGGTTGAGAGAGGGATCTTGAAGCTCAGGCAAAAAATCAAGGTACTGAAGGTTCTTCATGAAGCCACTCGTTCCCATCGGGGCGGAGAAGTTGTGGTCCGTTGCGGGGAACTGACCGGGCGGGTTTT
>JAUVBB010000162.1 GCA_030591445.1 Deltaproteobacteria bacterium | reverse complement strand
TGGTCACCCCGGCGGTCAGCAAGGCCCGGGCGCAATCAGCCAAAGTAGCGCCCGAAGTCACCACGTCGTCGATCAAGCAAACATGCCGCTTGGCCAAGGCATGGCGCGGCCGAACCGCAAAAGCGCCGCCCACATTTTTTTCCCGCTGCTTTCTGTTGGCCAGTTGGGCCTGCGCGGTGGTGGGACGGATGCGAATCAAATCGAAAAGCCGAACCGGAACCGAGGTCATTCGCGACAGCGCGCAAGCCAGCAAGGCGGATTGATTAAATCCCCGGGCCCGGAGCCGCGCTGGATGCAGAGGAACGGGCAACAGGAAATCGGGGCCGGGCGCGGCCAAATCTTCGATGGCAGGCCGGCACAGCTTAGCCAAGGCAGGAGCCAAGGTGGATCGACCCTGGAACTTGAAAGCGGAGACGGCCTCGGCAATGGTGCCCTCGAAGGAAAAAGCAGAGCGAATTTGCAGGGCCGGCTCTTGGGTTTGGCAAACGGGACACAGCTTTTCTGTTGTTCCCGGTTGACCGCAACTCGGGCACTGGGGTTTGCCCAGGGCCGCGGCCTCGGCCAGGCAGGCCGGACAGATATTCGGCCGCGGATTATCAAGCAGGTCGCGACAGACAGCGCAAGTCGGCGGCCAGATCAGATCGACCAAGCCGCCGAGTACCATGGGCAAAAGACGGGCGGGTTTCATCAGGGGCTAGGCTCTGGGTCCTCGTCCTCCGCAAGCTCCAGGCGTTTGGCATCAAGCCACAGTCCGTCCAGATCGTAAAAATCACGCGAGTCTTCCTGAAAGATGTGGACGATCAACTCGCCAAAATCGAGCAGGACCCATTGACCGGAATCCATTCCTTCTATCCCCAGCGGCTTGCTTTTTTGCTTACGAAGCTCGCGGATGATGTTCTCGGCCAGAGCACGGGCGTGGCGGTCGCTGGTGGCCGAGAGGAGGAGCAGATAGCGGGTGTAACTGGTGAGCTCGGAGACTTCGAGCAAACGCGGCCGGCGCGCCTTCTTTTCGTGGGCACATTGGCTGGCGATTTTTATCATTTCCTGGGTTTCGATGTTGTACCTCCCTTAGCTGGGACTATTTCTTTTTTTTGGACCGGGCCACGCCGGCCGCGGCGCCGAGGGTGCCTACGTGACCCTTGCCGAAGTAGAAGTCGATCGGGCGGGTGTCAACGGCTATTCGCTCGGGGACCGCTTCGATTTGGTCAGCGGCGGGCGGCGCGATAGACGGCGGATTGCCGAAACCATCGGTCTGATGCTGGATGCTGACCGTCAGCACAATTTCGCCTTCTTCCTCAGGATCGGGCAGGCTAAGTTCGCCGGTCAAATCCACCTTCAACACCACCGCGCGATCGGCATCAATCCACACCGATCCGGTGGCACTCAGCGGCTGGGCGTGATCGCGCCATCGATCGCGGGCCGAAGGCGTGGGCACGATGGGCAAGACGTATTGGTCGACACCTTCCGGCACCGCCGGCGGTTGGGGAGTGCCCTCCAGGCGCGCCGGATCCTTGCTTAACCGAACCGAGAAGCGAATCGCCTCCTGGCCCTGATAGCGCACCATCCCTTTTTTGATGAACCGCAGCCGGCCCCGAAACAAACGATACACCGCCGCCCAGCCTTGGTAGGCCGAGTCCCGCCAGCGCAGCTGATCGCCGCGTAAGGTACTGCGTTCGTGGAAGGGTCCGAATCGGTTGCGTATGTAAAGCTTGTCCGCGGAGTAAACCAACTCATAGCCCTGGCCGGCTTTGTTTTCTACCTTGACCCGGAAGTCGCCGTTTTGGGCCTGCACGATCAAATCGTCTTCCTGCAAGCTGACCCGGTGCTTCCCGCGGGTCATGGCAAACCGGGTGGTAATCTTGGTCCGGTGGGGGCCCAATCGCTGAGCCACTTCCTGAAAAGACCTGGTGTGGATCGTATCGGCGACCTGGCCATCGGTGGCCACCGCAAAAGGGTCAATGCTGGGCCCGGGCTCGGTAGTCTGCGCGCTGCCCGACTCCATGAACCGTTCCAAGTGGGCCTCGGTCTTGCTGCTGCAAGCAGCCAACAGACCGACCAAGCACACCCAAGCCACGCCACTATGTATACTGACTCTCATCGTTTCCGTAGCTTGCCCCAAGCAATCGCAAGGGTCAACGACAAATACACAGGCAAGATCGTCCGCTTGCCGACCGAAAGAGGCCGTGATAGACAAGGGACATGCGTGCGGGGCTCAAGGAAGCACTACAGGCGGTTTTGTCGTACCAGGACGAGATGTCGTGGCAACAAGGTCGATCTGCGCGCTGGGGTCGGCGGCAAAGTCATCGGGATGCCTATGGCGACATCATAGGCAAGTGTTCTCAGATGCAGGAACTTTATCGATTGCTGGACAAGGTCTCGGCTACCGACTCCACGGTATTGGTATTGGGCGAGAATGGGACCGGCAAAGAGCTGGTGGCGCGGGCCATTCATGAGCACTCGGCCCGCAAGGATCAGCCCTTTGTGGTGCAAAATTGTTCGGCCTTCAACGACAATCTGCTCGACAGCGAATTGTTTGGCCATGCCCGGGGCGCTTTTACCGGGGCGGTCAAGTCCAAAAAGGGTTTGTTTGAGCTAGCCGATGGCGGCACCTTCTTCCTGGACGAGATCGGGGATATGAGCCCGGCCCTCCAGGTCAAATTGCTGCGCATTTTGCAAGAAGGCACTTTCATCCCGGTGGGCTCCACCCAAACCCAGAAGGTGGATGTGCGCATTGTGGCGGCCACCCAGCGGGATTTAAAGGAAATGCTTCGACAAGGGCAGTTTCGCGAAGATCTCTATTACCGGGTCAATGTGGTCTCCGTGGCCCTGCCGCCCCTGCGCGAGCGGCTGGCCGATGTTCCGCTGCTGGTGGATCACTTCCTGGATTGCCACGCCGAGCCAAAACGAAAGATCCGATTGAGCTCCGCCTGTCGACAACGTTTGGCCGAGTATCATTGGCCCGGCAACGTGCGGGAGCTGGAGAACGAGATCGAACGGGTGCTGGTTTTACAGAGCGGCGCGGATGAAATCGATGAAGACACTCTCTCGCCGCGGATTCGTTACCATGACTATCGTCCGGGTGGCGAAGGCGGTCCGCCGACGCTTACGCTGCCCCAGGCAATCGCGCGGTTGGAGCGGGCGATGATTCTCGATCACCTCAAACGAGCCCAGTGGAACAAGACCCGGGCCGCCGTCAGTCTTGGCATTTCACGACGCAATCTGATTCGCAAGGTTCAATCCTACCAATTAGAACGTCGCCGCCAATCGCGAGATTAAGGGAAGGCAAAGAGATGGAAGCCCGCAACCTGGCCAGGGGCTACGAAAAAACAGTGCGGCCCCATTGGGAAGATCAATTTGTTCCCTTCCTGCTGGAGTCCTTTCCTGAAAGTTTGCCCGCCAAGGCCAGCTTGCTGGAAATGGGTTGCACCACCGGACGTTTTACCCAGGAAATCCTTTCTCGTTTGCCCGCGGACGGGCGTCTCATCGCGGTGGAAGATGTTAGCGAATTGATGGAAATTGCCCGCCGTAAGGTAGCCGCGGCTGATCACAAACAGGTCTTTTTCAAGCATGAACGACCCGACGCGCTTACCTTTGCTGACGATACTTTCCATGGCGTGCTCGCCAGCGGTTTGGCCACCAGTTACGATCTCGACACGGTCATTGCCGAGGCCTATCGGTTATTGAAACACAATGGTTTCGTGCTTCTGGGCACGGTCTTGCAAGGCAGCTTTCAGGAACTGTTGGACATCTTTCGAGAGGTACTTGAAAAGGAAGATCTGACCCGGGTGCAAGACGGCCTGGACCGGCTTAGTTCCCGCTTGCTCGATCGGCGGCAAGTCTCACGTCTGCTCTCGCGGGCCGGCCTGGTAGCTTGCCGGGTTCAGGTGCAGCCGAGTACGGTACATTTCGAAAGTGGACTGAAACTGCTGGGTTCGCCCTTGGTACGTCAACACTGTCTGGATGAATGCCTGAGCCTGATCAAAGATCGGGGCTGGCGAGAAGGGGTAGTGGCTGGCATGATCCGCGCCTTGGATACCTATTTTCCGAACGGCATCGATCTCAACCTGGTTTTGGGTAAACTGGAAGGAACCAAACTCTGAGCCCCCTGTGCGTGCGGGGCCGATTTGCCGTTTGACTCTGAGCAGGATACACTCGGACCGCCATGAAAATGCACCTTGTTTTTGTCCTTCCTGTTCTACTTTGCTGTCTGCCGGCCTTGCCGGTGGCGGCCATGCAACCCTGGAAACCAAAGATTTCCATCCCGCTCGCCGAGAGGCTGGGCCGGGTTCAGCCGGCACTCAACCGCCAGAAGATGCGCCAATTTCAGCAAGTTTATGCCTTGGGTTTGCGCGCTTTGCGCTATGGCCAATACCGCCAAGCCCAGCAGCGTCTAAGCGAGGCCTTACGCTTGCTTCCTGATCATATCGGCGCGCGGTTGGCCCGCCTGCGGGTACTGATGGCTTTGGGCTATCTGACTTGGAATCGAAGCCTGGTTCGAAAAGCACAATCAGACGCCCGGCATGTATTGCACATCGATCCCAGCAGTGGGGAGGCCCAAGCCCTGCAAAAATTGGTCGAAGAACTCGCCGCCCGCATGGAGAAAGCGGCACGTCGGCGGGCGAAAACAAAGCCCAAGAAAGGATGAGAAGCCAAGGCTTCGATTCGAGCATGGCGCACCCAGAAGAGCAGGCGACCACGACCCAAAGCCCGGCTCTGGAGCTGCGCCAGGTGGAGTTTGCCTATGCGCGCCAGGCAGTCATCCGGGGCGTAGATCTGCAGGTGGCCCAGGGCGGGTTCTTGGGGTTGTTGGGTCCGAACGGGTCCGGCAAGACGACCCTGATTCAGTTGCTTTGCGGTGCCCTGCGCCCCGCCGCCGGCTCGGTTCAAGTGCTGGGCCGTGATTTGGCTGATTGGGATCGGCGGTGCTTGGCCCTGCAAGTCGCGGTCGTGCCCCAGAAGTTCGAATTGGCCTTTCCCTTCACCGTCGAACAGGTAGTGTTGCTCGGCCGCGTTCCGCACCGCGGTCCCCTGGCCCTGGACCGGCCCGCCGATATCGCCGCCGCCGCCGAGGCCATGGAGGCCACGGGCGTGTCTCATTTGCGCAATCGCCGGATGATGGAGTTGTCGGGAGGCGAGTTCAAGCGAGTGGTAGTGGCCAAGGCCTTGGCTCAGCAGCCCAAGATCCTTTTACTCGACGAGCCGGCAGCCCATCTCGATATTCGCCATCAAGTGGCTCTGTATGAGCTGATCGGTCGTATCCGGGCCCAGACCGGGGTCACGGTGGTATCGGCCATGCACGATCTGAACTTGGCGGCGGCCTATTGCGATCGGGTGGCCCTGCTGAAAGAGGGTCGCCTGATTCGTACTGGCCGCATTGAAGAGGTGATGACCTACCGCGCTTTGCGCGACACTTACGAGATCGATATCTACGTGGGCGTCAACGAGTTGACTGGACATCGCTTGTTCTCACCCATGATTGCCAAAGGAAAAGCAGAATGATGACCACGGTTTTGGGGGCGCTGTGGCTAGCCGGTTTGTTGGCTGGTGGGCAGGGTCTCAGCCTGGACAAGGTGGAACTCAAAGTGCCCGGCCGGGTCACAACCGTGGTGCCGGCAGACGTCGACGGCGATCAGTGGCTTGATTTGTTGGTTTTTTGGCGCCAAGGCTACCCGCCGCGTTCGGTGACCCGCGTCTCGGTGTTTGCCAATACCGAGGGCGTGGTGGCGACCCAAGCCGGCCAGGTGTTTTCGCTGCCGGCCGGCACGGTGGCTTTCGATGTGGGCGATAGCGATCAAGATGGTCGGGCTGATATCTTGTTGCTGCGTGCCGACGGCGTGTTTGCCTTGGCCGGTCAAGCCAAAGGGCAATTCGATGTGCGCCCGCGCCCGGTGGTGCGGGTTATGACCGTAGCCGCCTTTCCCCACGAAGACAGCATTCCCCGTCAGCGTTTGTGGTTAGAGCTAGACAAAAAGGTCGGGATGTTGATTCCCACCGTGCCCATCGGACCCCTGTCTCTGTACACCCGAAACCAGGGCGCCTGGGTTTTGGCGCAGGTGCTCCGGGTGCCGACGCGCATGATCCTACACACCGCCGCCGAGGATTTTCGGGCCTCCCGTGACTATTCCGCCCGCTTTCAGTTTTCTTATCCCCGCTGGTCGCTGCACGACCAAAACGGCGACCAGCGCACCGATTTGTTCTTTTTCTGTCGAGAGTCGGTGGCTGTTTTTCGTGCCCGTCCCAATGGCTCCTTTGCCGGAAAGCCAGATCTGTATCGTCAATTCCAGCTCTTGGATGCCAGTGAAAGAGTCAAGCGCGGGGTTTTGATCCGAGCGCAGGCCGGCGATGTCAATGGCGATGGTCGGGCCGACCTGGTTTTCAACAAGACCGTGGGTGGGATCACCAACATGCGCAGTGAGCTACGCTTGTATTTGGCCCAAGCCGGAGGCAGCTACTCCCGCCAGCCCGATTTTATCAGCCGGCGCCAGGGCTGGGACTCGTCGGTTCAACTGGTGGACGTCAACGGTGACGGCCGTAAAGATTTGGTGCGCCCGCATGTGGATGTGGGCTTGACCACCCTGGTGGGCATGATGTTGGCGGGAAGACTCGAAGTGAATTTTGGCATCCACTTTTCCTCGGCCGGAAAATTCCGTGAACGGGCCGATCTCAAATTGCCGTCCAAGCTGGGCATCAATTTTCGCTCGGCCCAGGAGCTGACCGGCAGCTACCCCAATTTCCAGATCGATTTCGACCAAGACGGCATCGGCGATTTGGTTTTGGGCCAGGCCGACCGGGGCGCGGGCAGCAAGCCTGATCGGCTGGAAATTCGCCGCGGTTTGGGCGCCGGCAAGTTCGCCGACGATCCTTTTTTCCAGCTCAACTTATCGGGCACGCGCTACCTGCTGGCCTATCAGCAAAACGCGCAGGCCCGGCCGGGTCTGGTGCTGTATTTTTCCCTGATAGAATCTTTGGCGGGTGATGTCTGGGTTTTGCTGCCCAAGAAACAATAGACGGCTACATGAACATGCGCAGGCCGAAGCCGAAGTTGTTGCCCCAGTCGGGGTGTTCAATCGAGCCCCGGTAGCCAAAGTCGAGCGCGTACCTCTGGGTGACATAGCCGATGCCGACCGACCAAAACTGATCGTCCTCGGCCAGGGTTTGATCGAGCAAGTAGCCGGCCCGCATGGTAATTTGACTCAACAGCAGGTACTCGACCCCAAAGGCAAAACTGTAGGCGGTAGTCTTGTCTCCCAGGGCATCGGTGAAGTCCTTAGGTTTCTGGTAGGTAATGTACCAGTCGAAGGAAAGCTCCAGGGAGGGAAAAGGAGAATACATCAAGGCCGAGGCCATTGACACCGGATGCTCGATGTAATCGGCGGGATTGGTCAGATTGTAGCCGACCACGGCCAGATTCAGCCCGAAATCGGTACGCAGCAATATGCCCACATCCACGGTTACGGCTTCCAGATCGGCCCGGTCCGGAAAATCGAAGTCGAGATATTTAATGTTGGTGCCGATGAATAAACTATCGCTCAGGGTGGCCGAGAATGCCAAGTCGTATCGATTGCCGTTCTTGTCGTCTCCGCGCTCGACGCGAGTAAAGGCCAGGCCGGTGGCAAAAGCCTGAATTTGGTTATCTACCACCGAGGCGTGCATGACATGCTCGTAAGGCCCCTCTTCAGCGCCGGACTTGGGCGTGAGCAGGTATTGGGCCTCGAAGGCATAACGCCGAAACAAGGACATGCCCGCCGGGTTAAGCATGATGGCATCGTTGGAGCTAACAATGGCACGGTAAGCGCTGCCCATGCCCAAGGGCCGGGCGCCGATAAATTCTTCGGCTCGGGCAGTGCCGATAGTGGCAAACAAAAAACCGATGGCAATGAGAAGGGATGATTTCATGGGCCGAGATTACACAAGACGCCGCCAAAGGGCAAACATTCCCAAGAGCAGCCAGCCCAGCCAGCCGTTTAGGTCGCCCGCACCGGTCTCGCAGCTGCAACCCGAACTGGTAGCCGGGCAGGGCCGATCCATTCCGTCACAATTCTGGTCAATGCCGTCGCCGCAGTTTTCGGCCGCCCCCGGGTGAATGTTCGGGTTGTTATCGTTGCAATCGTTGCCGCAAGGCAAGGCCCCGTAGCCATCGCTGTCGGCGTCGGGGCAAGGGCAGGCCAAATCCTGACCGTCGCAGTCCTGATCGATGTCGTCGCCGCAAATTTCGCTTTGGCCGGGATGAATAAAGCCATTGCGGTCATCGCAGTCGCTGCCTCCGCAGTCAGCGGCCGGATAGCCGTCGCCGTCGCCATCGCTGCAAGTGCAAGCATCGTCCTGGCCATCGCAGTTTTGGTCGACGCCATCGCCGCAGATCTCGGTGGCGCCCGGAAAGATGCTGGCGTTTTGGTCATTGCAATCACTGCCGCAGGGAGGGGCTTCGTGGCCGTCGCTGTCTGCATCGGCGCAGCTTTGCGAACACTCCCCGGCGATGCACGATTCTTGGCCGGTGCAGGTATTGGCGCAGCTGCCGCAATGAGCGGGCAGACTCAGATCGGACTCGCAGCCGTCGCTGTCGCCACCTACGCAGTCGGCCCAGCCGGTGGCACAAGCGCCCATGACACAGCTGCCGTCGGTGCAAGAGCCCTGGGCCTGAGCAAAGAGGCAAGCATCGTTGCAAGCGGCGCAATGGTTATCCGTGCCCAGCGCCGTCTCGCAGCCATCGGCAACGGCCAGCTCACAATCGGCCCAGCCAGCATCACAGGCGCCGATTTGACAGCTAGCTTCCACACATGTGGCCGCGGCGTGGGCGAAGGCGCAAACCACTCCGCAAGCGCCGCAGTTGTTCAGATCGGCGCTGGTGTCCATGCAGCTGTCTTGGCACCAGGTCAAACCATCCGGGCACTCGCTCAGACAGCTGCCCTGCAGGCAGAACATGGGATCGACACAGGCCGCCTGGCAGGCGCCGCAATGTTCGGCGGAGTTGAGTTCGGTCTCACAGCCGTTGCCATCGTCGGCGTCGCAGTTGCCGAAGCCCGTCTGGCAGGAGGCAAGAACACAGCTTGCCTCCGCGCAGGCAGCTTGGGCTTGGGCAAAGCTGCAGAGGTCATCACAAGCCGCGCAGTTTTCGGTGGTACCCAAAGGGGTCTCGCAGCCGTCGGCGAGATCGGCGTTGCAGTCGCCATAACCGTCTTGGCAGCCGCTCATTTCACAGCTGCCCGCTACGCACAAAATGCCCGCACCATGGGCAAAGTCACAGGCATTATCGCACTGGCCACAATGATTCAAATCGTTAGTCAGGTCCACACACTGGCCTCCGCAAGCGCTCAGGCCGGCCGGACAAGTGATGGCACAATCGATGCGCAGCGTGTAGCTGCCGGCGTCTTGCTCCTCGCCGCCGTCGACCAAAAGGGTATGAACTGATCCGGCGGCGGCGAAAAATTGCAGCAACTCGGGGGGATTGCCGTTGCTGTTTTGCAGCAAATCGCTGGCGGCAATGAGGGTAGATGGTTGACAGCTGCCGTCCGCCGCCTCTGCCAGCACCACCAGCGCCAAATCCGGAGGGCCATCGGGGCCATCGTCAATGTGCAAGGTGACCGTGACTTCGGCGTCGTGTTCGGAAGAAAGCAGGTAGGCTTTATCGGGGCCGAGCTGGCGCGAAGACAGATGCTGATAAGCACTGATCGAGTTGTTTTCGCCGGTGGTATCGTCGGTAAGATCGTCGGTGCAGGCCACCGGCATGGCCGCCGGACAGCTTTCGCTGCGGCACTGGAAGGAGGCATCGAAGGAACCACGAGAGTCGCCCCGACCGTCGACCGCTACGTAGTAAGTTTCACCGGCCTGGGCGTAAAAAGCCAGGCGCTGGCTGCCGTCGTTGCGCACCGAGGCATCCAGGCATTGGTTCTTGTCGCATACTCCGGCCTGGCCGTAATCGGTAAAGGCGAAGGCGTCTAGTACTTGCGAAGGGTAGGTATAGTCGAAATCCATATTGTCAATCTGAACATCGACTACGCCTTCGGCCGTGGGGGTAATGGCGGCAACGATTTCGCGATCGGGCCAGTAACTATCATTGTAGGTACAATAGCGATCTAAGCTTTGGCTGCCATCCGCCGTCGACCAACGGCCCTGGTCGCCGCAATTTGCCACATAGTGGGCGCCGCAGGCCGGGCAAGCGTCGTCGTATCCGTCGCAATTTTGATCCAGACCGTCTTCGCAAATCTCGGGCACCGAAGGATGTACCCCGGCATCGCTGTCGAGGCAATCGTCTCCACAGATGCAGTCGGCCGGATGGTAGGCGTAGTAACCATCGCCGTCGGCATCCACGCAGTTTTGGCAGCTCTCACAGCTCAGGTTGAGTTGAAAATTGCCGTAACTGCCCTGGTAGCCATCGACCACAATAAAATAGGAACCGGCCGCCAGCACGCCTTCCAAGCCCTCCCCTTCCCCGCGTCCGCCGCTGTCCGTACAGCCCCTGATGGTGCTGGGATAGCAATCTCCGTCAAGTTCGGGAATCACCATCAGGCCCGCGTCGAAGGGCCAGTTTGGATACAGGACAATCTCCACCTGGGCGGGGTGTGCGATCTCAAGCAAGTACACCGCTTCTGGCCCCTCGAAAGAATATTCCCAGCATGGATACATGGTGATGCGATTCAAGCCACTGGCGCTAGTTGAGCCCGTCAATGACTGGTCGCAGGCAATGCTGGTAGGCTGCGGACAGGTCTGGGCGTCGACTGACCATGGCCAAGCGAGGGCCAATAGCAAAGATGCGATAAGACAGTTTTTGGCAACAGACATGGACTTTCCTCTTTGCAGGGTTTTCTGGCCCTCAAATTACTGGGGAAGCCGACGGCCTGTCAATAGTTACCGATAGCGGAAAGGGTCTTGCTTGTTCGGAAGGAGCGGGCGGAAAAAAGCCCGAAAACGCATCAAATCTGTCGGCGGCGGCGGCTGAACAGAGCGGCCAACCCCAGCAACAGCAGCAAGGAGCCGGGGCCCTTCTCGGTGCCGCAGCCACAGCCGTCCGAGCTGGTCGGGCATTCGCGTTCGACTCCGTCACAGTTCTGATCGATGCCGTCGCCGCAGATTTCGGTGGCGCCCGGGTGGATGTTGGGATTGTCGTCGCTGCAGTCGTTGCCGCCACAGCTGACGGCGGCATAGCCGTCGCTGTCGGCGTCTTGGCAGCCGCAGGTCAAATCCTGGCCGTCGCAGTCCTGGTCAACGCCGTCGTCGCAGGTCTCGCTGGCGCCGGGATGAATGAAGCCATTGGCGTCGTTGCAGTCGGTGCCGCCGCAAGCGGAGTCTTGGTAGCCGTCGCCGTCGGCGTCCTGGCAAGCGCAGGCCAGATCCTGGCCATCGCAGTCCTGGTCGATGCCGTCGTCGCAGGTCTCGGTGGCGCCGGGGCGGATGGAGGGATTGGTGTCATTGCAGTCGGTGCCGCCGCAGGCCGCATCTTCAAAGCCGTCTCCGTCCAGATCGGAACAGTGCTGCAGGCATTGACCGCCTTCACAGACCTCGGCGGCTAGGCAGGCATTGTCACAGATGCCGCAATGGCTGGTGCTGTCGAGAGCCTGTTCGCAGCCATTGGCGTAGCTTTGGTCACAGTCGCCGAAACCGGTATTGCAACTGGAGATGGCGCAGACCCCGTCGGTACAAACCGCGGCCCCGTTTTGGCTGATGCAGGTGGTGTCGCAATCACCGCAGGCCGCGGCGGTATCCAAGGTGTTTTCGCAGCCCGTATCGTAATCGTCATCGCAGTCGGCGAAGCCCTGGTCACAAGCGCTGATCACGCAGGCCCCGGCCGTACACTCGGCGCTGCCATTGACCGCGGCACAGGCATTGTCGCAGGCGCCGCAATGGGCAGAATCGATCTGGGTATCAACGCAGCTACCGCCGCAGTTGACCGTTGCGTCCGGACAAGTATCGAGACAGCTGCCCTGGTGACAGACCTTGGGATCGGCACAGGTCAGGCCACAGTCGCCGCAGTCGGTCGGCGTGTTCAAGTCGGTCTCGCAGCCGTCGCTATCACCGCCGGTACAGTCGCCCCAACCGGCATCGCAGGTGCCCATCACGCAAGCAAAGCTCTCGCAAGTGGCCGGAGCGTGATCGAAAGCACAGACGTCATCACAGCCGGAGCAAGCATCCACGGTGCCCAGGGCCGCCTCGCAGCCGTTGCTGTCGTCAAGATCGCAATCGTCGAAGCCGTTGTCGCAGGCGCCCATGAGACAAGCCGAATCCACACAGCTGGCAGCCGCGTTGGCAAAGGCACAAGCATTATCACAGGCTCCGCAATGGGCGACTGCGACGCTGGTGTCGACGCAGATTCCGCCACATTCGGTCAGCAGCCCGCAGTCGAGATCGCAGTTGGCACTCAGGGTAAAGGCCCCGGCGTTTTCAGGCTCGGCGCCGTCGACCACCAGGAAATAGGTGGTGCCGGCCGTGGCCGCAAAGGACAGCACTTCGGCCGGATTGGCCGCATCGTCCTGGGGCAAGTCGCTGATAGCCAGGGCCTCGGCGGGCAAGCAAGCACCGCTGCCGTCGTCGGCTACCGAGATCAAGGCCAAATTGGCCGGCGTGCCCCCGGCGGCGTCGACATCCAAGGTAATGGTGATCTGACCCACGGTCTCCGGGGTGATGGCATAGGCCAGGTCTGCGCCCAACATGTGAAAGGGCATACCCCGATAGGCGCTAAGATGGTTGCTGCTCGCCGAAGTATCTCCGCTCAGGCTGTCTCCGCAAAGAAGTTCTACCGGCGTGGGGCAAGCCTCGCTGGGACAGGTCAGGGCGTACTGAAAGCTGCCCTCGGCGCCGTCGCGACCATCGACCGCCAGGAAGTAGGCTCGATCCGCTTCGGCGTAGAAGGCCAGGTGTTGGCTACCATCGCCGCGGTCGGCCAGATCCAGGCAGTCGTCTTTGTTGCAGGATCCGGTCTTGCCGTAGTCGGTAAAGATAAAAGCGTCGAGCTGCTGGCCGGCCAAATCGGTGAGCGCGACATCCACGGTTCCCTCGATGCCGGCGGCCAACTCGAACAGATACTCATTGCCCGACCAGAAGCTGTCGGCCGAGCCGCAGTAGCCGTCTAAGCTAGTGGTACCATCAGCGGTCGAAGCGCTGCCGGTGTCATCGCAGGCCAAAGTCGCCTGACTGCTGCAGCTTGGACAAGTCAGATCGCCGTCGACACAGTCCTGATCGATGCCGTCTTCGCAAATCTCGGTGGCATCGGGATGAACGGAAGCATCGTCGTCGTCACAATCCGTGCCGCCGCAGGCCTCGTCCTGATAGCCGTCACCGTCGGCGTCTAGACAATCCTCGCAGGCGACCTGGATCATGAACAAGCCGGCCTCATCGATGTTGGCGCCATCGACCACGATCAAGTAGTCACCGGCCGCAAGCACCTGGCTGACTCTCTCCACCGCGCTCACGCCACCATCATTGGCACAAGCCAAGGCCGCGGCCGCATCGCAGCCGCCCTCGTAGGGCAAAATGGCCAGCACGACATCAAAGATGCCCGAGCTGGGATTGACCAACACGCTTACATCCTTGGCGCTGGCCAGCGACAGCCGGAAATAGCGCTCCTGACCTTCGGCGGTGCCGGCCAAACAGCCGTAGCTGTCGTAGTTATAGTTGCTGGTATTGTTACTGGAGCCAACGAAGGGGCTGTCACAACCGATGTCGGTGGCATCGGCCGGGCAAGTCTGAGCCATCGAAAGTGCAGGTAGCAGCAAGCCAGCCAGGAGAACCAACCATAGTCTTGTCTCATGCATGGGGACCTCTTTCCTTCACACTTGAATTTTCAGTATTTATCGCTTCTCATAAACGCCGAGCGACTCTAGCCGGTTTTTCCACAAACTGTCAATCGCGCCTGGCGCGGATCCAGGTTTGATCCGTGCTGTTTGAAATACACGCGCTGATTATAGCATTAGGCATTAAACCGATATTCGACACAACTCGATACGTGATTTCGTGTCCACTGGGGCCTGCACCGCAGCAGTTTTGAATCGGTAAAGAGTCGCTAATGTATCCAGTCCAACTAACAGTTTCTAAAC
>JAUVBB010000243.1 GCA_030591445.1 Deltaproteobacteria bacterium | reverse complement strand
GCCCGGGCCATGCAGAAGATCTCGGCGGTGTTGGCCGAACAGCCCTTCGACCTGGTCCTGGTGCAGGGCGACACTTCGACCGCCATGGTGGGCGCCCTGGCCGCTTTCTATCAGCAGATTCCAGTAGGCCATGTGGAAGCCGGCCTGCGCACCGATGACCTGTTTCATCCCTACCCCGAAGAAGCCAATCGCCGAGTCATCGGCGCCATCGCTCAGCACCACTTCCCACCCACCCGCCGGGCCGCCGACGCCCTGCTGCGCGAAGGCCATGACCAGAGCAAAATCACGGTCACCGGCAACACGGTCATCGACGCCTTGCTCTGGGTGCAAGAACGGCTGTCGGCCGATCAAAAACAAAACTTCCGCCGGACCGGCAAGCGCCTGGTGCTGGTAACCGCCCATCGCCGGGAGAGTTTTGGTAAGCCCTTCGAGGATATTTGCGCGGCTTTGCTAGAGCTCATCGAGCGCAACCCGGATCTCTGGATGCTCTACCCGGTGCACCTGAATCCCAATGTCCGCAAAGTGGTCTCAGTGAAGCTCGCCGGGCACGAGCGCATCGAACTCTGTGATCCCCTGCCTTACGATCAACTGGTGGCGGCCATGGGCGAATCCAGCCTGATTCTGACCGACTCCGGCGGCATTCAAGAAGAAGCCCCGTCGCTGGGAAAACCGGTGTTGGTGCTACGCGAAAAGACAGAACGACCCGAGGCCGTCGATGCCGGTACTTCCATTCTGGTCGGCCGCGATCCGGCCGTCATCGTCCGCCAGGCCGAAAAACTGCTGCACAATCCCGAAGCCTACCAATCGGTCGCCGGCCGTAAAAACCCCTTCGGCGACGGCCATGCCGCCCAGCACATTGTAGAGGCTATTTCACGGATTCTGGGCAGCGATAAAGTCTAGGTATTGACGATAGCGTTCCGCGGCCGGCTCGGCACCCAAGGGAGTCAGGTACTCGGGAACACTGAAAGCCACCGGCGGTAGCGAAGAAAAACGGGCGGCTTCGTTAAACTGGCGACGCAGGCGATCGAGGCTGGCCGGAACGGCATGGAAGGCTGTGGCCGAATCGGCCGGGTTCTTAACTTGGCGAAACAACTCGACCACCACCCGGAAAGTGCGTTTTTGGGCCGCGGCGGCTTGGGCGACCGATTTCAGGGTATCTGGCAGAGAGTAGAAGTCCTGCTTGCCCGCGCCCACCCCATCTTGGAACAAAACCAGATCCACCGAAGACCGCGCCAACAGATCGTGCCAGAACTCCTGCAGGGTAGCGGCATCTGCGTGCCCATTAGAGAAGCCGGATAGCGCGATCTTCTTGCCGGGGGTCAGGGCAGCCAAGCGGTGGGTCAACTCATGCAAATGGGCAAAGAGCAACTCGCGCCGGTCTGGCGCCAACCAATTGACGTCGTCGATTTCGTCGTTGATATACCACCCAACCACCGCGGGGTGGCGGCGAACCAGCCCGGCCAGTGAGTTGCCGAGCGCGACAGAACTAAGCAAGCGTCTTTTCAGATAGACCTCAAGCTGGGCGGGATCTTGCTGAATCCGTGACCAATAAGAGGGATCGTGGTTCAGGCCCAGCCAGATCTTGATGCCCTTCTGTTCGGCCAAACGCAGCAAACGGCCCAAGACCGGAGACCGGCCGGTATGGAAATCCCGCTGCCGATGCTGTGTCCACTGCACAAAGATCTCACGCACTTGGAGCTTGCCCAAATAGCCAAACAGCTCTTGCCAGCGAGACGCCCCCCAATCGCGGTGCTTGTCCCACAATTGTAAAAACGTTGCGGAAAATCCAGGCGGCACGACCGCGGGGCGCGGTTTTTTGCCCACGCTCAGGCAGCTAGCTAGCAAGATGGCCAATCCCAAACCCAGGGATAGGCGCCGGTTCATCCGCGGCTCTCCATCCCTCTCTTATATACGAAACAATCCGGTAATGAAAAGACCTTGGAAGCGGGCATCGGCCAAGTCGGCGGGGGGATCGATCAGAGTGCCCAGCTTGTATTGCAACCAGAGCTCCAGATGGGCCTGGTGGCCCTCATAGCGATCACGGGCAAAATGATACTGGAAGGACAGGCCGGCCCCGGCTTCTAGCGCCGAAAGCCGACCCTCATCCGGGGTACGGGCATTGGCCGCCGCCAGCAGATGGGGCGTGATGGCCCAGGATCGACCCAGCGGCAGGTGGAAGCCTTGCCGCGCCTGGGCATAAAGCGCCAGGGTTTGCTGGAAGGTAAAATAGTCCAGCTCGATATACAGCGAAGTGTAGTTGGATATTGCTTGCTCCCAAACCGGCTGCAAACCCAAACCCCAAGCCCAGCCGGAGCGTAGCAAAAGATCGTTGATGCCCTGTTCGCCCAGGCGAAACAGGCCCTCGGCGGCTAGCATCCAGTTGACCTGGGCAAAGGGTTGATAGCGCAGGCCGGCGCCGCCCTGGAATGATTCACCCTCCACGGCCAGCGAGCCCGCTTGCATGTTCCACAGCGCGCGGGCATAGACTTGAAAGATGCGATGATTGTTGAAGCCAATGGCGGGCGGTTGATAGGCAAGCTCCAGACCCGCCTGGGAAGCCACCGCCCCGCTAAAGACGTTGCCACTACGGGTGACCCACTCGCGTTCGTCGCTGGTGTAGGTCCAGTAAGCCGAGACATCAAAGCGATTGCGCAAGGCACGAAGCTCGCTACGCATGGTTTCGGTCGAACGGGTAATTTCGTCGGCCTTGGTAGGCGCCATGGCCAGCCGCAATGGCTCATTGTCAATGGCCCGGGAAAACCAGACATCCGCTTGTTCGTTGTCACCTAGGCGCAGCCGGGCATAGGCCAGTTCCGGGGCCAAGCCCAGGCGGTCGGGACTTTTCTTCAGCACCGTTTCAAATCGATCGGCGGCCGCGGCATCTTGTCCTTCCCGCAGTTCCAAATAAGCCAAGGCGATTTGATCAGCATCGTTACCCGGGCGCAAACTTATTGCCTGCTCGAGAGTTTTGCGGGCCGCCGCCGTTTGCCCCAAGGCCGACTGGTTGTTGCTAAGCAGCGAATACAAACGGGCATCCGGCCGGATGGCGAGGGCTTCGGTCAAGAGCGAGACGGCCGATGGATGTTGTTTTTCCTGGGTGGCAATATAGGCCAGCTCCAAAAACCGCTCCACCCGCAAGTCGATGGTCAGCAAGGCAGGATCGGTTGCCAGCAAGGCTTGGCGCGCCCTTTCCGGCTCTAGCAACTTCAAACGGACCCGGGCCAATTGAAAGTTTAGCGCCGGAGTGGAACCCAGCGCCTGGGCGCGCGTCCAGGCAGCCTCCGCCTTACTGTAATTGGGCTGGGCAAAATATAGATGACCCAATTCGTCAAGCAGCTGCCGCCGCTGGCCAGGCTCCAGGTCGTCGAGGCGCGAAAGCGCGTTTTGCAGATGATCGACCGCAAGGCCGGTTTTTCCGCTACGGCCATAGCAACGGCTTAGATACACCTCGGACCAGGGATCTTGCTTGCCCTTTTTCGCCGCCCGAAAATGCGCGACCGCTTGCTGCCATTGACCCAGCTGATAGAACACGAAGCCCAAGTCTTGATGTATTTGCGGACGATCCTGGCCCCGCGCCAAGGCCTTTTCTAACAAGTCGCGCGCGCGTTCAAAACGGCCCAACTTGGCGGCCGCATAACCAGACAACTCGGCTGCCTGTGATTGCTGAAGATCGGTGGCTTTGGCCGCCAGCAACAAGGGTTCCAACACCTCGATGGTCGACGACCAGTGCCCGCCCATGGCATGACTTCTGCCGGCCATCAGCAACCAGGCCCATTCATCGGGCTTGCGTTGGTGGGCCTGGACAAATAATTCGGCCGCTTGTTGGTATTGACGTTTTTGAAAGGTCAGTTGGGCCACTTGCATGAGATCGCCGGGCAAAGTCTGGCCCAAGCGGTCATAGGTATCTATGGCATCGTCCACCCGGTTGGTGCGCTGGTAGGCCAGCGCCAAAGCACGCAAAGCCTGCGGCCGGGCTTGCCTGCGCAAACCCTTTTCAATGGCCCGGATAGCGGTCTGGTTGTCTTTCGTTTGCAAGGCCAGCTCACCCACGGCAAAGAGCAGTTGCGGATCCCGCGGCCGGAACTTGAGCGCCTGCCGGTAGGCCTGAAGCGCCCGGGCAGGCTCACCCAGCTTCTCCAACAACAGCGCCCGCGCTTGATGGACCTGCGCTCTTTGCGGCCCCGTCAGTTTATTCGCCAAGGTTTTTTGCAGACTTTGTAAGGCTTTTCGGGGCTGACCCTTCCGGGCCCACAAAATCCCCAGGGCCAAACCGTTTCTTCCACTTGGCCTTCTTTTTTGCAGCAGCCTGCGCGCCTCGATGGCCTGCAGCAACTGCCCTAGGTTCTCATGAGCCCCGGCTAGGGCCAGCAGCGTCTTTGCCGAACGCTGGGCGGTGTCGGCTTTCTCAAAAGCAGATAGCGCCAGCCTGCCCTTGCCGGCCGCCTGCCGCGACCAACCCAATTCGAGCAAGAGCTGTGCCCGGCGCGAGCGTTCAAGGTCCTGGGCCAACAAGGCATGTATTGCCTGCACGGTGGCTTGCGATTTTTTCTGGACCCGATTCAAGCGAAGCAAGGACTCCAGGATCTGGATATTGCCGGCATCGAGTGCCAACGCCGCCCGCAAAGACGTTTCGGCCGAGGGCCAATCTTTACGCTTTTCATCCACCTGGGCCAGAGCCAAGTAGCCTTGCAGCTTTTGGCTGCGCCCGTGGGCCCGATCAATGGCCTGGGTCAAAGCAGTGGCGGCCTGGGACAGACGACCCAACCCCCGCAAAGCATTGGCCCGCTGGATATGGACCGTGAAGGATTGCTCTTTCTTGGCCAACTCGTTCAAAGCAGCCAGAGCTTGGGCGTAGCGCTGCTGGCGCAGGGCCAGATGGGCTACGGCCTGTAAGGCTTGGCGACGATGCGCAGGTTCGGTGTCCCGCAAGTCCAGGGCCGCCGAAAAATCCTGCAGGGCCTGGTCGACCTGCCCCAGGTGCTGATGGGAATAGCCGCGATATAGATGGGCCGTCACCAACAAGGGCTGCTTTTCCAGCACCACCGAGGCTTGACTAATTACGTCGGCGAACTGTTTCTCTTCGTAGAGCAGGGTGAAATACATCACCCGCACCGAAAGTTCTTCGGGATCAAAACGCAGAAAGCTGCGAATTTCTTCCAGGGCCTGAGGCCGCTGTCCTTGGTTCAGCAATTGATAGGCCCGGTCGAGATGAGGAAAACTGCGATGCTTGCGTAACTCGGCCTGTAACCAGTTTTCGTCGCGCTCGACGTCTAGTAGATGCCGATACGGCATTTGCTCGGCCGCAGAAGATTCGGCGCTGGCGCCCAGTGCCGGCAGGGCCAAGAGCAAGGAAAGGATGATGGCGCCAAAAACGAACTTGTCTCGATTAGATGCTTGCACTGGACTGCTCCTTCAAGGCCAGGTGAAGCGCATCTTCGGAGAGTGCGCCCATTTCCACCAGGGTTCGCCCCAGGGATCGAAATCTCTTTTTCTGGGCATCCAAGGCCTTTTTTAAATCATTCGCGCTCAACAAACCCTTGCTTAACAGAAACTGGCCGAAAGTTCGGTAACCATTACGCGAGGCGGTGTAATGCTGCACGGCCTGACCGACTTGTTGCGCATTGAGTAATCCTTCTGCGACACAACTGTCACCCAGACGCAGGTATGAGTCTTTTTGCTGCCGATAGGCCCGGGCCAATTCTGCCTTACTCACCAAGTTTTTCCGCAGCAAAATTTGTCCCAGATGAGGTGCCTGCATCGATACCGGGGTGCTCTTGCTCTGTCGCCCATAACCCAAGCGAATGGCCAAGGCCACGTCGCCTTGGGTGGTCAAGCATAAGCGAATGGCCCGGCCCAGGCTGCTTTCCAACTGCGCCTTCTCCTCTCGGCTCAATATCCGTTCACTGGCCAGGACCAGGCTGCCGTTGGCATCCTCTTCCAGTGGATAAATCGAGTAACGAGCCGCCAGCAATTGCGGCACCAGTCCCAATACATCCAAGGGGGTGGCAAAAGGATCGATTTCGCGGGTGGACACACTCAACTGCAGGCCCAGCGCTTCGAGTAACTGTTCGGGTTGAACCACTCCCTGTTCAATGAGAATGCTGCCCAAGAGCTTCTTGGTTTTTTTCTGCTCGGCCAAAGCCAGATTCAGCTGTTCGACGGTGAGAAAAGATTTTTCAATCAGCAAGTCCCCTAGCCGGGCACGATAGGCTTGCAACTCCTGGGCAGTGGGAAAAACGTGATCGGTCTTATCCCAGGCCAAGGCTTTGTGGTTCCACAGATGCCGCAGATACAAACCAATCGCCCGGATGGTGGCCAAGAAGTTGATGAAATTGCCCCACACCAGGCGGGGCGCCGAGAGAAAAGCCTGTTTGCGACCATAGATGCGATGCACAAAAAAGGCCCGGTGGCCAAAGCGCAGCAGCAAGAAACCCAGGTTAACGATGAGCAGGTACCAGGTGAGCGATCCCGGTTCGACCAAGGCCGGATAGCGATAGAAGTCGTCTATCAACCAGCGTGCCAGCCACAAACCCAGGATCAATACCACCACGAAGTAGCCAAGTACGTGCGCTACATTGGTCACCAGACCCTTGCGGTCTCGGGCCAACATGTATTTGGTCCAGCCATTGCCTTTCCAGCCCAGCCGCGCCCAGCCCTGCAAGGAGATACCAACCACCCAGCGGGTTTTTTGCCGGATGGCATCGCCAAGCTTGTTAGGAAAAAATGAACGAACCGCAATGATTTCTTCCTGGCGTGTCACTTTGGCCTTGTCGCTAAACCAGCGTTTGCGCGTCACCGTGCGCCAGATACCTTGCTTGACAAAAATTTGCTTGAGATTGAAGTGTCCCAGCTTCAAGGCAAAATCATAGTCCTCGGTTAAAGAACCGGTGTCGAATAAGCGGCCTTGCTTCGACTCGGACACGGTCTGTAAGGCATGACGGCTAAAGGCAGTACCGGTGCCGGCCGACGGGATGGTGTGGCTGAGCCGTTCGCGCACCAACATGGTTTTGGAATGGTTTTCGGCAAATTCGTCGATGTAGTGACCTTCGGTAAAGTTTTTCCAACGCACCGGCATGGGCAAAACCGGCAGCTGCACCATGTCCTTACGCGGAATCAAATAGTTGAAAAGCTTTAATGATAAAGGATGGGGCACATCCTCGGAATCGGACATGACAAAAATCTGAAAAGAAAGATTCTCCTTTTTTTCGTAATCGGCGATGCCTTGGTAAATGGCATTGAGACAATCGGCCTTGTTGGTCGGGCCGTCATGAGGTCCCACCACCACGTGCACATTCTGGAAGCGAGCAGCAATGCGCTCGGCTTCCTGGGCCGTGGCCGGATCATTGGGATAGGTGCCGACGAAAACGTGGTAATCCGAGTAGCGAATCGTGCGGGCCAAATTGTCTAGCATACGACCGATAACGGCCGACTCATCCCAGGCCGGAATCATCACGGCTACCGTTTGCTCGGGATTGGCCAACAGCTGCTCTTCGGTCAAAGGCCGGTATTTGGGCAACACAAAGATTCTGCGGTACCAACTGCGAAAGGCATGGAACAGGTCCATAAATAGCTCGTCCAACCCGCTGATGAAGAAAATCACCACCAGGACGGCAAGCATGATTTTGGTCACAACCATGACCACTGGTAAGACATTATCTACGAACAAGGCGAACCCTCCTAGGCTGTGCCCGCCGAACGAATGTTATAAATGACATTTGTCGGCAGACCGCTTCCAAAAGAAGGAATCATCTCCTTCTTCCCCATTGTCTTTTGGTTCGTTTGCGAGCTTCCCTTCCCATCCCTTGAAGCTTTTACTTGAACCTATTTACACCTTCCCTGTAAAGGTGCACCATGGTTCCTGCAGGATCTATGCCATAACTGGCCATTATTTCAGGCCAAAAGATAAAAATGGCCAATCGGAATAAACATTACATAACTCATTGATTTGTATAATATTACAGGTATACAAGAACATTGTCTTTTCGGTGAGTTACCAGAATAACGGATTTCGTCTACTGATCTAATCAAAATTATCTGAGACATTAAGCACAGCTCCCGTCCGAGATATTGTTGCCCAAAACCAACAGCTCAAACAGAAAGAATTCTCAAATTCTATGCAATACATATAAATTTCAATGGATTATGTAGTTTTCGCCAGGGATACAAATACCAGCCAGCCAAGCCAGAAATACTACACTCACTTACTCCGTCTCATAGTGGCTTGAGACATGTACCAAAATTCTAAATGTGACACTATTCGTCGGTAAAAATTTAATTAATTCGGGCGGTGCAATTGGCATGTTCGATGCCTCTTATGTATAATGGCGAACCGTTTCTATCGAGCAGTGGGTAAAAAATGAAAGAAAATTCCGCCGACAAACGAAGAAGCAGCCGCGCTCGGGCACGTCTTTGCATCGCCTCGACCGAAGTCAGTGCCCTCGCCACACCACAGGTGGTCAACATCAGCGAGCACGGCGCCTTTTTCCATACCGACCAGGATTACCAACCCGGAGGCGAAATCGCCACCGTGATCGGCGACCCCTGGTCCGATCAATTCATGGTGCTCCGGGCCCGCGTAGTACGCGCCGTTGAGGGACAGCGCGATTGGAAGTGGGGCTACGGGGTTGAGTTTATCGATCTCAGTGAACGGGAAATGACCCTCATTAAAGAAATTAAAAGACTGGCCAGCGTGCTCCTTCCCCGCATTCTTCTCCGGGTAAGCGATGAGGCCCTGCAGAAAATGATTCGGGCGAACCTGCCCAAGGACGAGTTTGACACTATCTTTATCGACAACATAGAAGAGATGCAAGCCGTCACCAAGTCGGAAAAGCCCACCTTGCTGGTGGCGGAGACCGATGGATCCGATCACGAACTCGACCTGCTGCAAGAGGCAGCCGGCGATGCCGCCGTGCTTATCATCTCCAAGGACTATGGCCCAAATCTTGTCACCCGGGCTGGAAAATACGGGATCTTCGAAAGTTTACGCGCACCGGTCGATCCGGAAGCCTTCATCAACAGCATCAGCCGAGGCATTGAATCTTATCATCTCTGCATGGAAACAACCCATACCGAGGAAAGCACATCCCGCCCCAGTGCCAAAGACGTGGGTGCCTGGATCGGGAATCTGCCCGATTTCGTGGGTACTCGGGGAGTGATGGCCTCGGTCAACAACGATATCAGGCGAATGGCCAAGCTCGACTGTCACGTTTTGCTGGTGGGCGCGGCTGGAACCGGGAAAGAAGTGGCCGCAAAATGGATTCATCTCCTTAGTGACAGGAGATCAGGTCCTTTCGTGGTTATCAATATGGCTGTCATTTCCGCTAGCCAAATCGAAAGCGAGCTATACGAAGTGCTGGACCGAACCAGAGGCGGAACCCTGCTGATAAAGGGCCTCCATCTGATTCCCTTCGAGAAACAAGGCATTGTGCTCCGCCTGCTGACCCACGGCGATTACCAACGGCCCAATCGCAAAGAAGCCCAACCGGTCGATTGCCGCATCCTGTCCTCCTGTCATCGAGATCTCCAATCCTTGGTGTTTCAAGGAGAATTACTCGCCGACTTGTATTATCGAGTCAATGAGCAACGTATCCGGATTCCCAGTCTCGACGACCGGGTCATCGAGGATCGTCACGAACTCGCCTTGCAAATCATCCAAAGAAAAAACCCCGTGTTTGGTACTTGTGTGTCCAAACTTGGACACGACGCCTTTGTCCAACTCATCAATTACCACTGGCCGGGCAATGTCCGCGAGCTGGAAATGACCATCGCCCGTTCCCTGCCCGGTAACATGACCGACTCCCTCGAATCCTTCGATTTGGGCGCCAGCGCAAATTACCCGGATCAGCCAGGTTCGCCCGGGGCAAAAATTCAGCCCGATTATCAATTAAATTGGTCTGATTGCCGAAACCAGGCCATCCTGGCGCTGGAAAGAAGCTACTTGATCTTTACCCTGGATGAAGCGGCCGGCGATACCGCGGCCGCCGCTGACAAAGCCGGCATTTCGCGGGCAAAGTACGAAAAGAAACTAAAGAAACACGACCTCGATGATGATTTGTTGTCGTCCTAGCTTCAGCCAAATACACGCAGGTACTCACCAAAGAGGGTCAAACCCTGCCTATCCCACTGGGCACGGACTGCCTCGACATGCTGGGCACCCCGACGAATCAGTTCCTGGGTGGCCTCGGCCATCTCATAGAAACCGGTTTGCGAGGCGGCGATAAGCGTCCAGGCCGGGTCCAGGCCCAAATTTCGAATGGCGCTTTCGTCTTCCAATTGTTCAGTGGCCTTGGCGGCGTCGGTCAAATAGATCACGGTTCCAGTTTTCATGCTTCGCTCCTCCTAGGGGATGAGAGATAAGAACCACCGACCGGCCGACCGAGCTGATGTGAGTTTTGAAAAGAAGCGCGTTCTTCATCATCGGTCCCACTCCGCCCAGTTCCGCGAGGCGGTGGTTCAATGGGAACGCCCAGGCCAGTCTCCGGACTAACGGCCCTTATTCCGCCCGCCTTCCCGGGTCACAACCCAGTGGCTTATTGGACGGACTTGACCGAACACCGTGACGGGTTCGCGCCGGAATCTCACCGGCTTCCTGTCTTACGTCGCACCCCATGTGCGAACCT
>JAUVBB010000476.1 GCA_030591445.1 Deltaproteobacteria bacterium | reverse complement strand
TCAGTCTGGAAGAGTTCGAAAAACTGATCAACCAGCAAAACCGGCTGGTGCGAACTCGATATAAGTCGGTAGAACAAAAAAGGAAATTCCTACAAAGCCTGGTCGAAAGAGAAGCCATGGTCGCCGAGGCCATGCGCCTGGGGCTTGACAAGGATCAGGAAGTGGTCCGCGGCTATAAAAAAATCCTGGCCCGCTTCTTGATCAACCAGGAATTCAACCAAAAGCGAGCCAAACAAATCCAGATCGCAGACGAGGAAATTCAGAAATATTACCAGGAAAACCACGATCGATATCATTCCGCCGAAAAGGTGAGAGTGCACCGGATTTTCTTCTCTGGCCCCAAGAAAGATGCCAAGCTCAGAAAAGAAGCCCGGGCGCGGGCAAAAAAAGTTTTGGCACAGTTGCAAGCCAAACCACAAGATCGACGTCTTTTCATCCAGCTGGCGAGGGAAAAATCAGAGGACGAGGCTACCAAGCGCATCGGCGGTGACACCAACTTCAGGACCCAGGCCCAGCTCGAAGGCGCCTTTGGCAAGCAGCTTGCCACCGCCGCCTTTGCCCTGAAACAAACCAATGCGATCAGTGCCATCATTGAAGAAGAGCAGGGCCTATCCATCCTGCGTCAGTCAGGCAAGCAACCAGCCATTGATTTGCCCCTGGAAAAAGTGCGCGAGCAAATCCGCACCACCCTGTTCGCCCGCGCGCGCGGCGACAGCTATAAGGCCTATGTCGCCGAGCTAAAAGAAAAAGCCAAGGTGGTTATTTTCGACAAGCAGGTGGAGCAAGCCAAAGTGGATTTGAGCGACGCACCCACCATGCCCAACAACGCCAAACCAAGGCTGCAGATCCCGGGCAAAGGCCCCATCCAGATCCAACCGTCGAAATCAGGCCAGTTGAAGCCCCGGGCTCTACCGCCGCAGCTGAGAACCGGCAAGATTCAGCGACCGCCCAAGCCGGTGCGAAAACATTAAGCGAGCATGAGACCAGAAACTACAAGCCGTCGCATTGCCGGCCGGGGATGGGCTACGATTTTGGCTCGCGCCGGCTGCTGCTTGCTGCTGCTCGCCGGCAGCCAGTCGCTCGCCTGTCGTTCCAACCAAAGTAAACCGCGCTCGGCCCCCAAAACACTGGCGGTGGTCAACGGCGAAGTTATCTCCATCGCCGATTTCCAAAAGACGCTCAACACCGTCAAGGAGGCCGGCGGTAAGGGCTTTTTCTCCGCCGGTGAGCGAGCGGGCCGGATCAAATCCGAGCTGCTTGAACGCATGATCGACGTCAAGCTACTGCTACAAGAAGCCCGCAAACGCCGCATCGTTTTGGATCCTAAGCTGGTCGATGCTTCCTTGCAATTGATCTTCGATCAGTACCCGCCCGGCGGAGTCGAAGAAGAGTTACTGAAAAAAAGCAAATCTCTACAGTCTTATCGCCAGGAGACCCAGACCTCCCTGCTGGTGCACAAGTTGCTCAAACGGGAGGTGGTGGATCGAATCGCGGTATCCACGGTAGAAATCGAAAGTTATTTCAACAAACACCCGAATGAGTTCCGGGAACCGGAACAAGTTAGGGTCCGGCAAATAGTCACCAAAACAGAAGAAACGGCCAGCCAAATTCGCAAACAGATTCTACGCGGAGAAAAATTCGAGGCCCTGGCCCGCAAGCACTCGCTAGGACCAGAAGGAAAAGACGGCGGCGACTTGGGTTATTTTGCCCGCGGCATCATGCCCCCGGCCATCGAAGAGGAATGTTTCAAATTGTGGTCTGCCCACGTGTCGCGGGTGGTGCCTTCGCCCTATGGCTTCCATCTTTTTCAACTCGTTGATCGGCGGCCAGCGCGCGAGCTCGACTTGGACACGGCCCGGCCCCGAATCGAGCGTAAAATCATGGAACAAAAGACCCGGGAAGCGGAAAGCTACTACATCCGCACCTTACGTGACGCCGCCAGTATCGAACGGGATCTGGGTCTTCTAGATCAGCTACATTGATCCCGTTCGCCAAGCAGCCACCGAACCCATAGGAGTGTGCAGGCCATGTCGAAGGGAAGAAGTCTAATTGGTATTTTGTTGGCAATCACCGTTGCTTTGCCGGCTACGGCGCGGGTCCTCGATCGAATCGCGGCCACGGTTAACAACGAAGTGATCCTGCTCAGCGAAGTAGATCTACTCTGCCAGACGGCCCTGGACGAAGTGCCGGTCTCTCTGCCCTTGGCAGAAGCAGTCGAGCGTAAGCTTCAGATCCGAAAACAGGCCCTCGAGGCCTTGGTGGAGAAAACTTTGTTTCGCCAGCAAACGCGCAAGAACAAGATCGTCGTGAACGAAGAAGATGTGGACAAGCAACTCGAGCAAGTGCGCAAGGCCAACAATATGACGGCCAAGCAATTGGCCGAGGCCCTGGCCATGGATGGACGAACCGAGACAGATCTGAAAAAGGAGCTGCGCAAACAACTTGAAAAACAAAAGCTGATCGATGTCGAAATGCGCAACAACCCCGACCTGAGAGCCCGTATTCAAATCAGCGAGAAGGACGTGGCCGCCTATTACCAAGCGCACTATTTGAGTGGCGCCGCCAAAGAGAAAGTACGAGCCAGCCACATCCTGTTTCTGGTCCCGCCCCAGTCCGATCCCAGCCAGGAGATCGAAATCCGCAAGAAGGCCGAAAAGGCACTGGGTCAACTCAAAGCTGGAAAAGATTTTGGCGAAGTCGCCAAGGAATTTTCCGATGACCCCAGTGGCGCCCAGGGCGGCGATCTGGGTTGGTTCCGCCGCGGCGACATGATGGCGGCCTTCGAAAAGGTTGCCTTCGCCCTGGGCAAAGACAAGCAAAGCGATCTGGTTCGCACCAAACTGGGCTATCACATTATCCTGGTAACCGATCGTGGCAGCGATGGCGCGCAAGCGATGGCGGATGTAGAACGCGACATTCGCGGCATCATCTACCGCGAAAAATTCGCCCTAGCGATGAGCGAGTGGCTAGGCCGACTCCGTCAAAGCGCTTTCATTGACATCAAGCTGTGATTCGCATCGGCATTACCATGGGCGATCCGGCCGGGATCGGCCCCGAGGTCATTCTCCGCGCCTTGGCTGTCACCCCCCGCGCTGAAATCGCCCCGCTGGTGTTCGGCGATCGGGCGGTGTTTGCCGACTGCGCCCAAAGGCTCGGCCTGGCTATGGATTTTCCCCTGCGCCCGGTAGGCGAGCTTGGCCCCGCGGGCCGACAACTGGGTCACTTCACTCGCGCGGGCGGCCTGATCCAGGGCGCCTGCCTGGAAGCCGCCGCCGTCGCTTACCAAAACGGTGAATTCGATGCCCTGGTTACCGGACCCATTCACAAAAAAGCACTGGTTGTCTGCGCCTTGCCCGGCCCCGGCCATACCGAGTGGCTAAGCTGGCGTTTCCAGGCCCCGCGCGCGGTCATGCTGATGACCAGCCCCAGCTTGAAGGTGGTCATGGCCACCACCCATGTTCCCTTGGCCAAAGTGGCAAGCGTACTCAATGTAGACGATTTGGTCCAAACCGTAAGTTTGGCCGCCCGGGAGCTACATCGTTTTTTCGCCAGTCCTCCCCGCTTGGCGGTGGCCGCCTTGAACCCACACGGCGAAGTCGATGGCGAGGCCGGCCCGGAGGAGAGATCGATACTGGCACCGGCCGTCGAAATCCTGCGCGCCCAAGGGCTTACGGTAAGCGGTCCCATACCTGGCGATGCGGTATTTGTCCAGGCTCTGGCGGGAAAATTCGATGCGGTGGTCGCGCTCTACCACGATCAGGGCCTGGCTCCCGTCAAAACTTTGCACTTTGCCGAGACGGTCAACGTGACCTTGGGTCTGGGCTTGATCCGCACCTCTCCCGATCATGGAGTAGCCTACGACATCGCCGAAGCGGGACGAGCCAATCCCGAAAGCATGCGCCGCGCCATCGCGCTGGCGGCCCAAATGGTCCGGACCGGAGTACGCGATTGAGCCGGCAAGCCCCCAGCTTCATCCGCATACGCGGCGCCCGGGTACACAATCTAAAAAATATTAGTCTCTCCCTGCCGCGGGCCAACTTGATCACCATTACTGGTCCGAGCGGGTCGGGAAAATCCTCCTTGGCTTTTGACACTCTCTATGCCGAGGGACAGCGCCGTTATGTTGAATCGCTCTCTACCTATGCCCGGCAATTCTTGGACAAGATGGCCAAACCGGACCTTGACGAGATCGAAGGTCTGTCGCCCGCCATCTCTATCGAGCAAAAATCAGTCTCCCACAACCCGCGCTCCACCGTGGGTACGGTCACCGAGATCTACGACTATTTGCGGCTACTTTTCGCCCGGGTGGGCGATCCGCATTGCCCTTCTTGCCAACAACCCATCCGTACTCAGACGGTGGAAGAAATTGTCGATCAGGTACTGGCCCTTCCGATGGGAAGCCGCTTTTCGGTCCTGGCCCCGGTCTTGCGCGGTCGCAAGGGCCAACATCGTAAATTGCTAGCCGACTTGCGGGGGCAAGGCTTTTCCCGTATTGGCCTCGACGGACAATTGCACGATCTGGACGAGGACCTCGATCTCGATGCCAAGAAAGAACACCACATCGATGTCTATGTAGATCGACTGGTGAACAAAGCCCATATCCGCGGTCGGCTCACGGACTCAGTAGAGACGGCCTTGCGGCTCGCTGACGGTTTGGTCGCCATTGCGCCGGTCGACGGAGAAGATCTGCTATTTTCCGAGCGGCATGCCTGTATCAACTGCGGTATCAGTTTGCCCGAGCTCAGTCCGCGCCTGTTCTCCTTCAACAGTCCCCACGGGGCCTGCCCCGAGTGCGACGGTCTGGGCCAGCTCCGCTTCCTGGATCCGGAGCTGGTAGTACCCGATCCTGCTTTGAGCTTGCGGGAAGGAGCCATCGCACCCTGGGGGGCAAAGCACACCGGCTATCAAGCGCAGATGCTCGCAACCCTGGCCGAACGTTTCGGCTTTGACATGGATACGCCTTTCAAAAACTTGACGGCCCAGGCGCGCAACATTGTCCTGTACGGCAGCGGCGAAGAAGAGCTCGACTTCAAGCTCAAGCGAGAAGGAATGAGCCACAAGTTTCGCCGCGCCTTTGAGGGCGTCATTCCCAATCTGCAACGCCGTTTTCACGACACCGCCTCCGAGGCCATGCGCACCGAGATCGACGCCTTCATGACCCAGCGCCTGTGTCCACAATGTCACGGCGCCCG